>NZ_JBHUEN010000020.1:0-193918 GCF_042680785.1 Paracoccus pacificus
TTCAAGGCCTTCGTCTCCATCGCATGCGCCATGGCCTGGTTGGCCTGAATGAAGACGCCCTCTAGTTGATCAGCGGCAGAAGCGCGTCGATCGACTGTTTCGCGTCGCCATAGAACATGCGCGTGTTCTCTTTGAAGAACAGCGGGTTCTCGATGCCGGAATAGCCGGTGCCCTGACCGCGTTTGCTGACAAAGACCTGCTTGGCTTTCCAGACCTCCAGCACCGGCATGCCGGCGATGGGGCTGTTCGGGTCGTCCTGCGCGGCCGGGTTCACGATGTCGTTCGAGCCGATGACGATGACCACGTCGGTATTCGGGAAATCCTCGTTGATCTCGTCCATTTCCAGCACGATGTCATAGGGCACCTTCGCCTCGGCCAGAAGCACGTTCATATGGCCCGGCAGGCGGCCGGCGACCGGGTGGATGGCGAAGCGGACCTTCTTGCCCGCCGCCCGCAGCTTGCGGGTCAGTTCGCTGACCGATTGCTGCGCCTGCGCCACCGCCATGCCATAGCCCGGCACGATGATGATCTCATCGGCATCGTTCAGCGCCGCCGCCACGCCCTCGGCGTCGATGGCGATCTGTTCGCCCTCGATCTCCATTGCCGGGCCGGTGGTGCCGCCGAAGCCGCCAAGGATCACGCTGACAAAGCTGCGGTTCATCGCCTTGCACATGATATAGGACAGGATCGCACCGCTTGACCCGACCAGCGCGCCGGTGACGATCAGCAGGTCGTTCGACAGGGTAAAGCCGATCATCGCCGCCGCCCAGCCGGAATAGCTGTTCAGCATCGAGACGACAACCGGCATGTCGGCGCCGCCGATGCCCATGATCAGGTGATAGCCGATGAAGAAGGCGGCAAGCGCGATCAGGATCAGCCACAGCCCGTCCGGCCCCCAGCCGGCGCAGTAAAGGATGGTGCACAAAAGCGCCAGCAGCGCCGCACCCGCGTTCAGCATATGGCCGCCCGGCAGCTTTTTCGGCTTGCCGTCGATCTTGCCCGCCAGTTTGCCGAAGGCGACGATCGAGCCGGTAAAGGTCACCGCGCCGATGAAGATGCCGAGTGCCACCTCGATCTTCAGCATGGCGATCTCGGGCGGGGTCTTGTGGGCCAGAACGGCCGCGAAACCGTGGAAGGTTTCGGCGGCGTCGGCGGCCCGGGCGCGCAGGACCCGGCCCAGTTCGATCTGGGCGTTGAAGCCGACGAATACCGCCGCCAGACCGACCAGCGAATGCATGGCGGCGACCAGTTGCGGCATCTCGGTCATCTTGACGCGGGTGGCCACGTACCAGCCGACCGCGCCGCCGATGGCGATCATCACCAGCGACAGGAACCAGTTGCCCGCGCCCGGTCCCATCAGCGTGGCGACCACGGCAAGCGCCATGCCGACGATGCCGTACCAGATCGCGCGCTTGGCGCTTTCCTGTCCGGACAGGCCACCCAGCGCCAGAATGAACAGAATGGCCGCGACCACATAGGCGGCGGTGGTAAAGCCGAAGGCCGGCAATTCCTGCATGACCTGGCTTACCGGCGAGATTTGGTTGTCCATGTCCGTCCCCTCACGACTTCTGGAACATGGCCAGCATCCGGCGCGTGACCAGGAAACCGCCAAAGATGTTGATGCCGGCCATCAGGACCGACAAAGCCGCAAGGATCACGATCAGCCAAGACCCGGATCCGATCTGCATCAGCGCGCCCACGATGATGATCGAGGAGATGGCGTTGGTGATGGCCATCAACGGCGTGTGCAGCGAGTGGCTGACGTTCCAGATCACCTGGAAGCCGATGAAAACGGCCAGAACGAAGACGATGAAATGCGACAGGAAGCTGGCCGGGGCGAACAGCCCGATCAGCAGCATGATCACCGCGCCCACGCCCAGAAGCACATATTGGTTCCGGGTTTCGGCCTTGAATGCCGCAGCCTCGGCCGCGCGCTTTTCCTCGGGGGTCAGTTCCTTCGGTTTCTCGCGCGGCTTTTGCGCCGCGATCGCCGCGACCTTGGGCGGTGGCGGCGGGAAGGTGGTGTCGCCGGCATAAGTCACCGTCGCGCCGCGAATCACGTCGTCTTCCATGTTATGGGCGACGACGCCGTCCTTGGCCGGCGTCAGGTCGGCCATCATGTGGCGGATGTTGTTCGAATAAAGCTCGGACGCCTGCGCCCCCATGCGCGAGGGGAAATCGGTATAGCCGATGATCGTCACGCCGTTCTCGGTCACAATCTTCTCGTCCGGGACGGTCAGTTCGCAGTTGCCGCCACGCTCGGCCGCAAGATCGACGATGACGCTGCCCGGTTTCATCGCCATCACCATATCCTCGGTCCACAGCTTCGGCGCGGGCCGGCCGGGGATCAGCGCGGTGGTGATGACGACATCCATGTCGGGCGCCAGCTCGCGGAATTTCTCAAGCTGCTTTTCCCGGAACTCGGGGCTGGAGGGGGCGGCGTAACCGCCCGTGGCGGCGCCGTCCTGCGCCGTTTCCTTGAAATCGAGATAGACGAATTCGGCGCCCATCGAATTGATCTGCTCGGCCACTTCCGGGCGCACGTCGAAGGCATAGACGATCGCGCCAAGCCCGCGCGCCGCCCCGATCGCGGCCAGACCGGCCACGCCGGCACCGACCACCAGCACCTTGGCGGGCTGGGTCTTGCCGGCCGCGGTCACCTGCCCGGTGAAAAACCGGCCAAAATTGTTCGCGGCCTCGATCACCGCGCGGTAGCCCGCGATATTGGCCATCGAGGACAGCGCGTCCATCTTTTGCGCGCGGCTGATCCGCGGCACCATATCCATGGCGATGGTGTTCACGCCCTGACGCCGCGCCAGATCCAGCATGTCCTTGTTCTGGCCGGGGTAGAAGAAACTGATCAGTGTCTGGCCCTCTTTCAGGCGCTTCACTTCGGCTTCGGTGGGCGGGCGGACCTTGACGATCACATCGACCTTGCCGACCAGCGCGGTGGCCGTGGGCACCACGGTGACCCCGGCTGCCTCGTAATCCGCATCCGAAATTCCCGAACCGGTGCCGGCCCCCGCCTCGACGAAAACCTCATAGCCCAGCTTTTGCAGGTGTTTGGCCGAGGCCGGGGTGACCGCCACCCGCGCTTCGCCCGGTTCGATTTCCTTCAATGCCCCGATCTTCACCGGCGTTCCCCCCGAAAAAGGTTATAAGACGTCAGCGCATGTCTAGCATCGCGCAACAATATTTCACAAGTCCGTGGAAGCATAGAATTTAGCGCTATCATACCATGCGGGGACCCAGCCACGCATCATAATCGCTGACCAGAAGATGGGTCGGCGCCTCATCCTCGTCTATTTCGGCGAAGCGGCCGATATCGGCCTCGAAGATATTATCGGTCAGGTCATCGTTCACGGTCGAAACCTCGCCCACCAGCACGGAACCGCCCTCGCCCCAGAAGGCATGCCAGTCGCCGGGCCGAAGCGTGACCGATTCCCCGGGTGCAAGGCGCAGGATGTCCCCTGCCGCGACCTTGCGCGCGATGCCGTCGCAATCGACGGTGACGCCACGGCCGTGGTCGATCGCCCCCGCCGCGTCCGAGCCGTAAAGCTGGATCGCCAGCGTCGCACCCGAGCGGTTGATGATATCCTCGGTCTTGATGACATGGGTATGCATGGGCGTGACCTGCCCTTCGCGCGAAATCAGCAGCTTCTCGGCATAGACCATGCCCCGGCTGGCGTTCAGCTCGGCCAGATCGCCGTTGCGCAGCGTGAACAGGAACAGCCCGGTCTTGCTGAAATCGCCTTGGGCGTAATCGGTGATGTCCCAGCCCATTTGTGCGTCGACGATACGCCGGGCGGCGGGCAGGTTCGCGCTGAATTCTTCCGGTGTCCAGAAGGCGAATGGCGGAAGCGCAAAGCCCCCGGCCCTGATCATCTCCTTGGCATCGGCCATGATCCGGTTGATTTCGCTGCGTTTCATCATCAGCACCCCAAAAAGATGTCGCCCGCCCGACCGCAGGGCCCGGTGCCGATTAAAGCCAGCGGCGCGTGACAGCGCAATAGGCGGCGAAATCGGCACCGTATTCGCGCGACAGCATGGCCTCTTCGGCGCGGATGAACAGCGCGTTGGCCAGAAGGATAAAGGCCGGCACCATGATCAGGCCCAATACCGCGTGGCCGGCCAGCATGATCCCGGTCAGGACCAGCGCGTCGCCCAGATAGATGGGATTGCGGCTGAAGGCGAACGGGCCCCATGTGACCAGCCGCGCCGGCTTTTGCCCCGGCATGACCGTGGTGCCGGCGCGCCGCATGATCAGCGCCGCCCAGATCATCAGCACGATCCCCGCCACGATCAGGAACGTGCCGGCCAGATCAAGACCCAAGGGCAGCCGGACCGGCACCAACCTTCCCAGCAGCCAGCCGATGACCGCGAAACCAAGAACCCAGACCTGCGGCAAACGGATCAGGGTCGCCATCATGCGGCTCAGGCCTCTTCCTTGACCTGACGGCGGCGTTGGTGAAGCACCGGCTCGGTATAGCCCGAAGGCAGGTGGCGACCCCGGAACACCAGATCGCAGGCCGCCTGAAAGGCGATGCCGTCATAGCCGGGCGCCATCGGCTTATACAGGGGATCGCCCTCGTTCTGGCGGTCCACGACCTTGGCCATCTTGCGCAATCCGTCCATGACCTGCTGTTCCGAGATCACGCCGTGATGCAGCCAGTTCGCCAGCGCCTGAGAGCTGATGCGCAGCGTGGCCCGATCCTCCATCAACCCGATGTCATGAATATCCGGCACCTTGGAACAGCCGACCCCTTGATCGACCCAGCGCACCACATAGCCCAGAATACCCTGACAGTTGTTCTCGATCTCGGCCTGAATCTCGTCGTCCGAATAATTGCGCCCCCCGGCCAGCGGAATGGTCAGCAGATCGTCCAGCCGCGCCGGGCGGTTCTCGGCCTGGATTTCCTTTTGCCGGGCGAACACGTCGACGTCATGATAATGGGTCGCATGCAGCGTCGCGGCGGTCGGGCTGGGCACCCATGCGGTATTGGCGCCGGATTTCGGGTGGCCGATCTTCTGCGCCAGCATGTCCGCCATCCTATCCGGCGCCGCCCACATGCCCTTGCCGATCTGCGCCTTGCCGGCCAGCCCGCAGGCCAGCCCGATATCGACGTTGCGATCCTCATAGGCCGAGATCCACGGCTGGGTCTTCATCTCGCCCTTGGCCAGCATCGGGCCGGCCTCGATCGAGGTGTGGATCTCGTCGCCGGTGCGGTCGAGGAAACCGGTGTTGATAAACGCGACGCGGTGGCGCGCGGCGCGGATGCATTCGGCCAGATTGGCGCTGGTCCGGCGTTCCTCGTCCATGATGCCAAGCTTGACGGTATAGCGCGGCAGGCCCAGCGTTTCCTCGACGAAATCAAAGATCTCGCTGGCAAAGGCGACCTCTTCGGGGCCGTGCATCTTGGGCTTGACCACATAGATGCTGCCGGTGACCGAGTTGCGCGAACCTTCGGTCTTTTGCAGGTCGTGCATGGCGCATAGCGTGGTCACCATGGCGTCGAGCAGCCCCTCATAAACCTCATTGCCCTTGGCATCCAGAACCGCGGGCGTGGTCATCAGGTGCCCGACGTTGCGCACCAGCATCAGCGCCCGGCCCTTGTGGGTGCGGGGCTTGCCGTCGGCGCCGGTATAAGTGACGTCGTCGTTCAGGCGGCGGGTGATGGTCTTGCCGTTCTTTTCCAGCTTTTCGGTCAGATCGCCTTTCATCAGGCCCAGCCAGTTGTGATAGGCCAGCGCCTTGTCGGGACCGTCGACCGCCGCAACCGAATCCTCGCAATCCATGATCGCCGAGATCGCCGATTCCAGCACGATATCCGAGATCCCGGCCCGATCCGAGCCGCCGACCCGGGTCGAAGGGTCGATCACCAGCTTGATCAGCAAACCGTGGTTTTGCAGGAATATCTCGGTCGGCTTCGCGGCATCGCCGTTATGGCCGGCGAATTGTGCGGGATCCTTCAGCGCCGGGACAAGCGCGCCGTCCTTGACCGAAAGCGCGTCGATATCGGCCCATGAGCCATCGGCCAGCGGCGCGGCGCGGTTCAGGAAATCGCGGCCCCAGTCGATCACGCGCTGCCCGCGCGCCGCGTCATAGCCTTTGCCGGTGGGCAGATCGCCAAGCGCGTCGGTGCCGTAAAGCGCGTCATAAAGACTGCCCCAGCGGGCGTTGGCGGCGTTCAGCGCATAGCGCGCATTCATCACCGGCACGACGAGCTGCGGGCCGGCGATGCTGGCGAATTCCGGATCGGTGTTCCGGGTGTCGATGGCGAAACTGTCGCCCTCGGGCACCAGATAACCCAGATCGGTCAGGAAATCGCGGTATTCAGCCACGTCGATCGGCTTGCCCCGGCGTTCCACATGCCATGCGTCGATCGCCGCCTGAAGGGTCTCGCGGCGGTCCAGAAGGGCGGCGTTGCGCAATCCGAAATCATGCAGCAGCCGGGCAAGTCCGGCCCAGAAGTGATCGGCGTCCACGCCGGTCCCCGGCAGCGCCTCATCGGTGATGAAACGCGCCAGTTCGTCATTCACCCGCAGGCCGGATTTCTCGATACGCGCCGCCATGACGGTCCCCCTGATCAGCTCAATTCGGTCATAGTGCTAGGGCAGCATGGCGCGGCAGGCAAGCGCCACGGTACAACCAATTGCCGAAAAGACTGTCCTCGGCACGGCGATAATCACCGCCCGCCAGAATCATCGGCCGCCGGAATCACCGCCCGCCGGTCACGTCCAGTATAGCGCCGGTGACATAGCTCGCCTTGTCCGAGCAAAGCCAGACCACGGCCTCGGCGATTTCCTCGGGCCGGCCCGCGCGCCGCATCGGCACCGTCGAAACCCAGTTCCGCAGCCGGTCCGGGTCGCCGCCCTTGCCATGGATCGGGGTTTCGATCAGGCCGGGACGGATGGCTGCGGTCCGGATGCCTTCGGTCGCCACCTCGTCGGACAGTGCCTTGGTCATCAGGTCGATCCCGGCCTTGGCCGCGGCATAATCGGCATAGACATTGGCCGAGCCAAGCCGCGCCGCGCCCGAGGACATGTTGATGATGACACCGCCCTGCCCGCCTTTCGCCGTCGACATGCGCCGCACCGCATGACCCGCGCACAGAAATGGCGCGATCAGGTTAAGGGCGAACATGCGCGCCAGCCGCGCGGCGTCCAGCTGGTCGATGCGGCGCGCCAGATCGACCGCGCCGGCATTGTTGATCAGCGCGTCGAGCCTTGGGAAACGCGCATCAAACGCCTGAAACAGCAGATCCGGCCCGTCGGGCTGTGCCAGATCGGCCTGTAGCACCTCGGCCCGCTGACCCATGTCGCGGATTTCCGCCGCCACCTTTTCGGCGCCTTCACGGTCGCCCCGGTAGTGCACGGCGATATCCCAGCCATCGGCCGCGAGTGCCAGCGCCGAAGCCGCCCCGATGCCCGAGCTTGCCCCGGTGACCAGCGCCACCCGGGTCAAGCGTCATACCCCAAAATGCGGCCGACCATTTCCGCGGTATTGCGCGACAGGCCCGGCTGTTCGGCCAGCCGCTGCAACTCGGCCCGGACCAACGCCTGCCGGGCGGGGTCATAGCGGCGGAAGGTCTCGAAGGCCGAGCACAGCCGCGCGGTGGTCTGGGGATTGACCGGGTCCAGACGCAAAAGCCAGTCGGTATAGAACCGATAGCCCGCCCCGTCGGCGCGGTGAAAGCCCGCGTGGTTCGCCGCAAGCCCGCCCAGAAGCGCCCGGAAACGGTTCGGGTTCTTCCAGTCGAAATCCGGTCGTTCGGCCAGCGCGGCGGCGATCTCGGGGGCGCGGTCGGGGCTTGCGGCCAGCGGCTGGACCATGAACCATTTGTCCATGACCAGACGGTTGGCCCCGAACTGCGCCTCCATCTGGGCAAGCGCATCCCCGGCCCGGTCGGCCTCGATCAGGGCCATCAGCGCGCCCTGCTTTTCGGTCATGTTGCCAGCACTTTCCCACAGCGCCGCCGCCCGCGCCCCGCCGTCGATCCGGTTCAGCAGCCCAAGCGCAGCCAGACGCAGCGCGCGCTGGCCCGCCGGACCGGCGTCGGGCGCGTAGGGGCCCGGCACCGCCATGGCGTCATAGGTCGCCTCCAGCGCGGCGCGGTGGGTGGTGGCGATGTCGCGGGCAAGCGCCTCGCGCGCGGCGTGGATCCGGTCGGGGTCGGGCACGTCGCCGGCGGCGTTGATCGCGGTCGCGATCTCTTCCTCGGACGGCAGGCGCAGGGCCAGCGCCCGGAATGCCGGATCGGCCGCGGTATCCGCCAGCAGCCGCCCCACGGCGGGAATATATTCGGCCGAGGGTTTTCCGCCCTGCGACATGGCGATGATGCTGTCGCGGGCCAGCGCGCGCCCGGCCTCCCACCGCGTGAACGGATCGGTGTCATGGGCCAGCAGGAACGCCTGCGTCGCCGCATCGATCGGCCGTTCCAGCATCACCGGGGCAGAAAAGCCGCGCAGGACCGAGACCACGGGCCGCGCCGCCAGACCGTCAAAGGTGAAATCCTGGCTGGCCCCGGTCATCTCGAGCACCTGCGTCGGCAGCACCTCATCGCCATTGGGCGAGATCAGGCCGACCGCGATCGGAATGACGCGCGGCGGCTTGTCCGGCTGGCCCGGCGTCGGCGGGGTCGTCTGGGTAAATCGCAGCGTCAGCCGGCCGGCATCGCCGTCCCATGCCTCGGTCATGGTCAGGCGCGGCGTGCCGGCGTCGACATACCAGCGTTTGAACTGGCTCAGGTCGCGGCCGGTGGCATCCTCGAACACCTTCAGCCAATCCTCGATCGTTGCGGCGTGGCCGTCATGGCGCTGGAAATACAGATCCAGCGCCTTGGCATAGCCGTCATCGCCCACCAGCCGCTTCAGCATGCCGATGACCTCGGCGCCCTTTTCATAGACCGTGGCGGTGTAGAAATTGTTGATTTCCTGATAGTGATCGGGGCGTGGCGGATGGGCCAGCGGACCCTGATCCTCGCGGAACTGACGCCCGCGCAGGTTCAGCACATCCTCGATCCGCTTCACCGGGGCCGAGCGCATGTCGCTGGTGAACTGCTGGTCGCGGAACACCGTCAGCCCTTCTTTCAGGCAAAGCTGGAACCAGTCGCGGCAGGTGATCCGGTTGCCGGTCCAGTTGTGGAAATACTCATGCGCGATCACCGCCTCGATCCGCTCATAATCGGTGTCGGTGGCGGTTTCGGGGCTGGCCAGCACCAGCTTGGAGTTGAAGATGTTCAGCCCCTTGTTCTCCATCGCGCCCATGTTGAAATCGTCGACGGCGACGATGTTGAACACGTCGAGGTCATATTCGCGCCCATAAACCTGTTCGTCCCAGCGCATGGATTTCTTCAGCGCCTCAAGCGCGAATCCGGCCCGGTCCTCGTCCCCCGGCCGCACCCAGACGTTCAGCGCCACCTTGCGGCCCGACATCGTGGTGAATGCGCCCGAGACCGCCCGCAGGTCCCCCGCCACCAGCGCAAACAGATAGGCGGGTTTCGGCCAGGGATCGTCCCATTCCGCCCAGCCCTCGCCCTGCCCGACCGGATTGCCGTTCGACAGGATCACCGGCTGGTCGGCGGTGATCCTGACCCGGAACGGCGCCATCACGTCGGGCCGGTCTGGATACCAGGTGATATGACGAAAGCCCTGCGCCTCGCATTGCGTGCAATAGATGCCCCCGGACAGATACAGCCCTTCCAGTGCGGTATTCGCGGCCGGGTCGATCTGAACCCGCGCGGCGAAGGTGAAGCCGCCGGGCGGCAGGGCGGCGGCCGCGATGGTCAGGGTTTCCTCGCCTCGGCTCACATGCGTCTCGTCGATCGTCTGGCCGTCGATGGTCAGCGCAAGGGTGTTCAGCCCGGCCCCGTCCAGCACCAGATCCGCCGGACCTTCCGCCCCCGGCCCGTTCTCCCCCGGCCCGAACACGAGCGTGGATTCGACCGTGGTCGCCTGCGGGGCGATGGTGAACGCCAGCCGCGTGCTGTCCAGTTTCCACGGATAGGGCCGCCAGTCGGCAAGCCGGGTTTCGGTGTGTTCTTGGCGGGTTTTTTGGGTGGGCATTGTCGGCCATCCGTATGATTGTGCGAAAAAAACTTGAAATCCGTTGGAACTTCGGGGTTGCGCTGACGTTAGACGTAGCCAGCCCGGCTCGCAACCCAAGGCCAGGGCAGCTTCTCAACACGCATGCCCAACATGCACCTGACGATGCCAATAGGAGGCGCCATATGGCTGATATTGACCCCAAGACCCGCAAAACGGAAACGACGACCACGACGGACGGCACGAATTACACCCGTACGACCTATGTCGAGCCGGTGGAAAAGCGCGCCTCGCCCCTGCCGCTGATCATCGGCATCCTGCTGGCCCTCGCGGTGGCATATTTCCTGCTGACCCGTTTCATGACCGATGAAACGCCCGCGACCACGGCTGAAACGCCGGCCACCACCAGCACGGAAACCCCGACCGCTTCGACCCCCGCCGCCGATGCCGCGAACTCGGCCGCCGATGCCGCGAATGACGCAGCGACCGCCGCCGGTGATGCCGCACGAGCCGCCGGCGACGCAGCCGGCGAGGCCGCCGATGCCGCGACCCAGGCGGCGGGCGCCGCAGCGAATGAGGCCGCGACCGCGGTCGAAAACGCGGCAGGCGATGCCGCGACGGCCGCCGGCAACGCCGCTGAGGCTGCTGGCGAAGCGGCCGGTAACGCCGCCGATGCCGCCAGCAACGCCGCCGATGCGGCGCGCGATGCGGCCGGCAATGCGATCGACGCCGCCGAATCCGCCGCGAAGGATGCCGCGAACGCGGTCGAAGAGGCCGTGACGCCCGCACCCGAGACCCCGGCACCGGCACCGACCACGCCGCCGGCCAGCACGACCCCGGCGCCCGATGCCGTGACGATCGAACCCGCGGCCCCGGCCACCGGCTCGACCACGACGCCGCCGGCGGCGAACTGATCCCCCTACGGATCCCGGGCTTTCACCAGCCCAACCACAAGGAAAACCGCCGCGCAAGACTTGCGCGGCGGTTGTCGTTTGCGAAGGTTTGACGGCGTGGTCTGGCCGAGCCGGTGGCGAACTGAGCGCGGTACGCATCCCGGGCTTTCACCGGTTTGATCACAAAGAAAACCGCCACGCAAATCCTGCGCGGCGGTGGTCGTTTGCGAAGGTCTGGTGGCGCCGGCCAGCACCACCACAGCGCCTGATGCCGTGACGATCGAACCCGCGGCCCCGGCCACCGGCTCGACCACGACGCCGCCGGCGGCGAACTGATCCCCCTACGGATCCCGGGCTTTCACCAGCCAGACCACAAAGAAAACCGCCGCACAGATCCTGCGCGGCGGTTGTCGTTTGCGAAGGTCTGGTGGCGTGGTCAGGCCGAGCCGGCGCCCGAGCAATAGCTTTGCTTGCGGGTCCAGGCCGCGATGTCGTTGCGCTTGGCGCTGTTCCGCATCGGCATCCAGTCCCGCGCGACCCCGCGCCAGCCGCCGTTTGCGCCCTGCGCGATCGCGCCGTCCCGCGACACGTTGCGCGCCATGATCTTCACCGCGCAGGCAACATTATCCTCGCCGTTCAACAAGCCGCCGTCGCAGCCGTATTGCCGGGCCGTCGCCGGCGCGATCTGCATCAGCCCCAGCCAGCGGCCGCCGCCGCCCTTGGCGGCCGGGTTATGACTGCTTTCGAATTTGGAGACCGACGAGACCAGACCCGCCCAGAACGCGCGGCGCTGGTCGGGATCGGCGCGCAGATAGGCCGGGCAGTAAAGGTTGATGTCGGCCGGGACCGTTGTGACCAGCGAAACCCCGCTTGCGCGCAGCTCATCCAGCGCGGCCTGCGTCCAGGCGTCCGATCCGCGCCGCGCGTCCCAGCGCATCACAGGTGCCGCCATGCGCATCGCGGCCGCATCGCCGGCCGCCGCCGGATTCGGTGAGCTCGCATCAATCGCCGAGGTTTCGGCCTCGCAACCCGCCAGCAAGACGATCATTGCCACTACGCCCCAGCGTCTCAATCCAGTCATCACCCGTCGGTCCGTGTTGTTTCGTCACGCTTCGCATAGCGCAATCATGCGGTCCCCGGATACGACGGCGTTGCTGACGGAATCGCGATGGGCGAAAACCTGCCGCCCTGAACAGTGGCGCGGCGCACTTGCCGGGCTGGCGCGCCTGCCCTATCAAGGCGCGAATTTTCCGATAACCACCCGAGGCCCCCCGATGCTGGACCATCTGAGCTATACCCCGCCCGCACCCAAGGTCATTCAGGGCGCGCGTGAGGATTGGGAGCTTGTGATCGGGCTCGAGGTGCACGCGCAGGTTTCCTCGAACGCCAAGCTGTTTTCGGGCGCCTCGACCGCATTCGGGTCTGAGCCGAACAACAACGTGGCCTTCGTCGATGCCGCCATGCCGGGCATGTTGCCGGTGATCAACGAATTCTGCGTGGCACAGGCGGTGAAAACCGGCCTTGGCATCAAGGCGGCGATCAACCTGACCAGCGCCTTCGACCGCAAGAACTATTTCTATCCCGACCTGCCGCAGGGTTATCAGATCAGCCAGCTTTATCACCCGATCGTCGGCGAGGGCGAGGTGATCGTGGACATGGGCCCCGGCATCGCCCGCCGCGTCAGAATCGAGCGGATCCATCTGGAACAGGACGCCGGCAAGTCGATCCACGACATGGACCCGAACATGTCCTTCGTCGACCTGAACCGCACCGGCGTCGCGCTGATGGAGATCGTCAGCCGTCCCGACATCCGCGGCCCCGAGGAAGCGGCGGCCTATGTCGCGAAACTGCGCCAGATCATGCGCTATCTGGGCACCTGCGACGGCAACATGCAGAACGGCAACCTGCGCGCCGACGTGAACGTCTCGGTCTGCCGCCCCGGCGATTACGAGAAATATCAGGAAACCCAGGATTTCAGCCATCTGGGCACCCGCTGCGAGATCAAGAACATGAACTCGCTGCGCTTCATTCAGCAGGCGATTGATTACGAGGCCCGCCGCCAGATCGCGATTCTGGAGGATGGCGGCACCGTCACTCAGGAAACCCGGCTTTACGATCCCGACCGGGGCGAGACGCGCTCGATGCGGTCCAAGGAAGAGGCGCAGGATTACCGCTATTTCCCCGATCCCGACCTGCTGCCGCTGGAGATCGAACAGGCCTGGGTCGATGGCATCGCCGCCGACATGCCCGAGCTTCCCGATGAGAAGAAAGCCCGCTTCGTCAAGGAACTGGGGCTGTCGGAATATGACGCCGGCGTGCTGACCGCCGAATTGGAAAACGCGGCCTATTTTGAAGGTGTTATCTCTGTCGCTGAGGCCGCTCGCCTACATGATGCTGGGAAATATTCTTCTGCTTTTGACAACAAACTTGCGGCGAACTGGGTCATCAACGAATTGTTCGGGCGGCTGAACAAGGAAGGTCTGACGGTCGAGACCTCGCCGGTCGGCGCGGGCCAGCTTGGCGGCATCATCGACCTGATCGCCAAGGGCGACATTTCGGGCAAGATCGCCAAGGACCTGTTCGAAATCGTCTGGACCGAGGGCGGCGATCCGGCCGAGATCGTGGACGCGCGCGGCATGAAACAGGTCACCGATCTGGGCGCGATCGAGGCCGCGGTCGACGAAATCATCGCCGCGAACCCGGCGCAGGTCGAAAAGGCCAAAGCCAACCCGAAACTCGCCGGCTGGTTCGTCGGTCAGGTGCTGAAGGCCACCGGCGGCAAGGCCAACCCGGCGGCGGTGAACGAGCTGGTTGCGAAGAAACTGGGCCTTTAGGTCCCGAATCAACGCGCCTCAGCGCCGACAGCCGGGTCGCCCGTTGGTCACCTGTTGGGCGCAGGTCGTGGGTCGCGGGTCGGGGCGATTGAAGCGCCATTGAACCACCCTTGAAGCGATGTGATAATCCCGGCCCGCGCGTGCGGTTGGGCCCGGGATCATCCCCCGGCCCCGACCGGACAGGCGACCCGATCCGTAACCGAACCCCTTCCGGCAGCTGCGCGGCAGCAAAGGCGAACCATGTCTGACAAGGATCTTGAGGCCCGGCATCTTGAAACGCTGGACCGCGACCTCGGGCGGTTCTCGAATCTGGAGATCGCGGCGGCCTATATCGCGCGGCCGCTGGTCGCGCCGGGCATCGCCCTGGTGTTCATCGTTCTGGCCGGGCTGGCGGCGGCATTTCTGCTGGGTCAGACCGGGGCCGCGCCCATCGTCGTCGCCGCAGCGGTTTTCGGGGCCTATATGGCGCTGAACATCGGCGCGAACGACGTGGCCAACAACATGGGGCCGGCGGTCGGGGCGAATGCGCTGAGCATGGGCGGCGCGATCGCCATCGCCGCCGTCTTTGAAAGCGCCGGCGCGCTGATCGCCGGGGGCGACGTGGTGTCGACCGTGGCCAAGGGCATCGTCGCGCCCGAGACGCTGGCCTCGCCCGCCGTTTTCATCTGGGCGATGATGGCGGCGCTTCTGGCCTCGGCGCTTTGGGTCAATCTGGCGACATGGATCGGCGCGCCGGTATCGACCACCCATGCGGTGGTGGGCGGCGTCATGGGCGCGGGTATCGCCGCGGCGGGTTTTGGCGCGGTGAACTGGTCGCAGATGGTCGCGATCGCCGCAAGCTGGGTCATTTCCCCGGTTCTGGGCGGCGCCATCGCGGCGGCGGTGCTGTGGTTCATCGAAACCCGGATCATATTCCAAAAGGACAAGCTGGCGGCGGCGCGGGTCTGGGTGCCGATTCTGGTCGGCATCATGGCGGGCGCTTTCGCCACCTATCTGGTGATGAAGGGGCTCAAGCAGCTTGTCCATGTCTCGCTGGGCGCGGCGCTGGTGCTGGGGCTGGCGGCAGGTCTGGGGACGTGGCTTCTCATGATCCCGGTGACGCGCCGGCAATCCCGGGGGCTTGAGAACCGGAACAAATCGCTGAAGGTGCTGTTCGGCATTCCGCTGGTGGTATCTGCCGCGCTGCTGAGTTTCGCGCATGGCGCCAATGACGTGGCGAATGCGGTCGGTCCGCTGGCGGCCATCGTGCAGACCGCGCAGACCGGCAGTATCGGCGCCGAGGTCTCGATTCCGGTCTGGGTGATGCTGATCGGCGCCTTCGGCATTTCCTTCGGCCTGTGCCTGTTCGGCCCCAAGCTGATCCGCATGGTGGGCAGCCAGATCACCAAGCTGAACCCGATGCGCGCCTATTGCGTCGCGCTCTCAGCCGCGATCACCGTCATTCTGGCCAGCGCGCTGGGGCTTCCGGTCAGTTCGACCCATATCGCCGTCGGCGCGGTTTTCGGCGTCGGCTTCTTTCGCGAATGGGACGCCGAGCGCCGCCTGCGTCTGGCGCGGATGGCCGTGCCGGAGGCAGAACGCATCCCGGCCGACGAACGCCGGCGCCGCAAGCTGGTGCGCCGTTCGCATGTGCTGACCATCGGCGCCGCATGGGTGATCACGGTTCCGGCCGCGGCGCTTCTGTCGGCAGCGCTGTTCCTGATCCTGCGGCTGATGCCGGGCTAGGATCGCCCGGGGAACCGAAAGACCGGTGACTTCCCCGTGACCGCGGCCCGCGAAACACTGGCGCGCTGCGCGGCGTTGGGGTAGGACCGCACCGACATACAGGAGCGCACGATGCAGCAGTACGAATACACCGTCGTTCCCGCGCCGCTTCGCGGGGAAAAGGCCAAGGGGCTTAAAACCACAGCCGATAGGTTCGCCCATACGCTGACCGCCACCCTGAACGCGATGGCCGCCGATGGCTGGGAATATGTGCGCGCCGAGACGCTTCCGGCCGAGGAACGCAGCGGCCTGACCGGGCGCAACACGACCTGGCAGAACCTGTTGGTGTTTCGTCGGCCGATGCCGGGCGCGGCCATCGCCGCAGCCCCTTCCACGGCGCCGTCTGCGTCCGCGTCCGCCCCGGCCGCCGTGGCTGAACCCGTCACGCCACCGGCACCCGCGCCCGTGCCCCCTGCGGCACCTTCGCCCGCGCCGGTTGCCGCACCCACACCCGCCCCCGCGCCGCAGCCGTCCGTGGCGGCCAGCAGCGGCGGGCCCCGTTTCGCCTCGCCCGTGCGGCTGAACGAAGGGCCCCGGGCGCCGGCACCATCCTCGCCGCAGGTCCCCGACCCGATCGCGCCAAGCGCGGGCCCGCGCCTCGGTCCGGCCGAGAAATAGGATCGGCCGCGCGGCCCTGGTAACTCCCGCCCCGGTAAATTCCGCCCGACAAATCTAGGCGGACGAATCCGGGCCGCCAAATTCTGCCGGACAAATCCCGCACGCCAAATCCCGTGCGAAAAATCCCGACCGGGCCGGTCACGGGGTGCGGCCAGCGGGCCTAGTAATGCGGTCCTAGTAATGCGGCGGTCGCTGATCGGCCAGCGGGATCGTGCCGCCCTGTTCGGCCTCGCGCGCGGCTTCGCGCTCCATCAGCATGCCGACGCGCGATTTCAGCCGGGTGATCTCGATCTGCTGCCGGGCGACGATGTCCGACAATTCCTCGGTCAGCCGGGTCAGATGCGCCACGGTTTCCTCCAGCCGTTCGGCCCGCTTGTCCATCCTTGCCCCTTCCGTTACACCCGCGCCAACCCGTCCCGGCGCCGCAGCCCCGTTTTCACAGCCCTGATCCATAGCCATGACCGACACCCAGAAAAAGCCCCGCCGTCCCCGGGCCGAAACCCCGAAAGGTTTTCGTGACTATTTTGGCGCCGAAGTGACCGAGCGCAAGGATATGCTGGATCGTATCGCCGCCGTCTATCACCGGCACGGCTTCGACGCGCTGGAGACCAGCGGCATCGAGACGGTCGAGGCGCTGGGAAAATTCCTGCCCGACGTGGACCGCCCCAATGCCGGCGTTTTCGCCTTTCAGGAAGAGGAGGTGCCGGGCGGCGGCTCGGGCGACTGGCTGGCGCTGCGCTATGACCTGACCGCACCCCTTGCGCGCGTGGCGGCGCAGTTCAGGAATGACCTGCCCAGCCCCTATCGCCGCTATGCGATGGGGCCGGTCTGGCGCAACGAAAAGCCGGGTCCCGGCCGTTTCCGCCAGTTCTATCAATGCGATGCGGATACGGTCGGCTCGGCCTCGGTCGCCGCCGACGCCGAGATCTGCGCCATGCTGGCCGACGCGCTGGAAGCGGTTGGGATCCAGCGCGGCGATTACATCGTTCGGATCAACAATCGCAAGGTCCTGAACGGCGTCCTTGAGGCCGCTTCGGTCCGCCCCGATCAGGCCGATGACGTGCTGCGCCAGATCGACAAGTTCGACAAGGTGGGCGCCGAGGGCGTGCGGCAGCTTCTGACCGTGGGCCGCAAGGATGACAGCGGCGCCGAGATCGCGGGCGTGGGGCTGACCGACGATCAGGCCGGCCCGCTTCTGGCCTTTCTGACCTCGAAAGGTGCGGATAATGGCGCGACGCTGGCGAACCTGCGCGCCGCCGTCGGCGGCTCGGCCATCGGCGCCGAGGGTGTTGACGAGCTCGCCCAGATCGCCGACATGCTGACAGCAATGGGCTTGGGCGAGGACCGGATCATCATCGACCCCTCGATCGTGCGCGGGCTTGGCTATTACACCGGCCCGGTGTTCGAGGCCGAGCTGACCTTTGAAATCCTTGACGAAAAGGGTCGCAAACGCCAGTTCGGCAGCGTCGCGGGGGGCGGGCGCTATGACGGGCTGGTCGAGCGTTTCACCGGCCAGAAGGTGCCCGCGACCGGGATCAGCATCGGCGTCGACCGGCTGCTGGCGGCGCTGCGGGCCAAGGGGCTGGCCGGGCGGGACAGCGCCGGGCCGGTCGTCGTCACGGTGATGGACCGCGACCGCATGGCCGATTATCAGGCCATGGCGGCCGAGCTGCGCGCCGCCGGGATCCGCGCCGAGGTCTATCTGGGCAACCCGAAGAACTTCGGCAACCAGCTCAAATATGCCGACAAGCGCCGCGCCCCGATCGCCATCATTCAGGGCGGCGACGAGGCTGCGCGCGGCGTGGTGCAGGTCAAGGACCTGATACTTGGCGCGAAGATCGCCGCCGAAGCCTCTGTCGAGGAATGGAAATCCCAACCCGCCCAGACCGAGGTGCCGCGTGACCGGCTGGTTGCCGAAGTGCGGCGCATCCTCGGATGACGGCCAAGCGGGACAAGCAGGCGGTGGGCCAGCGCCTTCTAGCCGCGTTCCGCGACGCCGGCGCGGTCGAGGTCGCGCCCGACATCCTGCTGCCCGCCGGCTCGCTTCTGGATCTGTATGGCGAGGACATCCGCGCCCGCGCTTATGTCACCGACGATCCGTTGCGGGGCGAGATGATGCTGCGCCCCGATTTCACCGTGCCGGTGGTGCAGGCGCATATGGCCAACGGGGCCGAGCCGGCCCGCTATGCCTATCTGGGCGAGGTTTTCCGCAAGCAAGACCACATCGAACGCCGGCCCGAGCATCCGCGCGACAGCGAATATCTGCAGGTCGGCTATGAGGTGTTCGACCGCGACCGCGCCGCCGCCGATATCGAGGTTTTCGCGCTGTTCCATCGGCTGCTGGCGCCTTTCGGCCTGACCGCGACCATGGGGGACATGGCGCTGATCTTCGACGCCGTGGACGGGCTGCCGCTGTCGTCGCCGCGCCGTGCGGCGCTGCGTCATCACATCTGGCGGCCGCAGCGGTTCCGCCGCCTGATCGACCGGTTTTCGCGCCCGGGTTTGGCGCGGAGCTTCGCGGACACCGCCGCGCCCTGGACCGGCGCGCGCCAGCCCGCCGAAATGCAGGAACGGATCGCTACCCTGACCGAGGATGCCGCCCAAGCCCCGCTTGGCGCCGAATGGCACGACCGGATGGAGCGGCTTTCGGCGCTGTCGGGCCCTGCCCCGCAGGCTTTGGCCGCCTTGGGCGAACTCGCCGCCGAATGGCCGGCGTTGCGGGCCGGCGCCGACCGGCTGACGGCGCGCATCGCCGCGTTGGCCACGTCCGGGATCGACCCCGCCACGGTCGGTTTCGATGCCAGTCTTGGCCGGCAGACGCTGGAATATTACGACGGCTTCACCTTCACATTCACCGCGCCCGATCACCCCGACTGGCCCCCGGTCGGCACCGGCGGCCGCTATGACGCGCTGACCGCCGTTCTGGGCACCGGCCGGGCTATCCCGGCGGTGGGCGGCATCATCCGGCCCGGTCTCGTCGCGGAACTGGAGGCGTCATGCTGAAGCTGGGCGTGCCCTCGAAGGGGCGGCTGATGGAGCAGACCTTCGACTGGTTCGCGGCCCGCGGGCTGCGGCTGTCGCGCAGCGGGTCGGACCGCGAATATGCCGGGCGGGTCGATGGCGCGGACGGGGTGCAACTGGTCCTGCTTTCGGCCGGCGAAATCCCGCGCGAACTCGCCGCCGGGCGGATCCAGATCGGGGTCACGGGCTCGGATCTGGTGCGGGAAAAGCTGCCCGGCTGGCGCTCCGACGTGCGCGAGCTGGCGGCGATGGAATTCGGCCATGCCGATCTGGTGCTGGCGGTGCCGGCCTGCTGGACCGATGTCGAGACGCTGGACGATCTGGCCGCCGTCGCGACCGCGTTCCGCCGCGCGCATGGCTTTCGGTTGCGCATCGCCACCAAATATCACCGGCTGATCCGCGCCTTCCTGTCCGAAAACGGCGTGGCGGATTATCAGCTTGTCGACAGTCAGGGCGCGACCGAGGGCACCGTCGCCAACCTGACCGCCGAGGCGATCGCCGACATCACCAGTTCGGGCGCCACCTTGCGGGCCAACCACCTGAAAATGGTCGATGGCGGTCTGGTCCATCAAAGTCAGGCCACCCTGTTCGCCGCGAACAGCGCCGATCCGGCCGAGGTGGACCGGCTGGCCCGGCATCTGGGGCTTGCCGGCTGACCATACACCGCATTCGGCCCCGGTCCGGATGTTTGGGCTTATGTTTGGGCTTGCCGCCGCCGCCGGCCAGTCGCTACACCGGCAATTAGCGGTGTCTGTAAACAGGAGGACGGGTCATGCCGGTCATCACGTCGATCGAGGATCTCAAGCAGATCTACAAGCGGCGCGCGCCGCGGATGTTCTATGACTACACCGAATCCGGCAGCTATACCGAGCAGACATTCCGCGACAATACCGAGGATTACGCCAAGATCCGGCTGCGTCAGCGCGTCGCCGTCGACATGACCGGCCGCTCGACCGCGACCGAGATCATCGGCCAGCCCGCCACCATGCCCGTCGCCCTTGCCCCGGTCGGGATGACCGGGATGCAGATGGCGGATGGCGAGATCAAGGCCGCCCGCGCCGCCGAGGCCTTCGGCGTGCCCTATACCCTGTCCACCATGTCCATCGCCTCGATCGAGGATGTGGCCGAAGCCACCACCAAACCCTTTTGGTTCCAGCTTTACGTGATGCGCGACGAGGAATTCGTCGATGCGACGATCGAGCGGGCGAAAAAGGCCGGCTGCTCGGCGCTGGTGCTGACGCTGGACCTGCAGATCCTCGGCCAGCGCCACAAGGACCTCAAGAACGGGCTGTCCGCGCCGCCGAAACTGACCCTGCCGACGATGATCAACCTGGCGACCAAGGTCGGCTGGGGCCGGCAGATGCTGGGCACGAAACGGCGGTTCTTCGGCAATATCGTCGGCCACGCCAAGGGCGTCGGCGATACCTCCAGCCTGTCAAGCTGGACGGCGGAACAGTTCGATCCGAAGCTCGACTGGTCCAAGATCGCCCGGATCCGCGACCAATGGGGCGGCAAGCTGATCCTGAAAGGCATTCTGGACGGCGAGGACGCGCGCATCGCGGCCGATTTCGGCGCCGATGCCATCGTCGTATCGAACCATGGCGGGCGCCAGCTTGACGGGGCGTTGTCCTCGATCCGCATGCTGCCCGAGATCGTGCGCGCCGTCGGCGGCAAGACCGAGATCCATATCGACAGCGGCATACGCTCAGGCCAGGACGTGCTGAAGGCGCTGGCGCTTGGCGCGCATGCGGCGTGGATCGGGCGGGCCTATATCTATGGGCTGGGCGCGATGGGCGAGGCCGGCGTGACCAAGGCGCTGGAGGTGATCCGCAAGGAACTCGACACCACCATGGCGCTGTGCGGCGAAAGAAACGTCCACGATCTTGGCCCGCAAAACCTTCTGGTGCCGAAGGGATTTTTCGACGCTTACGAGCACCCGCAACCGGCCTGACCCTTGTAGCAGGCACCCCCGCAGCCTAAATCTGGCTTACACCCAGAAGGAAATGAAATGGCGATTGAAGCCCACGAAATCGAAAGCCTGTTGCGGGAAACCTTCCCCGACGCAAAAATCACCATCACGGATCTGGCCGGCGATGGTAACCACTATGCCGCCGAGGTGATCGACGAAAGTTTTCGCGGGCAAAACCGGGTTCAGCAGCAGCGCGCGGTCTATGCCGCGTTGAAGGGCCGGATGGACGGGCCCAGCGGCGCGCTTCACGCGCTGGCCCTGACCACCAAGGCACCAGGCTGACGGCAGCCGCCGCCGATATTCAGATTCACCCGGCAACATTCCCCGGGTTTTGGCAAAGGACGATCAGGATGAACACAACCGCCACGACCGACGCGCAAGCGCAGATCCAGCAGACCATCGACGCCAACCCGGTGGTTCTGTTCATGAAGGGCACTAAGGAAATGCCGCAATGCGGTTTTTCCAGCCGGGTGGCGGGCGTGCTGAATTACATGGGCGTCGATTATCAGGACGTGAACGTTCTGGCCGATGAGTCGATCCGGCAGGGCATCAAGGAATTCTCGGACTGGCCGACCATTCCCCAGCTTTATGTAAGCGGCGAGTTCGTCGGCGGCTGCGATATCGTCACCGAAATGACCCTGTCGGGCGAGCTGGACCAGTTGTTCGATAAAAAGGGCATCAGCTATGACAAGGATGCCGCCGAAAAGATCCGTCAGGCCAACGCCTGAGACCGCGCGCGGCCCCGCCGCCCTCCCGGTGCTCACCGCATAGCCATAAGCCAAGGCCCCGCCCGTCAAGGCGGGGCTTTTGCATTTACCTGTCGCCTTTGGCGCGTTAGGGTTTGGCCATTCGCGGGCCCGGCCCGCCGGACCGATAATAAATCAGGGAGAGACCATGAATATCAGAACAACCTTCGCGGCGCTGATCGCCGGCGCGTCGTTCAGCCTTGCGCCGGTGGCATCGGGCGCGGCCGATTTCATCAACGTGCTGACGGGTGGTACCTCGGGCGTTTATTATCCGATGGGCGTGGCGCTGTCGAAAATCTTTACCACGGCGCTTCCCGACGCCAAGGTTCAGGTCCAGTCCACCAAGGCATCCGTCGAAAACCTCAACCTGCTTCAGCAGGGTAAGGGCGAGATCGGCTTTTCGCTGGGCGATTCGGTCAAGCTCGCGGCCGAGGGCGATGCCGATGCGGGTTTCCCGGCGCCGCTCGACAAGCTCCGCGGCATCGCGGCGATCTATCCGAACTATATCCAGATCGTGGCCAGCAAGGAATCGGGCATCACCACGCTGGCCGATCTGAAGGGCAAATCGGTGTCGGTCGGCGCGCCGAAATCGGGGACCGAGCTGAACGCGCGCGCCATTCTGGAAGCCGCCGGGATGAGCTATGACGATCTGGGCAAGGTCGAATACCTGCCCTTCGCGGAATCGGTCGAGCTGATGAAGAACCGCCAGCTTGATGCGACGCTGCAATCGGCCGGTCTGGGCGTGGCCTCGCTGAAGGATCTGTCGACCTCGATCCCGATCACCGTGGTGTCGGTTCCGGCCGATGTCGTCGAGAAACTGGGGGCGCCCTATGTCGCGGGTGAAATTCCGGCCGGGACCTATGAAGGTCAGGCCGAAACGGTTCCGACCGTGGCGGTGATCAACTATCTGGTCAGCTCGACCGCGGTCAGCGACGATATCGCCTACGCGATGACCAAGGCGATCTTTGAAAATCTGGACGAACTGAAGGCGGCGCATGCGGCGGCCGGCGCCATCGACGTGCAGAAAGCCCTGCTGGGCATGCCGATCCCGGTCCATCCGGGGGCGCAGAAATACTATGACGAAGTTGGCGTGAAAGCCCAATGACGTATCCGGGCCGGGACGCATCAGCGCGCCCCGGCCCATTTCCCTTTTCGAAAGCACCGACATGAGTGACCTGTCCCATCAGCCCGCTGCGGTCGATGTCAGCCTGCACGATCCGCTGGCCGAAAGCTTCCCGCAGAACACGGCGGGGCGCATCCTGTTCTGGATCGCGGTTGTCTTTTCGCTGTATCAGATCGCGACGGCGGCGCATCTGCTTAACCTCAACAGCCAGATCCAGCGGGCGTTTCACCTTGGTTTCCTGCTGTTGCTGGGTTTCCCGCTTCTGACGCTGCTGCGCGGGCGCAGTTCCGGGTGGCAGGTCCTGTCCTGGATGATGGGTCTGGTCGGGGTCGGCATCGCCCTTTACCAGTATTACGAATACGTGCCGCTGATGATGCGCGCGGGCGATATCAACAATATCGACATCTTCGTCGGCATCGTGACGCTGATCGCGGTTTTCGCCGCGGCCTGGGTGGTGATGGGGCCGGCGCTGCCGATCGTGGCGGGCCTGTTCCTGTTCTATGCGATGTTCGGCGAATATTTTCCGGGCGCGCTTCAGACCCGGGGCTATTCGGTCGGACAGGTGGTCGAACAGATGTCCTTCGGGACCGAGGGCATCTATGGCACCCCGCTTTACGTCAGCGCGACCTATATCTTCCTGTTCATCCTGTTCGGCTCTTTCCTTGAGAAAGCCGGGATGATCAAGCTGTTCACCGATGTTTCGCTGGGGCTGGTCGGTCACCGGATGGGTGGCGCCGCCAAGGTCGCGGTGATCTCGTCGGGGCTGATGGGGACGATCTCGGGCTCGGGCGTGGCGAACGTCGTGACCACCGGGCAGTTCACCATCCCGCTGATGAAACGCTTCGGCTATCGCGCCGCCTTCGCCGGCGGGGTCGAGGCGACGGCCAGCATGGGCGGCCAGATCATGCCGCCGGTGATGGGCGCGGTCGCCTTCATCATGGCCGAGACCCTGGGTGTGGCCTATGTCGAGGTCGTCCGCGCCGCGGTCATCCCCGCGATCCTTTATTTCGCCTCGGCCTTCTGGATGGTGCATCTTGAGGCCGGACGCCGCGACCTGCGCGGCATGGCAAAGGCCGATCTGCCCTCGGCGACGCGGGCGCTGCGCGAGGGCTGGTATCTGATCCTGCCGCTTGCGGTGCTGGTGTTTCTGCTGTTTTCGGGCTTCACGCCGCTTTACGCCGGCGCCGTCGGCCTTGCGCTGACGATCATGCTGATCCTTGGCGCCTCGCTGATGCTGGGGGTGCCGAACATCATCATCCGGGTGATCTTCTGGGTCGGCGTCGGCCTGATGGTCGGCTATCTGCTCCAGAACCGGCAGGAAGTGCTGCTTTGGGGGGTCGTTGGGCTGCTTCTGGCGCTCAGCGTATTCACCAATGGCGGCCGCGCGACGATCTGGCAGGTGATCGACAGTCTGGCCGAGGGCGCAAAGACCGCGCTTTCCGTCGGTGTGGCCTGTGCGCTTGTCGGCGTGATCATCGGCACCATGACCCTGACCGGGGCGGCCAATACCTTCGGCATCTTCATCGTCAGCGTGGGGGAAAACCACCTGATGCTGTCGCTGGTCCTGACCATGCTGACCTGTATCGTGCTGGGCATGGGGATCCCGACGATCCCGAACTATATCATCACCTCCTCGATCGCCGCCCCGGCGCTGTTGGAGTTGGGCGTGCCGCTGATCGTCAGCCATATGTTCGTGTTCTATTTCGGCATCCTCGCCGATCTGACGCCCCCCGTCGCGCTGGCCTGCTTCGCGGCCGCCCCGATCGCGCGCGAATCCGGCTTCAAGATCAGTCTCGAGGCGATCAAGGTCTCGGCCGCGGGCTTCATCATCCCCTATATGGCGGTCTATACGCCGACCCTGATGCTGCAAACCGGCGGCCCGCTTGAGGCGGCGATGGGCTTCTATCCGGGTGTCGCCTATATCGTGGCCAAAACCGTGATCTCGATCGGGCTTTGGGGCATCGCGGTGATCGGATGGCTGGGGTGGCGGTTGGCGGTCTGGCAGCGGGTATTCGCGATGATCGCCGCCTTCGTGCTGGTCGTGGCGCATCCGTGGTCGGACGTGATCGGCTATCTGCTGACGGCCCTGTTCGTGCTGGCATGGTGGTACCTGCGCCCAAGCATGCGAACGGCGTAAGCGCGGCATGGGCAGTTGCCTGATGGTCGGCGCGGTTGCCATGACGCTGAGCGGATCCGGTTTCAGTCTGGAATGGAGCCATTCCATCGAGCATTCCGGCTGGCGCGAGTGGTACAGCATCACCCCCGCCGGCCTGACCCTGACACGCGCCGCCGTTCAGGGATCGGGCGCGGGGATGGAGCCGGGGCCGGACGCCGTGCTGCGGGACGGATGGTGGGAATGGGTGCCAAAGCTGCCGCCGCAGCCGTCGATCACGCTTGCGGCCTCGGGCGCAACGGGCGCCGGGTGGCGGCTGTGCGACGGCGACAAATGCCGGGAACTTGGCCGTGATCCGGCACAGCCCATAACCCTGAGGCCCTGCCCATGACCCGATCCGAAGCCCCCGGCCCCGCGACCGATCACCAATATCCCGATCTGGTGATCGTCGGCGGTGGTATCGTCGGCCTTGCCACCGGGCTTGCCGCCCAAAGCCGCTGGCCCGGTGCGCGCATTCTGATCCTTGAGCAGGAAGAACGTGTCGGCCTGCACCAGACCGGCCGCAATTCGGGGGTGATCCATGCCGGGGTCTATTACGCGCCGGGCAGCCTCAAGGCGCAGTTCTGCCGCATCGGCGCCGCCGATATGCGGGCGTTCTGCGATGCGAACGGCATCCCGCATCAGACCTGCGGCAAGCTGATCGTCGCGACCGAACCGGGCGAATTGCCCCGCATGCGCGCCCTTCTGGAACGCGCCCGCGCCAACGGCATCCGCATTGAAGAAATCGCCGCCGAGGACGCCCGCAGGATGGAGCCCAACATCCGCAGCATCGGCGCGCTTTTGTCGCCCGACACCGGCATCGTCGATTTCGGCGTCGTCGCGGCACGCATGGCGCAGATCTTCACCGCAGCGGGCGGCACGATCCGCACCGGCGCGCGGGTGACCGGCGGGCGTGAAACCGGCGCGCAGGTCGAGCTTGATCTGGGGTCCGAGCGGATCCGTGCCGGCCGGGCGGTGTTCTGCGCGGGGCTTTGGGCCGACCGCTTGGCGCGGGCCTTTGGCGCGCCCGAGCCGTTCCGGATCATCCCGTTTCGCGGTGAATATTTCCGCATCCGCAACCAGCCCGCCGATCTGGTCAGCCATCTGATCTATCCGGTTCCCGACCCCGAGCGGCCGTTTCTGGGCGTGCACCTGACCCGCAAGATGGACGGCGGCTTTACCGTCGGTCCCAACGCGGTGCTGGCGGGGGCGCGGGACGGCTATTCTCGGCTGCGGGTGTCGCCGCGCGACATGGCCGAGGCCGTCACCTACCCCGGTTTCTGGCGGATGCTGGCAAGGAATGCCGGCCCGGCCATGGGCGAGCTTGCGGGCTCAGTCAGCAAGCGGCTGTATCTGCGCAAGGTCCAACGCTATTGCCCGCGTGTGGGGCTGACGGATCTGACGCCCTATCGCGCCGGCATAAGGGCGCAGGCGGTTGCACCGGACGGGCGGCTGATCGACGATTTCCTTTTCGCGCGGACGCCGCGGACATTGCATGTCTGCAACGCACCCTCGCCGGCCGCGACCTCATCGCTGCCGATCGGGCGCTATATCGTCTCGAAACTGGGCGACGGCGCATAGCCGGGCGATGAAAAAGACCGCCCTTTGGGGCGGCCTTGTCACCTTTTGCGCTGCTTGCCGGTCCGGAAAACGCGACCGAGCCCGGTCAGCGCAAATCATACTCGTCATATTCGGCGTATTCGGCGACATCATCGTCGTCATAGTCGCCATCATAATCGTCGTCATAGTCATCATCGTCGGACTGGTTCGCGTATCGCCAGTCCTGAACACGCTCGGCAACTTTCATGCCGATCATGAATGCGCCGATCAGGGGCGGCAACACCGCCGCACGCTTGCCGAAACTGCCAAGCATGTTGACGGTTTCAGGGGACATGCCGGTAGCGCGCACCACGGTTTCGCCGGCGTCGCGCGTCAGGCTTTCGACCTTGCGCTCGGCCCGGTTGGCCAGGTCATTGGCCTTGAAGCCGACGCTGTCGACCAGACCCTTGACCTTGTTTTCGGCCAGATTGGCGAACTCATAGACCTTCGCCTCGGCCTGATCGGCCGCGCGGCTCATCGCAAGGTTGACGCGGGTCTGCATCTCGTCGCGCAGATCGTCGACCGAGGGGGGCTGATGACGCACCCTGCCCGCCATGCTCATGACGATCAGCGCCACGACGACAAACACGCCGCCGACCGCGACCGAGGCCCAGAGCGGACCCCAATCCAGATATTCGCGGCGCGCCAGAAACGTCCACAGCGCCGCGATCAGAAACCCGGCACCAATGGCCGCGACGACCCCGGCGGCGGCTTTGATGCCGGTCCGCCGGGCCGTATCGGCCAGCGCGAGTTTCATGTTTCTCGCGTAATCGAACATCAGGTCAGCGACGCGCCAGAATCAGACCGAACAGAAAGCCGACGCCAACGGCGATGCCCAGTGCGGCGGCCGGCTGACGGCGCACCATGTCGGTGACCTCGTCGTAATATTCACCGGCGTGATCCTTGACCTCGACCGCACGATCCTCGGCCGCGCGGTACAGGCGGCGGGCTTCCTGCTTGGCGGAATCCGCCAGATCGGCGCCACGGTCGCGCGCGGCGCTGACGTAATCGGAACCCTTCTCGCGCAGATCATCGACCTTCTGGGCGGCCGCATCCACCAGATCATGGCCCTTTTCCTTGATCCGGTCCACGGTCGAGCCTTCGGTCACGTTGCGGATGCCGTCCTTGACATCGCGCGCCACGTCCTGGGCGGTGTCCTTGACTTCGCGGGCCGCATCCTTGGCGTCCTTTTTCAGATCGGAGGCGGAGTAGTTGCTAGCCATTTGAATGCTCCTTGCAAAGGCTGATCGTCTGATGCCTTTTAACGAACGGCGGATAGGCTTTGTTCCATTCAAATCGTGCAATAAAAATCAGCCCG
The DNA here is from genome assembly GCF_042680785.1 of Paracoccus pacificus. Classification (NCBI taxonomy): domain Bacteria; kingdom Pseudomonadati; phylum Pseudomonadota; class Alphaproteobacteria; order Rhodobacterales; family Paracoccaceae; genus Paracoccus; species Paracoccus pacificus. The sequence goes on from NZ_JBHUEN010000020.1 coordinate 28,082, forward strand.
CGGCAGGTGGCGCGGGCTGATACGGGGTCGTTCGGGACGGCGCGGCCCGAGAACACGGCCCGGGAACGCCGTCAGGTAAAGATGAAATCGGCCGCGCTCAGATCGTTCGCGTCAAAGTTGATGAGCGTGACCTGATCGGCGCCGTAGGCGATGCGGGTTTCGGACCCGACCTGACGGATGGTCAGATCGGCAAAGCTTTCGGCGCCGCTGCTGAACTCGATGCGATCGACGCCGTCCTCGAAATCCGAGATGCGGTCAAACCCGTCAAGGCGGCCAAAGGCGAACCGGTCGGCGCCCGCGCCCCCCGCCAGCAGGTCGTTGCTTTGCCCGCCTTCCAGAAAGTCGTTGCCGCCGCCGCCCAGCAGACGGTCATTGCCGGTGTCGCCCCGCAGCGTGTCATGGCCGTCGCCGCCGAACAGGATGTCGTTGCGCATGCCCCCCAACAGCGTGTCATTGCCGGCGCCGCCTTCCAGCCGCTCGTCACCGCCGCTGCCCTCAAGCCGGTCGTTGCCCTCGCCGCCGACCATGCGGGTGTTGTAGCCCCGAAGAAGCACATCGTCACCGCGGCCACCGATCAAGAGCGTGATGCCGGCGCCGGCGATCATGCGGTCATTGCCGTCGGTGCCCTGCACCTTTTCAATGCTGCTCAGCGTGTCGCGGACGCCACCGACCCATGCGACGCCGGCGGAAAGATCAACCGATACCGCGCTTTCGCCGTGAAAGCTGACCATGTCGATGCCGGTGCCGCCGTCCATGACATCGGCCCCGGCGCCGCCGACCAGCACGTCATTGCCACCGTCGCCCTGCAGCGTGTCGTTGCCCGCATCGCCATAAAGCCGGTCCGAGCCCCAGCCGCCGATCACCCGGTCATTGCCGTCACCGCCGAACAGATACCCCGTGCCGGCGCCGCCATCCAGCGTGTCATTCCCCGCCAGTCCGAACAGCCGGTCAATGCCGCCGGCGCCCCGCAGATGGTTGGCGGCCCCGTTCCCCCTGAAAACGTCGTCGCCCGAGCCGCCCAGAACGTCTTCGATATTCGCGATTCTGTCGATGCCGTATCCGGTCTGCTGGCCGCCCAGATAGGCCAGATTCACCCGCGCCGCTTTGTTGCCGAACGCCAAAAGGTCAACACCGGCGCCGCCGTTATAAACGTCGTTGCCGGCCTCGGCCAGAATACCGTCATCGCCATTGCCGCCGAAAATCTGATCGTTGCCAGCGCCGCCCGACAGGACGTCGGAGCCGTTATGGCCCAGCAACGTATCGTTGCCCGCAAACCCCATCAGCCCATCGTTACCCGACGAGCCCTCGAGTACATCATTGCCACGCAGGACCAGCTCCATCAGCGCGGCCATGTCGCCGTCCACGATCAGATCGGCGACCCGACCGGCATCCGCGTTCGCCCCGGTCACCTGAAACTGAAGATTATCAGAAATCAGGAACTTGTAACCGGTCATCGTTCCGGCGACCCAATCGTCGGGATAGGTGAAGCTGCCGGAATAGATCGACTTGGCCCCCCCTTCTTCCACCCAGATCTCGGAGGCGTTGTATTTCGTGATATCGCCGTAGAAAAAGCCGAGATCGAACATGTTGTAGGGGTAATAAAGCTGAACGCGGGCCATACAGGGTTCCTTATAACAAATTCCAAATCCCGCTAAGCCCAGTCCGGTATCAGCGTCAAGCGGTCCCTTGATTGTCGGATCCGGTCAAGCCGCCGATCGGCTGATTTGACGCATCCCGGCACCCTGCCCGGCGCGATTGCCACGATACGGGGGCACGACGCGCCCCCGCGTGCGGGCGTTCTGGGACAGGTGTTCTGGGGCAGGCGTTCTGAGGGGAATGGTACCGCCTCCCCGGCTTGAACGGGGGACCTCTGGATCCACAATCCAGCGCTCTAACCAACTGAGCTAAGGCGGCACTGAGCGGCCATTTAGCCCCTTGGCGCTCGGGATGCAAGACGGTTCCCGCACGGCGCATGGGCAGGCTTGCCGGATTGGGCGGCAGGCGTTAACTGTGACGGATGCGGCGCGTCATGCGGCAGGAGCGGTCACCGGAATGAGCATCAACAGCGAAAGCAACGTCTCGGCCAACCTTCAGATCGGCCCCACGACGCTGGGCATGGTCCGCATCTATATCGAGGGCGATGGCATAGATCTGCCGCTGGATTTCGACCCCGATGAGGCGACCGAGATCGCCGAGGAATTGCTGGCCGCGGCCGAGGCCGCGCGCGGGGCGGCGAAACAGGGCGGCAAAGCCGGGCCGGGACCGAAGGGCCGCCCCGGCGCGCCCCGACGGCGCTAGGCCCCCACGTCGCGTCCACGCTTCCCGTCGCGCCCACCCTTCGCTTCGCCCCCTTTACGTCGCCCCCTTCACGTCGCGCCCCGCTCGGCCGCCACTTCTTTGCGCAGATGGCCCAGACGACGGTCGCGCGGCGCGGCGCCGTATTCGGCCCGGAAGGCGCGGGCGAAATGGGCCGGGGTGACGAAACCCGTCGCCTGCGCGATCTGACCGACCGAAAGCTGGGTCTGCCGCAACAGGTCATCGGCCTTTTCAAGCCGCAGCCGGCGATAGAAATCCATCATCCGCCGCCCCTGTTGCTGGCTGAACAGCCGCTGCAACTGGCGCGCGCCGATACCGGCAAGTGCGGCAAGCTGTTCGGCATCCAGCGGATCGGCGATATGGGACTGCATCATCTCGATCGCGGTCAGAAGCGCGGCATGGTTCGTGCCCCATTGCTCGGCCAGACCGGCGCGCTGCGGATCGTCCGGTTCGCGGATACGGGTGTGGATGAACCAGTCGCTGACCTGCCGGGCGAAATCCGCGCCGTGATCGGCCGTGATCAGCGCATGCATCATGTCCAACGCCGCCACGCCGCCGGCGCAACTGACCCGGTCGCGGTCGATGACGAAGATCCGCCGCTCCATGATGAAATCGTCGGAAAGGTCCTTCAGCGCGTCGAAATGATCCCAATGCACGGTAAAGCGCCGCCCCGCCATCAGCCCGGCGCGGGCCAGAACCGCCGCCCCGCCCGAGATCCCGCCCAGCCGCACCCCGCGCGCGGCCAGCCGGCGCAGCCAGCCGGTCAGCGCCGGTTCGTTGACCGCGATCGGATTGCCGCCCGCAACCACCAGCACCAGATCGAAATGATCGCCGGCCTCGGACACGGCTTCGGTCTCGAACTGGCTTCCGGCGGACGACCGCACGACGCCGCCGGCGACCGACAGCATGCGCAAAGCGTAAAGCGTGCGTCCGGCCAGCAGGTTCGCGGCCCGCAAAGGCTCGATCGCCGAGGCGGTGGACATCAGCGCATGGTCCGGCAGCAGGACAAATCCGATTCGCTTGGCGTTGGGCTGTTCGGGCGGGCGGGGCTGGCTGGGCAATGTCGCAAATGGATGATTGAATGTCCGTCCAAGAACAATCCCATTGCCCCGCCCATGTCAATCATGACCAATGTCGACCATGGGCGAGGCTGATTTGCGCTATTCCGGTTTCAAGGTTTTTTGGGAGGGGCTGCGCGGCAATACCGGCTGGAAACCGGTTTGGCGCGACCCGGCGCCCAAATCCGAATATGACATCATCATCATCGGCGGCGGCGGTCACGGGCTGGCAACGGCCTATTACCTTGCCAGCGTGTTCGGTCAGGCCCGCATCGCGGTTCTGGAACGCGGCTGGCTGGGCGGCGGCAATGTCGGGCGCAACACGACCATCATCCGCTCGAACTATCTGCTGCCCGGAAACCAGCCGTTCTACAGCTTCTCGATGAAACTGTGGGAAGGGATGGAGCAGGACTTCAACTATAACGCCATGGTCAGCCAGCGCGGCGTGCTGAACCTGTGCCACACCGATGGCCAGCGCGACGCGTTCCGGCGCCGGGGCAACGCAATCCACCTGTCGGGCGACGATGCCGAGCTTCTGGACAGCGCGCAGGTCCGCGCCATGTGTCCGTTCCTGAATTTCGACGATGCCCGTTTTCCGATCAAGGGCGGGTTGTTGCAGCGCTCGGGCGGAACCGCGCGCCATGACGCGGTCGCATGGGGCTATGCGCGCGGGGCCGACATGCGCGGCGTCGATCTGATCCAGAATTGCGAAGTCACCGGCATGCGGATCGAGAACGGCCGGATTCTGGGGGTCGAGACCAAGCGCGGCTATATCGGCGCGAAAAAGGTCGGCGTGGCCGTCGCCGGATCGTCGGGCCTGCTGATGGCGATGGCGGGGATGCGCCTGCCGATCGAAAGCCACGTCCTGCAGGCCTTTGTCTCGGAGGGGCTGAAGGAAACCCTGCCCGGGGTCATCACCTTCGGTGCGGGCCATTTCTATGTCAGCCAGTCCGACAAGGGCGGTCTGGTCTTTGGCGGCGACATCGACGGCTATAATTCCTACGCGCAGCGCGGCAACCTGCCGGTGATCGAGGATGTGGCCGAGGGCGGCATGGCGCTTATGCCGATGATCGGGCGGGCGCGGCTGTTGCGCGCATGGGGCGGGATCATGGACATGTCGATGGACGGCAGCCCGATCATCGACCGCACGCCCGTCGAGGGGCTCTATCTGAACGCCGGCTGGTGCTATGGCGGGTTCAAGGCGACGCCCGCCTCGGGCTACAGCTTTGCCCATCTGATCGCCCGCGACGCCCCGCACCCGACCGCCCGCGCCTATCGTCTGGACCGTTTCCGCCGTGGCTATGCCATCGACGAAAAGGGCCAGGGCGCGCAACCGAACCTGCACTGAGGCCTCAGATGCTTATCCCCCACCCCCTTCTGGGCCTTCGCGACGCGCAGGAATTCGTCTATCTGGGCGATGCCGCGCTGATCGAACGGCCCGAGTTCACCTTTCCGGTCGCGAAAGAGCCCGAGGCGCTGGACCAGATGCATGACTGGCTTTACCTGCGCGACAACCCGGCCGGGCCGCATCGCGAACTTTGGTATCACGAACAGGGCGACCGGTCGTGGCTGGTGGTCACCCGCGACACCCGCACCCATGAAATTCTGGGCGCCGAGCTTGCCGTCGACGTGGCCCGCGCGGCGGGTCGCGGCCGCGGCCCGGAACTGCCCCCCGCCCCGGCAGCCAAGACGGCGAAAACCGGGGCCACAAAAACCGGGGTGACGTCATGAGCGGCGGGACGGCGCAACCGAACCGGCTGGCCGGCGGCGGCAAGATTGACCGCGGCCGGACGCTGAAATTCAGCTTTGACGGCAAGACCTATCACGGCCATCCCGGCGACACGCTGGCCTCGGCGCTGATCGCGAACGGGGTCCGGCTGATGGGACGCAGCTTCAAATACCATCGCCCGCGCGGCGTGCTGACCTCGGGTTCCGAGGAACCGAACGCGCTGGTCGAACTGCGCAGCGGCGCCCGGCGCGAACCCAACACCCGCGCCCCGGTCGTCGAGCTTTATGACGGGCTTGAAGCCAAAAGCCAGAACCGCTGGCCCAGCCTTGGCTTCGACGCGCTGGCGATCAACGATCTGGGTTCGCGGTTTCTGGGCGCGGGGTTTTACTACAAGACCTTCATGTGGCCGAAAGCGTTCTGGGAACGCGTCTATGAACCGATCATCCGCCGCGCCGCCGGTCTGGGCCGGCTGTCGATGCAGCCCGACCCGGACCGCTATGACAAGGGGTTCTTGCATTGCGATCTGCTGATCGCGGGCGCCGGCCCCGCCGGTCTGGCGGCGGCGCTGACCGCCGGGCGTGCGGGCGCGCGGGTCATCCTCGCGGATGAGGATTTCCTGACCGGCGGGCGGCTGAACGCCGAGACCGAGATGCTGGGCGATGTCGCCGGTGCCGATTGGGCGGCGCAGGTGACCGCCGAACTGGCCGCGATGCCGAACGTGCGCATCATGACCCGCACGACGGTGTTCGGCACCTTCGATCACGGCATTTTCGGCGCGCTGGAGCGGGTCTCGGACCACCGCGCCGTGCCTGCCGACGGCCAGCCCCGGCAAACGCTGTGGCGCATCTATGCCAGGCGCGCGCTGGTTTGTGCCGGCGCGCTGGAACGCCCGATCGCGTTTCCGAACAACGACCGGCCGGGCATCATGCTGGCGGGCGCGATGCGGGCCTTTGTCAACCGGTTCGCGGCCGCGCCGGCGATGCGGGTCGCGATCTTTGCCAATAACGACGACGCCCATCGCACCGCCCGCGATTTGTTGGCGGCGGGGGTCGAGGTCGCCGCCGTCATCGACCCCCGCGCCGATGCACCCGCCGGCGACGGCTACCCGGTGATCCGGGGCAAGGTGGTCGACACCAGCGGCCGACTTGGTCTGAAATCCGTCGCGGTCGAAACCGAGGACGGCGGGTCCGAAAACATCGCCTGCGAGGCGCTTGGCGTCTCGGGCGGCTGGAACCCGAACCTTGCCCTGACCTGCCACAAGCGGGGCCGGCCGACATGGGACGAACAGCTTTCGGCCTTTGTCCCCGATCTGGCCGGCCAGCCCGAGCTTGGCGTTGCGGGGGCGGCGGCGGGTCGGATGACCACGGCCGAGGCATTGCGCAGCGGCGCAGGCGTTGCGCAGGCCGCGCTGTCCAGCATCGGCATCGACGCCGATCTGCCCAGCCTGCCGCAGGGCGATGATCAGGCCCCCCGCCTGACGCCGCTGTGGCATGTGCCCGGCAGCGGCAAGCGTGCCTGGGTCGATCTGCAGAACGACGTCACCACCAAGGATGTGGCGCTGGCGCATAAGGAAAACTTCCGCTCGGTCGAGCATCTGAAACGTTACACCACGCTTGGCATGGCCACCGATCAGGGCAAGACCTCGAACGTGACCGGGCTTGCGGTGATGGCCGGGCTGACCGGGCAGACGATTTCGCAGACCGGGACCACGATCTATCGCCCGCCCTTCACCCCGGTGGCGATCGCGGCACTTGCCGGCGGCTCGGTCGGGCCGGATTTCAAGCCCCGCCGGCTGACCCCCACGCATCACTGGGCCGCCGCCCGCAACGCCGTCTTTACCGAGGTCGGCAACTGGATGCGGGCGCAATGGTATCCGCTGCCGGGCGAAACCACGTGGCAGGAAAGCGCCGAACGCGAGGCCCGGGCCGTGCGCTCGGCCGTCGGTCTGTGCGATGTGACGACGCTCGGCAAGATCGACGTGCAGGGCGCCGACGCCGGGCTGTTTCTTGACCGCATCTATGCCAACCGGATGTCGAACCTGAAGGTCGGGATGATCCGTTACGGCCTGATGCTGCGCGAGGATGGCCACGCATGGGACGACGGCACCGCCGCCCGCATGGCCGAGGATCATTTCATCGTCACCACCACCACCGCCAATGCCGTGCCGGTGTTTCGCCACATGGAATTCTGCCGGCAATGCCTGTGGCCCGATCTGGATGTGCAACTGATCTCGACCACCGAGGCATGGGCGCAGATCGCCGTCGCCGGGCCGAATGCGCGCGAGTTGCTGACCCGCGTCATCGATCCCGAACACGACATTTCGGATGCCGCGTTCCCGTTCATGGCCTGCGGCACCGTTTCGGTGGGCGGCACGCCGGCGCGGTTGTTCAGGATCAGCTTCTCGGGCGAGCTGGCCTATGAAATCGCCGTGCCCGCCCGCTATGGCCACGCGCTGATGCAGCTTTTGATGGATCGCGGCGCGGATCTGGGCGTCACCCCCTACGGGACCGAGGCGCTTGGCATTCTGCGCATCGAAAAGGGCCACGCCGCGGGGAATGAGCTGAATGGCCAGACGACGGCGCTGATGCTGGGGCTTGGGCGCATGGTCTCGAACGTCAAGGACAACATCGGCAATCTGATGACCCGGCGCGAGGGGATGGTTCAGGACCATCGCCGCATGGTCGGGCTGATGCCGATTGACCCGAAACTGCCGGTGCCCGCGGGGTCCCATATCGTGGCCGAGGGCATGGCGGTGAACACCGAAAACGATCAGGGGTGGGTGACCTCGGCCTGCCGGTCGCCGCATCTTGACAGCTATATCGCGCTCGCCTTTGTCGAACGCGGAGACGCGCGCATGGGCGAGGTCATCCGGGCGGTGAACCCGCTTCAGGGCTCCGAGGTGCGCGCCCGCATCGTCAGCCCGCATTTCATCGACCCCGAGGGAGGGCGCGTCCGTGGCTGATCAAACCACCCTGCTGAAACCGGTGACCGCTTTCGGGGCCGAGACCGCGCGCGTCGATCGCATCGGCGCGATCACCATCACCGAGGATCCCGGCGTGGCGCTGGCATCGGTCGCGGCGCGTCTGGGCGCGACGCCGGAGGCCATCCCGCGCCCTGAACCCGGACAATATACCGAGGCCGACGGGCGCGGCGCATTGTGGACCGGCCCCGGCCAATGGATGATCATCGCGCCCCTGGCCGATGCCCCCGATCTTGCCGGAACCCTTGCGGCGGAACTGGGCAAGACCGCATCCGTGACCGACCAGACCGACGCATGGGTCTGTTTCAGGATCGACGTGACGGACCGATCGGACGACACCCGCCGACCGAAGCCGGCCACCGCGCTGTTCGAGCGGCTCTGCAATCTGGACATCGCCCGGATGGACGGTCATAGCGGTACCCGCACGATCATCGAGCATCTGGGCTGCCTTGTGATCTGTCATCAGGCGGATCGGCGCTTTACGGTGCTGGGCCCCCGTTCCTCGGCGGGGTCGTTGCATCACGCGCTTACGCTGGCCGCCAAGACGGTCGCCACCAGAGAAGGTTGAACGGATGGACGCGGACAAGCAGGCAAACATCATCGACGGCAAGGCCTTTGCGGCCCGGCTTCGCGGCCGGATCGGGGCCGAAGTGGCGCGGCTGAAGGCCGAACACGACCTGACGCCCGGTCTTGCGGTGGTGCTGGTGGGCGAGGATCCCGCCTCGGCCGTCTATGTGCGCAACAAGGGCATCCAGACCCGCGAGGCCGGCATGAACTCGTTCGAGCACAAGCTGCCGGCGGATACCAAGGCCGAAGATCTGTTGGCGCTGATCGCGAGGCTGAACGCCGATCCGGCGGTCCACGGCATTCTGGTGCAACTGCCCCTGCCCGATCATCTGGACAGCGATCTGGTGATCAACGCCATCGACCCGGCCAAGGACGTCGACGGCTTCACCATTCTGAACGTCGGCCGTCTGGGCACCGGGCAATCGGCCATGGTGCCTTGCACGCCGCTGGGCTGTCTGATGATGCTGAACGACCGCTTGGGCGACCTGTCCGGTCTGAACGCGGTGGTGGTCGGCCGCTCGAACATCGTGGGCAAGCCGATGGCGCAGCTTCTGCTTGGGGCGAACGCCACCGTCACCATCGCCCATTCGCGCACCCGCGATCTGGCGGCCGTCTGCCGCAACGCCGACATCGTCGTCGCCGCCGTCGGCCGGCCCGAGATGATCAAGGGCGACTGGATCAAACCCGGCGCCACGGTGATCGACGTCGGCATCAACCGGGTCGAGCGTGACGGCAAATCCCGGCTGGTGGGCGATGTCGATTTCGCCGGCGCGGTCGGCCATGCCGGGGCGATCACGCCGGTGCCCGGCGGGGTCGGGCCGATGACCATCGCCTGCCTGCTTGCCAATACGCTGACCGCCTGCTGCCGTATCAACGGCCTGGCCGATCCGGCAACGTCCGTCTGAACACTGGCCTGAACCTGACCGAATACGAGGAGCGTCGGAACCATGACCAAAGCCCCGCAACCCGCCCCGAGCACCGCACCCGCCGCGAACGGAGGGGTGGATTCGCACGACCTGCGGGACCGCTATTTCCTTACCGTGACCTGCGCGTCGACCCGGGGGCTTGTCGCCGCGATCTCGAATTTTCTGGCCGAGCATGGCTGCAACATCACCGACAGCTCGCAGTTCGACGATTTCGAAACCGGCAATTTCTTCATGCGGATCAGCTTTTCAAGCGAGACCGGCGCCGGGCTGGAACAGTTGCGCAAGGATTTCGCGCCGGTGGCCGAGAAATTCGGCATGGAGTGGAATTTCCACGCCGAGGACGAAAAGATGAAGACCATCATCATGGTCTCGCGGTTCGGGCATTGCCTGAACGATCTGCTGTATCGCTGGCGGATCGGGGCGCTGCCGATCGACATCGTCGGCGTGATTTCGAACCACATGGATTATCAGAAGGTGGTCGTGAACCACGACATCCCCTTCTACCACATCCCCGTCACCAAGGCGAACAAACCCCAGGCCGAGACCCGGCAGATGGAGATCGTCGAGGAAACCGGGGCCGAGCTGATCGTTCTGGCCCGTTACATGCAGGTTCTTTCGGACCAGATGTGCAAGGCCATGTCGGGGCGGATCATCAACATCCACCATTCGTTCCTGCCCAGCTTCAAGGGCGCCAACCCCTATAAGCAGGCGCATGAGCGCGGGGTGAAACTGATCGGGGCGACCTCGCATTACGTCACCGCCGATCTGGACGAGGGCCCGATCATCGAACAGGATATCGTGCGCGTGACCCACGCCCAAAGCCCGGGCGATTATGTCAGCCTTGGCCGCGATGTGGAAAGCGCGGTTCTGGCGCGGGCCATTCACGCCCATATCCATCGCCGGGTATTCCTGAACGGGAACAAGACCGTAGTCTTTCCCGCCAGCCCCGGCGGCTATGTCTCGGAACGCATGGGCTGATTTCCTGTCACGAAACTTTATTGACGTTGAGGGACAGTTGCCTGCATCATCGCCGATAAGAAACTGACCAGCAGGAGCCGCCATGTCCAAGAAAGTTGCAGTAATCGGCGCGGGCCCGTCGGGCCTGGCCCAGCTTCGCGCCTTTCAATCCGCGAAGCAGAAAGGGGCCGAGATCCCCGAGATCGTCTGCTTCGAGAAGCAATCGAACTGGGGCGGCCTGTGGAACTATACCTGGCGCACCGGGGTCGATGAATATGGCGAGCCGGTGCATTGCTCGATGTACCGCTATCTGTGGTCGAACGGCCCCAAGGAGGGGCTTGAATTCGCGGATTATTCCTTCGAGGAGCATTTCGGCAAGCAGATCGCCAGCTATCCGCCGCGCGCCGTCCTGTTCGATTACATCGAAGGCCGGGTGAAAAAGGCCGGGGTGCGCGACTGGATCCGGTTCAGCTCTCCGGTGCGGAACGTCGAATACGACCCGGATACGGAAAAATTCACCCTGACCGTCCACGATCTGGAAAAGGACAGCGTGTATAAAGAGGAATTCGACTGGGTCGTCGTCGCGACCGGCCATTTCTCGACCCCGAACGTGCCCTATTTCAAGGGGTTCGAGCGGTTCAACGGCCGCGTCGTTCACGCCCATGATTTCCGCGACGCGCGCGAGTTCATCGGCAAGGACATCCTGATCGTCGGCACCAGCTACTCGGCCGAGGATATCGGTTCCCAATGCTGGAAATACGGCTGCAATTCGGTGACCGTTTCACACCGCACCGCGCCGATGGGCTATGACTGGCCCGACAATTGGCAGGAAGTCCCGTTGCTGACCCATCTTGACGGCAAGACGGCGCATTTCAAGGACGGCACCACCAAGGACATCGATGCGATCATCCTGTGCACCGGCTACAAGCATCACTTCCCCTTCCTGCCCGACGATCTGCGACTTAAGACGGCGAACCGGCTGGCGACGGCGGACCTGTGGAAGGGCGTGGTCTGGATCGACAATCCAAAGCTGTTCTATCTGGGCATGCAGGACCAGTGGTTCACCTTCAACATGTTCGATGCACAGGCCTGGTTCGTCCGCGACGTGATCCTCGGCCGGATCGAGGTGCCGAAAGACCGCGACGTCATGCTGGCCGATGTGGCCGACCGGGTCGCGCGCGAGGATGCCGGCAAGGACGCCCATGACGCGATCGAGTATCAGGGCGATTACGTCAAGGAACTGATCGCCGAGACGGATTATCCCAGCTTTGACGTCGATGGCGCCTGTGAGGCATTCTATGAATGGAAGCATCACAAGGCCGAGAACATCATGACCTTCCGCGACCACAGTTATAAATCGGTGATTACCGGCTCGATGGCGCCCAAGCATCATACGCCATGGAAGGACGCGCTGGACGATTCGCTGGAATCCTATCTCCAGAACTGATCCCGCGCCGCCGACCAATCGGGAGGACGACATGAACGACCTTCGCCCCGCCATGTTCCGCGCCGGCCCGCCCCGCGCCAGCCAGATCCGGCTGCCGGGGCTCGCCCCCTTCGCCGGTGGCGCGGAACGCACCGTGGTGCCGGGCGGCGGCATGGCGGTGATGCCGGTCGCGGCCGGCGACAGGCTGCGGATCACCAACAGCGAGGGCGGGCAGCGGTGCGAGTTGCTGGCCGCGGACTCCGATGGCCGGATCGACATGGCCGTTCTGGGCACCGTCGGCGATACCGACGCCGCCGGGATCCGCGCGCTTCTGACCAGCGATCAGGCCAGCCTGAAGCGGTTGCGGGGTCGTCTGGCCGCGCGCGGTATCGGGCTCGAGGGCGCGAAGGGCGCCGGGCTGTTCGGGGCGGATTCGCCCGCCGGCGATCATCAGGAATTCACCGCGACGCGCGACGGGCTGGTCATCGTGGCCGCCCCCGGCAACGCCATGTCGCCATGGGATCAGGACACGCTGTCGCCGCTGACCGTGGTGATCACCCGCGCGGCGCGGCAGGGCAAGCTGCGCCGCCCCCTGCCCGAGCCGCTGGCCGATCCCGGGCTTGACCTGCGCGTCGCATCAGCCACCGCGCGGGCGTACCGGGTAAAGGCGGGCGATTATATCCAGATCATCGACATCGACGGCCGGCAATGCACCGATTTTCAGGCCTTTGACGCGCGCAAGCTGGATCAGGGCATCACCCACCCGCTGGACATGACCACCACGCGGACGCTTCAGGGCCGCGACTATGCCATGCCGGGGCTGCACGGCAAATTCTTCGATCAGGACATGGTGCCGCTGATCGAGGTGGTGCAGGACACCTGCGGCCGTCACGACGCCTTTGCCATGGCCTGCGCGGCCAAATATTACGACGACATCGGCTATCCCGGTCATCCCAACTGCTCGACCAATTTCAACGGCGCATTGGCCGATTACGGCGCCGAACAGCGTCCCGGCTGGATGGCGATGAATTTCTTCTTCAACACCCGGATCGACGAACACGGCGTGATGTATATCGACGAGCCATGGTCGCGGCCCGGCGATTATGTGCTGATGCGGGCGCTGACCGATCTGGTCTGCGTCAGCTCTGCCTGCCCCGACGACACCACGCCCGCCAATGGCTGGGATCTGACCGATATTCATGTGCGGACCTATGACGGGGCCGAGAAATTTCAGCGCGCCACCGCATGGCGCGCCACGCCGGAGGCCATGCCGATCATGACGCGCGAAACGCCATTCCACGACAGCTTCGCCGCCCTGACGCGCGATTTCGTCGAATACAAGGGGTTCTGGCTGCCGAACAGCTTCCCCTCGGTCGGGACGCTGGGCGAATATTGGGCCTGCCGCGAAAAGGCGGTCGTCATGGATCTGTCGCCGCTGCGCAAGTTCGAGGTGACCGGCCCCGATGCCGAGGCGCTGATGAACCATGCCGTCACCCGCGACATGGAAAAGCTGGCGCAGGGGCAGGTCGTCTATACCGCCATGTGCTATCCCCACGGCGGCATGCTGGACGATGGCACGGTTTTCCGGCTGGGACGCGACAATTTTCGCTGGATCGGCGGCAGCGATCTGGGCGGTGAGCATCTGCGCGAGCTGGCCGACCAGCTTGGGCTGAAGGTCATGATCCGCTCGTCCACCGACCAGCTTGGCAATCTTGCCGTGCAGGGGCCGGCCAGCCGCGAAATTCTGTCCCAGATCGTCTGGACCGCACCGCATCAGACCGCGTTCGGGGAACTCGAATGGTTCCGCTTTACCGTCGCGCGGATCGGTGGCCCCTCGGGCCCGCCGGTCGTGGTGTCGCGCACCGGCTATACCGGCGAATTGGGATATGAGGTCTTTTGCCATCCGAAGGACGCCAAGGAGGTCTTTGACGCGATCTGGCAGGCGGGCGAGCCGTTCGGGATGCAGCCGATGGGGCTTGCCGCGCTCGATATGGTGCGGATCGAGTCCGGGCTGATCTTCGCCGGCTATGATTTCAGCGACCAGACCGACCCGTTCGAGGCCGGCATCGGCTTTACCGTGCCGCTGAAATCCAAAGCTGCCGATTTTGTCGGGCGCGAGGCGCTGCAACGCCGCAAGGACCACCCCAGCCACCGCTTTGTCGGGCTGGAGATCGACGGCAATCTGGATGTGGGCCACGGCGACGGCATCTATCTGGGCCGGGCGCAGGTCGGCGTCGTGACCTCATCGACCCGCTCGCCGATCCTGTCGAAAAACGTGGCGCTGGCGCGCGTCGATATCGCCCATGCCGCGCCGGGCACGGAACTGGAGGTCGGCAAGCTCGACGGCGCGCAAAAGCGTCTGCCGGCGAAGATCGTGCCGCTGTCCTTCTATGATCCGCAAAAGACCAAGCCGCGCTCCTGAGATGCCGTCCTGAGACGCGGTCCTGAGATGCGGGCGTCAGCCCGGTAACCGCGCCACCGCATCGGCGATACGCCGGTCGGTCTCGGTCTCGGCCCCGCGCGCGCCCGGACGAAACCGCAGGCGAAACGCGGCCAGACGCTGCGCCGCATCGGCGGGGGGATAGCCGATCGCATCCAGACTTTCGGCCAGCGGCGCGTTCCGGCCCGGGGCGTCGGGCCAGACCGAAAGGCCCATCAAGGCCAGCCGCCGCCAATCAAAGCGCGGACCGGGGTCGATCTTGCGCCCCACGGCCAGATCCGAATGGGCGATCACACCGGCTTTCGGGATAGACCAGCGGTCGAATATCCCGCGCAGGACCGTCTCGAGCGTCAGCATCTGCGGCGCGGTAAAGGGGCGGTCGCCGGGGTTGTCCAGCTCGATCCCGATCGAACGGCTGTTCACATCGTCACGCCCGCGCCATGCCCCCGCCCCCGCATGCCACGCGCGCAGGCTTTCATCCACAAGCTGCTCGGCCCCGCCATTCGCGTCGATCAGCCAATGCGCCGAAACCTCGGCCACGGGATCGCACAGCCGTGCCCGGGCGCCGGCGCAATCGGCCATGCCGGTATAATGCAGGACGATCAGTTCGGGCCGCATGCCGTCACGGCGCGGCCCGTGATTGGGCGAAGGAAAGCTCACAACCGGCGGGGGTTCGGATCCCAGCCGCAGACAAAGCCGTCGCCATCCGGATCCATCCCGGCCGGATCCTGCGCCGGACCGCCCCGCGACAGGAACGCGAGTTGCGCCGCGTCGATCGAGGTATAGGCGGCACAGGCGCGTGCGGCGCGCGACATGTCGGCGGGCGCGGAACGGCTCCAGACCCGGGTTCCGGGCTGATGTTTGACCGAATTGGCATAGCGCGTCAGCGCGGGAACCGAGCCGGGATAGGGTCCGCTGGTCACCGCGCCCTTGGCAGGCACGACAACGGTCGCGGGGGCCGCGGGGGCCGCGACAACGGTGACCGGCGCGGTGCCCATGATCTCGGCGGGGGTGGGTGCGTTGGCGGGCAGCGCCACCGGAATGGTTTGCGATTCCCGTTTGACCTGCCCGGACAGGACGGTTTCGCGGTATGCCTTGTATTCCGCGTAGCGCGGGTTGTTCGCGCATCCGGTGATCGCGATCAGCGCACCAAGCGCGACCGGTATCAGGTATTTTGCCTGCCCCATCCCTGTCCCCTTGCTTATCCCTGTGTCAGCCGGTCGGGCCGGCTGCCGTGCCAGCCTACCACCACCGGTCCGGGCGCGCCACAAATCCCGCTGCGCGTTCAAGAACTTCGGCATGGTTCAGCAAACCGGCCTCGTCCCAGGGACGGCCGATCAGTTGCAGCCCCAGCGGCAGCCCCTGCGCGTCAAGACCCACCGGCACCGAAATGCCCGGCAGTCCGGCAAGGTTCACGGTAACGGTGAAAACGTCGTTCAGATACATCTGCACCGGATCGGCGTCCTGCATCTCGCCCAGACCAAAGGCCGCGCTGGGGGTGGCTGGGGTCAGGATCGCGTCGACGCCCTGTGCAAAGGCCTGATCGAAATCGCCCTTGATCAGCGCGCGGACCCGGCGGGCGCGGTTGTAATAGGCGTCATAGAACCCCGCCGACAGCACATAGGTGCCGATCATCACCCGGCGCTGAACCTCGGCGCCAAAGCCTTCGGCGCGGGTTTTCTCGTACATCTCGGTAATGCCGTCACCGGCCGACAGCTTGGCCCGGCGGCCATAGCGCACCCCGTCATAGCGGGCGAGGTTCGAGGACGCCTCGGCCGGCGCGATGACGTAATAGGCCGGCAGCGCGTATTTCGTATGCGGCAGCGAGATGTCGACGATCTCGGCCCCCGCATCGCGCAGCATCTCGGCACCCTTCTGCCACAGCGCGTCGATTTCCGCCGGCATCCCGTCCATGCGGTATTCGCGCGGAATGCCGATCCGCTTGCCGCGGATATCACCGCTCAGCGCGGCTTCGTAATCGGGTACCGGATAGTCGGCGCTGGTCGAATCCTTCGGGTCGACCGAGGCCATCGCGCCCAGCATGATCGCCGCATCGCGGACCGTGCGGGTCATTGGGCCGGCCTGATCGAGGCTCGAGGCAAATGCCACCACCCCCCAACGGCTGACCCGGCCATAGGTCGGCTTCAGCCCGACCGTGCCGGTGAAGGCCGCCGGCTGGCGGATCGAGCCGCCGGTATCGGTGCCCGTCGCCCCCAGACACAGCCCCGCCGCCACAGCCGCGGCCGAGCCGCCGGACGAGCCGCCGGCGGTCAGCGCCGCATCGCTGCCCTTGCGCCGCCACGGGTTCACCGCCGGGCCGTAGACGCTCGATTCGTTCGAACTGCCCATGGCAAATTCGTCCATGTTCAGCTTGCCCAGCATGACGGCGCCCACGTCCCACAGGTTGCGGGTCACGGTCGATTCATATTCCGGGCGGAAGCCTTCCAGAATGCGGCTGGCGGCCTGGGTCGGCACGCCCTGCACGCAGAACAGGTCCTTGATCCCCAGCGGAATGCCGCAAAGCGCCGGCGCATCGCCCGCTTTCAGGCGCTGGTCGGCGGCCGCCGCCATCTCGCGCGCCTGATCGGCGGTATGGTGGACAAAGGCGTTCAGCGCGCCCGCGCCCTCGATCTGGGTCAGGCAGGCGTCGGTGATCTGGGCCGAGGTCACCTCGCCCTTGCGCAGGTTGTCGCGGGCCGCGGCGATGGTCAGGTCGTTCAGGCTCATTCCACCACCTTAGGCACGGCAAAAAACCCCTCGCGCGCGTCGGGCGCGTTCTTCAGGATACGCGCCTGCATTTTTCCGTCGGTCACCACGTCCGCGCGCCGCTTGAGCCGCATCGGCTCGACGCCGGTCATCGGCTCGACGCCGGTGACATCGACCTCGTTGAGCTGTTCCATGAAGCTCAGGATCCCGCTCAGGCTTTGCGCCAGACGCGGCAGATCCGCATCGGCCACGGCGATGCGGGCCAGTTTCGCGACCTTCTTGGCCTCGGATTCAGAGATGGACATCGGCTAATCCTTTTCGTTGCGGCCGGTTTATCCTCCGCATCCCGGCTGGGCAAGCAGTCGCAGGCCCAAAACGGCAATTGACCTTGCATCCCGGTGCTTTCACTGTGGCGCCATGCATTTCGCCCTGATGATCCTGCCCACGATTCTGGTTATCCTGTGTGGGCATTTCGTGCGGCGTTACGGCATCGTTCCGGCCGCGCAATGGCCGGGCATCGAGACGCTGAGCTTTCGGGTCCTGTTTCCGGCGATCCTGATCGTATCGATCCTGCATTCGCCGTTGCAGATTTCGACGGTCGGCCCCATGACCATCGCGGTGGCGCTGGCCTTTGCGGTGACCGGCGGGCTGATTTTCGTCCTGCACGGCCCGATCCGCCGCGCCGGGCTGGATGATCCGGGCTTTACGACGCTGTTCCAGACCGCGCTGCGCTTCAACGGCCTGCTGGTGCTGGCGCTTGCCTCCGACATCACCGGCCCCGAGGGGTTGGCGCTGATCTCGGTCGTGGTGGCGTTGACCGTGCCGGTCATCAACATCGTCAGCATCGTGGTTCTTGCGCGCTATGGCCGGGGGCAGGCGACGCTGCGCAGCGTCGCGGCGCAGGTGGCGCGCAACCCGATGGTTCAGGGCTGCGGCATCGGGGTGTTTCTGAACCTGAGCGGCATCGGCCTGCCGGATTTCCTGCTGAAACCGCTGGAGATGATGGGTCAGGCGGCTCTTGCCGTGGGGCTTCTGGCGGTGGGCGCCGGCATCCAGATCCGGCGGCTGTGGGCGCGGTCGGGCTGGATGTGGCTTGGCATCGGCATGCGCCTGTTGTTCTGCCCTGCCGTGTTTCTGATCATCGCCACCGCCATGGGGCTAAGCGGTTTGCCGCTTCTGGCGGGGCTGATCACGGTCGCCATGCCGACCGCAACCGCAGGCTTCATCATCGCCCGGCAAATGGGTGGTGACGCGGAACTTTATGCCGACATAATGACTTGGCAAACGGTACTCTCGGCACTGACCATTCCGATATGGCTTTGGGCGCTGTCCTGAACCACGGGGAAGGCGGCACGCCGGGCAGCGGCGGCGCCGGAAAAACGCGACGAAAGGAACGGGCGATGAAACTGACATGGCTGGGACATTCCGGTTTTCGGCTGGAAATCGAGGATGCGGTGATACTGATCGACCCCTGGCTGTCCGGGAACCCGGTTTTCCCCGAGGAACGGCGCGCCGAGGCGATCAAGGATGCGACCCATATCCTGTTGACCCATGGCCATGGCGATCACGTGGGCGACGCCCTGTCGATCGCCAAGGAAAAGAAGATCCCCGTCGTCGGCATCTACGACCTGATCAACTTCTGGACCGATCACGAGGAAATTCAGGGCATCGGCTTTAACAAGGGCGGCACGGTCGATCTGGGCGGCGCCCGGGTGACGATGGTCAACGCCACCCATTCGTCGTCGCTGCAAGGCGCCGAGGGGCCGATCTATGCCGGCCATGAATCGGGCTATATGATCGCGGGCGACGACCATGTGATCTATGTCTCGGGCGATACCGACATCATGGCCGACATGGAATGGATGGGCGAATACCACAAGCCCGACATCGGCATTCTATGCGCCGGAGGTCATTTTACCATGGACATGGACCGCGCGGCATGGGCGGCGCGGAAATACTTTGATTTCAAGACCGTGATCCCCTGCCATTACCGCACCTTCCCGCTTTTGGCCCAGAATGCCGAGCCGCTGGTCAAGGGGCTTCCGGGCGTCAAGGTGATCGAGCCCGAGGTGATGCAGCCGATCGCGCTGTAAGCGCCGAACCGATCGCCGGTCTCAGATGCCCGCAAGCCGTTTGCGGGCATCCTGATATTCGGCGATCAGCCGGGCGACCAGATCGGCGGCGGCGGGAATATCGTCGATTCCGGCGACACCATGCCCGGCTGACCAGACCGTCTTCCAGGCCTTCGCCTCTTCATCCATGTTCAGATCGCCGTGCTTGGCCAGATTGTCGGGGTCCAGCCCGACGGCGCGGATACTGTCGCGCAGAAAGTTCGCGCTGACGCCGCTGATCGCGTCGGTATAAACCACGTCGCCGGCCGCCGCGCCGACGATCATCTGCTTGTATTCGGGCTGCGCCAGCGATTCCCGCGTGGCGATGAAGCGCGTGCCCAGATAGGCCATGTCGGCGCCCATCGCCTGCGCCGCCAGCACCTGACCGCCGGTGTTGATCGCACCCGCCAGAACGATGGTCTTGTCGAAGAACCGCCTGAGTTCGGTTACCAGCGCGAACGGGCTGAGCGTGCCCGCATGGCCCCCCGCCCCGGCGGCGACGGCGATGATTCCGTCCACACCGGCCTCGGCCGCCTTCTGCCCGTGACGCGCCTTGATCACATCGTGAAAGACCAGACCGCCATAGCCGTGAACGTGATCGACCAGATCCCGCACGGCGCCCAGCGAGGTGATGACCAAGGGCACCTTTTCCTCGGCGCAGATCGCCAGATCGGCCATCAGCCGCGGGTTCGAATTATGCACGATCAGGTTGACCGCGAAGGGCGCCGCGTCCGGCGTATCGGCCAGACGTGCCCTGATCTCGCGCAGCCAGTCGCGAAACCCTTCCGAGCTGCGCTGATTCAACGCCGGGAACGCGCCGATCATGCCGGCGCGGCAGGTTTCGACCACCAGATCGGGCCCCGAGACCAGAAACATGGGCGAAGCGATGGCGGGCAGGCGCAGGCGGCCGGCGAAGGCGTCAGGAAGTGACATCGGCGATCCCTAAGATTTCATTGGCCGCGATGCTGGCCCGGGGTTTCGCCTGCGTCAATGCGCCTTGCGCCCGGCGCGGGCCTACCGGACGCAACGTCCCCAAGGCGGGGCAACGCCGCGCCACGGTGCAAACACGGGGGCAAACACGGGGCAAAACGGTAAATAAGGGAAATGGTGGGCGATAACGGATTTGAACCGCTGACATCTTCGATGTGAACGAAGCGCTCTACCGCTGAGCTAATCGCCCGTGGCGGGCTAGATAGCCTCTGCCGCCAGCGGCTGCAAGAGGCTTTTGCAACCCGGGGATCTGCACCGTCGTATGCCGGGATCAGACGGGACTATTCATCGTCGTCGTCATCGGCATCGGCGGTGGCTGCCACGCCGTCGCGGGTCTTGCGGCGCAGGCGCAGGATCAGCACCTCGCCATTGTCCAGATCCTTCTGGCGGCTGACGCGGGCCTTGCCAAAGGGCGGCAGCGCGACCGTCTCGCCGGCCGCGAAGGCCGCGCCCAGTTGTTCCAGCGTGGCTTCGATCACGGGTTTCGCCTCGCGGCGGGTGACACCGCTGGCGGCGACGACGCGGGCGATGAAATCCTTCTTGTGCAAGGTGACCATCGGCGCGGTGACCGGCTTGGTCCGGCTCGCCGACACCGGCTTTTTCTCTGCGGATTTCGCTGTAGCCTTCGCTGCGGCCTTCTCTGCTGTCTTTTCTGCGGCCGGGGCGGCCTTCTTCTCGGCGGGTGGATCGGATTTCTTCCGATGAGCCATCTCGGATCACTCCTGAAACTGCGCGTATCATCTGCGCTACGCATAGCAGAATTATCAAAGGCTGCCGAATGTAAACATCCGGCAGCCCTGTTTTTTTCGGCCTGACCTGACCTAATGGGCCAGGACGCCCCCGACATCGCCGCCGCGTTGCGCGGCAACCCGCGCGGCCTCGGCAGCTTCTTCGGCGGCTTCATCCCATTCGATCGGTTCGGGCATCCGCACCAGCGCGTGTTTCAGCACCTCGCGGACCGATGAGACCGGGATGATCTTCATGCCTTCCTTGACGTTTGCCGGGATTTCGGCAAGGTCCTTTTCGTTATCGGCCGGGATCAGCACCGTCTTGATGCCGCCCCGCAGCGCCGCCAGCAGCTTTTCCTTCAGCCCGCCGATGGCCAGCGCATTGCCGCGCAGCGTCACCTCGCCGGTCATCGCCACGTCCTTGCGGACCGGGATGCCCGTCATCACCGACACGACCGAGGTCACCATCGCCAGACCGGCCGACGGGCCGTCCTTGGGCGTCGCGCCTTCGGGCACGTGGACGTGGATGTCACGCCGCTCGAACTCCGGCGGACGAATCCCCAGTTCAGGGGCGACCGAGCGCACGAAGCTGGAAGCCGCGTCGATCGATTCCTTCATCACCTCGCCCAGTTTCCCGGTCGTCTTCATCCGGCCCTTGCCCGGCAGTTTCAGCGCCTCGATCTGCAGCAGATCGCCGCCGACCTGGGTCCAGGCCAGCCCGGTGACGACACCGACCTGATCCTCTTTCTCGGCCAGACCATAGCGGTGCCGACGAACGCCAAGATATTCCTCGGCCTTCTCGGGGGTCACCTCGACGGATTTGACCTTGCCCTTCAGGATCTCGGTCACGGCCTTGCGGGCCAGTTTCGCGATTTCCCGTTCCAGCGACCGCACGCCCGCCTCGCGGGTATAGTAGCGGATCACATGGGTCAGCGCCGCATCCGAAACCGAGAACTCACCCTTGCGCAGACCGTTGGCGTTGATCTGCTTGGGCAGCAGGTGCTGCCGGGCGATTTCGCGTTTTTCATCCTCGGTATAGCCGGCCAGCGGGATGATCTCCATCCGGTCCAGAAGCGGCCCCGGCATGTTGTAGCTGTTGGCCGTGGTCACGAACATCACGTTCGACAGGTCGTATTCCACCTCGAGATAGTGGTCCACGAAGGTCGAGTTCTGTTCGGGATCCAGAACCTCCAGCATCGCCGAAGCCGGGTCGCCACGGAAATCCTGCCCCATCTTGTCGATTTCATCGAGCAGGATAAGCGGGTTCGTGGTCTTGGCCTTTTTCAGCGCCTGGATGATCTTGCCCGGCATTGAGCCGATATAGGTCCGGCGGTGACCGCGGATCTCGGATTCGTCGCGCACCCCGCCAAGCGAAATGCGGATGAACTCGCGCCCCGTGGCTTTGGCCACCGACCGCCCAAGGCTGGTCTTACCGACGCCCGGAGGGCCGACAAGGCACAGGATCGGGCCTTTCAGCTTGGCCGAACGGTTCTGAACCGCCAGATATTCGACGATCCGTTCCTTGACCTTCTCCAGACCGTAATGGTCGACGTTCAGCACCTCTTCGGCTTTGCTGAGGTCCTTCTTGGTGCGCGACTTCACGCCCCATGGCAGCGCCAGAAGCCAGTCGAGATAGTTGCGGCTGACCGTCGCTTCGGCCGACATCGGCGACATCGACTTCAGCTTTTTCAGCTCGGCATTGGCCTTTTCACGGGCTTCCTTGCTGAACTTGGTCTTTTCGATCCGTGCTTCCAGCTCGGCAACCTCGTTCTGGCCGTCCTCGCCGTCGCCGAGTTCCTTCTGAATGGCCTTGATCTGCTCATTCAGATAGTATTCGCGCTGCGTCCGCTCCATCTGGTTCTTGACGCGCGACTTGATCTTTTTCTCGACCTGCAGAACGGACATCTCGCCCTGCATCAGGCCATAGACCTGTTCCAGACGCTCGGCCACGTTCAGGGTTTCAAGCAATTCCTGCTTGCGGGGCACCTCAATGCCCAGATGGCCGGACACGAGGTCGGCCAGACGGGCGGGTTCGCGCGTCTCGGCGATGGCGGCGACGGCCTCTTCGGGGATGTTCTTGCGCACTTTCGCATAGCGCTCGAACTCATCGCCGACCGTGCGCACAAGCGCGGTCAGGGTATCGCTGTCGCCCGGCTCTTCCGCCAGTTCGACCGCCTCAGCCTCAAAATAATTCTCGTTCTCGACGAAATCGGTGATGGTCACGCGGGATTTGCCCTCGACCAGAACCTTGACGGTTCCGTCCGGCAGCTTCAGCAGTTGCAGGACATTGGCCAGAACACCGGCCCGGAAGATATCCTTCTGGTCCGGATCATCGACCGAGGCATCCTTTTGCGCGGCCAGCAGGATCGGGCGATCCTGCGACATCACTTCTTCCAATGCGCGCACCGATTTCTCGCGCCCCACGAACAGGGGAACGATCATATGCGGGAACACCACAATGTCCCGCAGCGGCAACACCGGATAGGTAGCAGCGTTAAGTTCACTCATCGGATATCGGTCCTTTCTTGCCCGAGGGGGCGTCCCCAAGATTGGCGGATCGCACCCTCCGCGAGACCAAATCTAGGGGTTTGCGGCGCACGGTTCAATGGTTCGTCGCGTGAAGCCATCCGCAAGCCCGGCGGGCGTGGCCATACGGTCAGCGCGGGATGACGATTTCGGCCCGAAGCCCCTTCAATTGCCGCCCCTCGGTCAGGCGAAGCTGGCCGCCATGGGCGCGCGCCACATCGGCGGCGATCGACAGGCCAAGCCCCACACCCGAGCCGCGATCCTGATTGCGGGACTTGTCCAGACGGGTGAACGGGCGCACGGCTTCTTCGCGGCGGTCCTCGGGGATGCCGGGGCCGTCATCCTCGACGGTGATGCGCAGGCTGCGCGGGCCAAGCGTGGCATCGACCACCGCCCGGCCGCCATAGCGCACGGCATTGCCGATCAGGTTCTCGATCGCGCGGCGCAGCGAGCCGCTGCGGAACATGGCGGTGCCCTGCCCCGTCATCGCGCCCAGTTCGACCGGCTGGCCGGCGCGGCGGGCATCGGCCACGATGTTGCGCACGAACTCCATCGCATCGGCCTGTTCGGCCGGGGATTGCTGCACCTCGTCGCGGGTGAACGCCAGAAACGCATCGACCAGCCCGGCCATCTCGTCGACGTCACCTTCAAGCGCGGCGATGTCCTGCCGGTCCGGCGGAACGTCATCGGACAGCATCGACAGACCCAGCCGCATCCGCGTGAGCGGCGTGCGCAGATCGTGGCTGATCCCCGACAACATCAGGGTCCGCTGTTCGTTCAGACGCTCCAGCCGGTTGCGCATGTCCAGAAACGCCGCTCCGGCGCTGCGGATCTCGACCGCGCCCTGTGGCCGGAACGGGATCACCCGCCCCTTGCCGAATTCCTCGGCCGCGCGGGCAAGGCGGCGAATCGGCCGCAACTGATTGCGCAGAAACACCGACGCCACGCCCGACATCACCAGCGAGGTGAAGATCATCAGCACCAGCAATTGATGCGGGTTCGAGGCGCTGACCCGGCGCCGGTCGAAATCCAGCCGAAACGGCCCCCAGCGGCCATCAAGCGTCACGCTTACCTGCCGCTTGTCGCCCAGATCAATCGCCCGGACATTCGGCACCGTCTTGCGCAGCTCGTCGGCCAGGTAATAGCCGGACAGGTCATCCCATGCGCGCCGCTCGGGCGGGTCGGCCGGGGTCGGCAGGGTCAGGGACAGCCCCAGAGGTGCCGCGACCTCCTGCCCGCGCGCGACCGCCGTCACCAGATCCGGCGCCGTCTCGATCCGCGCCGACACGAACGCCAGTTCGCGCGCCATGCTGTCGGTCATCTGACGGGTCACGCCCTCGAAATGGCGCTGAAGGAAAACCACAGTGACCACCAGGATCACCGTGACCATCGGCAGCAACAGGATCAGCGCGGCCCGGCCGTAAAGCCCGCGCGGCATCATCCGCTTCAGCCAGTCGAAATTCATTTCGCCCCTTTCGGCAAGCCGCTAGGTTGCAACCATATCGCGCCGGCCCCAAGGATGGAACGTCATGAAGATGCAACGCCTCATCGCCCCCAATCCGGGGCCTTTGACCGGGACCGGCACCAACACCTATCTGCTCGGCGACGGTGACGCGCTTGCCCTAATCGACCCGGGCCCCGACGATTCGCGGCATCGCGCGGCGATCATCGCGGCGTTGCGCCCCGGCCAGCGCATCAGCCACATTTTCGTGACCCACCCGCACCGCGATCATTCCGAGGGCGCCACAGCACTGGCCACGGCCACCGGCGCGCAGGTGCTGGCCTTCGGGACGCCCGACTCGGGGCGCTCGGCGGCGATGCGGCGGCTGGCTGCGCAGGGTCCGCTTGGCGGGTCCGAAGGGGTTGATGCCGGCTTTCGCCCCGATCAGTCGCTGACCGACGGCCAGATCGTGACCGGCGAGGACTGGCAACTTACCGCGCTGCATACCCCGGGGCATTTCGGCGCGCATCTGTGCTTTGCCCATCCCGGCGCGCAGGGCCCCGAGGTGTTCAGCGGCGATCTGGTGATGGGCTGGGCGACGACGCTGATCTCGCCCCCCGACGGGGATCTGCTGGATTTCTTCCGCTCGCTCGACAGGCTGGCGGGGCTGGCGGCGGCGCGGCTGCACCCAGGCCATGGCGAGCCGGTGACCGAGGTCGCCGCGCGGCTGGACGCGCTTGCCCGGCACCGCCGCGCCCGCACCGGCCAGATCATGCGGGCGCTGGATGACGGCCCGGCCAGCGCCGCCGAACTGGCCGCGCGGATCTATACCGACCTGCCCCCCGCCCTTCTGCCCGCGGCGACCCGCAACGTTCTGGCCCATCTTCTGGCCCTTGCCGATCTGGGCGCCGTCACCGCCCGCGGCCCGATCGCCGCCGACGCGATATTCGAACGCAGCTGAAAGCCAAAAAAACTTGCCCGCCCCCTCTGGACGGGTCGTCACGGTGCCGATATACACCGCCCCGTGTTCCGGCGTAGCTCAGCGGTAGAGCAGTTGACTGTTAATCAATTGGTCGTAGGTTCGATCCCTACCGCCGGAGCCAAAATCTCAGCATATCGTTGAAATGATGGCAGTTTTCTGCGTCAGGTGATACGGCCACGACGCAGATGCACATGGACGCGCAGAATTGCGCGCATATCGGCCGTGCGATCGTGGTGACATCAGGCGCCCCGCGCAGCCTGTCCCTCTTCATCAAGCCGTTTTTATGTTTCGCGCCGCGAACACACGTCCTCCGCAAAATTGCAGAGACGAGCCGGCGCCTTTCAGCCCTCCAGCTAGACGATCCCGTTTGCCAGCAGATTCACAGAACTATGCCTCAGATGACTTGAATCTTTCCAAAGGATTGTTGGAACCGCGCGCAATATCCGGCTCAACTTGAAGGCAATACCGCGCCGCCGAGGAGGAGCCTCATGGACTGCCCGAAACCAACCCGAAGAATTTCCATGTCCGACTATATCGGCATTCCAGAGGTCACCAAGGGCGTCCTCTCGGCCGATGGCGAAATGCTGGTCTATCTGTCGAATCAGACTGGACTCAACCAGATCTGGACCGTGGCGATACGTGACGGGCGCCCCTCTGGCGCGGCGCGGCAACTGACCGATCTGCCCGAGCGGGTGGTCGATCTGGCCTTTGCGCCGGTGGGGAAGAATCTGATCTATACGACAGATTGTGGGATGGACGAGCGTTTCCAGATCTGGCTGCTGGCAGATGGCACGGCGCGACCGCTGACCAACGCCCCCGGTCGCGTGCATGTCTGGGGGTGCTGGGCGCCCGATGGTGGCCGCATCGCCTTTGCCAGCAACGAACGCGACGCGCGGCAAATGGACGTGCATGTACTGGATCTGGCATCCGGGATCCGTCAGACTGTCTGGCAGGGTGAAGGCTATGCGCAGCCGCTGGCCTTCGCCGCTGATGGTCGTCTGCTGATCCGCGATTCTCGCCGGTCGATGCGGGATCAGGATCTTCTGTGGGTCGATCCGGCGACCGGTACGGTCACTGCTGCGCTTCCCTCGCAAGGCCCGGCGCAGCACCTGTCGGTCAAGCTGGCCCCCGACGGAGGGCCCGGGATCGTGCTGACGGATCAGGGATCGGATGTGACCCGCCCCTGCCGGTTCGATACCGCCACGGGCGCTCTGACGCCGGTATACGAAGTACCGGGATGGGAGATCGAAAAGATCGCCCTGCCCCAAGCGCGGGATCGAATGGCTTGTCTTGTCAACCGCGACGGCATGAATGACATCACGCTGATCGACCTGACAACCGGCGCCGAAACGCGGCTTGGTGCCCCCGGCAACGGGATCATCAACGAACTGAGCTTCAGCAAGGACGGCACTCGGCTGCTGCTGGATTTCGCCAGTCCGTCGCAACCTTCGGGAATCTGGACATGGACCGAAGCAGAGGGTTTTCGGAAACTCGACCTGCTTCCGGAGCAACGGGTACAGACCGCGCATGTCTCGCCAGAGGTTCGACGCTTCGACAGTTTCGACGGGCTCGAGGTGCCGTATTTCCTTTATACGCCGCAGGGGCCGCGCCCCGAGGCGGGTTGGCCGGTTCTGTTCCTGATCCATGGCGGCCCCGAAATGCAATGGAAGGCGCAGTATCGTCCCGATATCGCCTGGTATCTGGACCGCGGGATCATGGTCGTCGCGCCGAATGTGCGGGGATCCTCGGGCTATGGCAGGCGCTATTGCGCCGCAGACGATCACGACAAGCGGATGGAGGCGGTCGGCGATCTTCTGGCTTTGCGCGACCATATCGCGGGCTGGCCCGAGACCGACCCCGCGCGGACCGGCGTCGCCGGGCAAAGCTATGGCGGTTTCATGGTGCTGGCCGCGCTGACCGAAGCGCCGGGGCGTTGGTCCTGCGGGATCGACATTTATGGCGTGTCAAATTTCACCACGATGATGAAAACGACAGGTCCCTGGCGTCAGGTGCTGCGGGCGGCGGAATATGGCGATCCCGTCCGGGATGCGGAGCTGCTGCACCGGATTTCCCCGATGACCCGGATCGAGCGGATCGAAGTCCCGCTGCTGATCGTGCATGCCAACGACGATCCCCGCGTGGCGATCGAACAGGGTGAACAGGTTTGGGCGGCGCTGCGCGGTCTGGACCGGCCGGTGGAATATCTGCGGATCGAACACGAAGGCCACGGCTTTTCCCGACTGGCCAATCGCAGCCGCGTTTTCGAAACCATCTCCGATTTTCTCGCCCGCAATCTCTTGGCGCCGGAACAAAGCGCCGGAGACGAAAAATGACAACCCAAAAACCCAACAGGAAAACCATGATGAATATTCACTCTCTTCTGGGCGCAACCGCAGTTGCAACCCTTGCGGCCCTGCCCTTCACCAGTGCGGCAACCGCCGAGACGCCCGACAGCGCGCTGGTGATGGCTTACAATATCGACGCCATCACGACCTTCGACCCGGCCCAGATCGCCGAGGTGGTGCCGGATGAAATTCTCATGAACGCCTGCGATTCGCTGGTGACCTTCGACCCGAAGGACGAAACGGCTTTCGTTCCGGGGCTGGCGGAAAGCTGGGAGGTTTCGGAGGACGGACGACAAGTCACCTTTCGCCTGAAGGATGGCATCGTCTTTCCCGATGGAACGCCGGCAAAGGCCAGTGATCTGGTCTGGTCGATGGAGCGGGTGGTGAAGCTGAATTTCGGCAACGCCGCGCAATTGACGGATTACGGCTTTACCGCGGACAACATCGCCGATCTGATCAGCGCCCCCGATGACCGGACCGTGGTGATGAAGCTGGACAAGCCCTATCCGGTCAATCTGGTGCTCGCCTCGATCGCTGCGAACCGCGTCGCGGTGATGCTGAACCGGGCCGAGATCGAAGCGAACGAACGTAACGGCGATCTTGGCAACACCTATCTTCAGGACAAGACCGCCTGCGTCGGCCCCTATACGCTGCGCCAGTGGAATCCCGGCGAAAGCATCCTTCTGGAGGCAAACGAAAATTACAACGGGACCGCACCCAACCTGCCCCGCGTCCTGGTCCGCCATGTCGCCGAGCCGGGGACTCAGCGGCTGCTGCTGGAAAAGGGCGATGTCGACATCGCGCGGAACCTCACCGCCGAGGATTTGGCCGAAGTCGCGAAGCAGGATGGAATCGAGGTCGTCCGGACGCTGATCCCTTCGCTGTTCTATATGGGCATGAACGCCTCTCGCCCGCCGTTCGACAATCCCAAGGTCCGCTTGGCGATGCGCTACCTGATTGATTATCAGGGGCTGATGGAAACGGTGATGAACGGGGTCGGCGTCCCGCGCGCCTCGTTCGTGCAGCTTGGCGCGTTCGGCGCGCTGGACGAAAAGGAAGGCCAGCCGTTCAAGCTGGACATCGAAAAGGCCAAGGCGCTTCTGGCCGAGGGCGGCTATCCCGACGGGTTCACGACCACGATGATCATCGGCACCCAGCCCTATAGCGATCCGATCGCGCAATCCATTCAGCAGGCGGCGGCGCAGGCGGGCGTCACCATGAATATCGAGCGGATGGCCAATGCCCAGCTTTATGCCCGCAATCGCGGCCGCGATTTCGACACCGCACTGCTGGGCTTCAAGACTACCGTGCCGGACGCCAATGGCATGGCCTCGCGTTTCGTTCTCAACCCCGACAACTCGCCCGAAGCCAAGCTGACGCAATATCCGTCCTGGCGCGTCGGCTATCAGGATAAGGAGATGAACCGCCGCGTCGAAGAAGCCCTGTTCGAGCCGGACCAGGCCAAGCGCGAGCAGATGTATTTCGATCTTCAGCGTGACATCATGGAACAGGGCCCGGTGGCCTATATCATGCAGACCATGAATGTCGCGGCCAAGCGCGACACGCTGAAGAATTGGACGTGGAACGGCTTCCGCGTCTATTACGGCATGGCCTCGAAGTAAGCCGCCCAGCAAAATGCCGCCCCCGCCGCGCCGGCGGGGACGGCGCGACGTCACAAGGGGCAATACCGTGACTCACTTCGATACCAATCCCGGGACGGTCTGGCCGGCCTATGACACGCCTGAGGCTGCCGGCTGGTCCGAAAACGGAACGGCGGCGTTGCGACAGGTTCTTGATGCGCAGAATTCCGACTGTCTGCTGGTTGCACAGGGCGGCAGGATCGTTTTCACCCATGGCGATATCGAGCGGAAATATCTGTGCCATTCGATCCGCAAAAGCTTTCTCGCCGCGCTGATGGGCGAAGATGTGGCAGCGGGCCGGATCAGGCTTGATGCAACCATGGAAAGCCTTGGGATCGACGATCACGATCCGCTGAGCCGGGTCGAGCGGCAGGCAACCGTTCACGACCTGCTGATGGCGCGATCGGGCGTCTATCATCCCGCGGGTTACGAAACCGAATGGATGCAATTGATCAAGGAAAAGCGCCACAGCCATGCGCCGGGCACCTTCTGGTGTTACAACAACTGGGATTTCAACGCGCTTGGCACGATCTTTCGGCAAGCGACCGGGAAAAGCGTCGCGGAGGCCTTTGCCGAACGGATCGCCGGTCCTGTCGGCATGCAGGATTTCACCCTTGGCGGCGAACAGCCGGACGCCTGGATCGAGGAATTCGAGGTATCGCGCCATCCCGCCTATCCATTCCGCATGTCCAGTCGCGATCTTGCGCGTTTCGGCCAGCTTTTTCTGCAGGGCGGCCGATGGTTGGGCCGCATGATCCTGCCCGAAAACTGGGCGGCCGAAAACGTCATGCCCTATTCCCACGCGGGTCATCGCGGCGCCTATGGCTATTGCTGGTGGCTGGAACGCGATGGGGTTTTCGTGCCCGGGGTAAAAACGCCGCCCGGCAGCTATGCGGCACAGGGCGCGGGGGGCCATTACTGCATGGTGATCCCCAATCTGCATATGGTCGTGGTCCACCGCGTCGATACGGACGTCAAAGGCCGCGCCATCACCAAGCACGAATTTGGATATGTCCTCAAGGCGCTGTTAAAAGCGGCGGCTGCCTGACATTATCGCAGAGACCACATATCTTCGCCGGCTCTTTGGGCGGTCCCGTCGGTGCAGCAAGCTTGACAGGGGCCGCATCGTCCCGCCTGATGGAAACGTTGATCCTCAATGAGCCCGCCGGACGTCAGCCGCATGGAACTCAAGCTGCTTGAAGATTTCGTCTGCCTCAGCGATGTGCGCAACTTCTCGCGCGCTGCCGAGATTCGTCATATCACACAATCGACACTGTCCAAGCGCATTCGCACGCTGGAGCATTGGATTGGCGCACCTCTGATCGACCGGTCGAGTTATCCTGTGCAACTGACGGCTGAAGGCCGGGTGATGATCCGGCAGGCCCGCGATCTGGTGCAACAGATCAACAACCTGCGCTCGGGCATCAAAGGCATTTCGGAACAGCCGCGAGATCAGCTTAATATCCTGTCCATGCACACGCTGCGGCTGACCTTTCTGCCGCAATGGCTGAAACGGATCGAGGCGCGGATCGGCAAGCTGTCCGAAACCCCGATCCCCGCTCATTCTGCCTATAGCGACACGATACGCATGTTCCGCAATGACGAAAGCGACCTGCTGGTGAGCTATGTCCATCCGGCGGTTCATTTCGGTCTCGACTCGAAGGAACTCGACCAACTGACCCTTGGCACCGAACGGATTCTGCCCGTCAGCGCGCCGGATGCGGATGGCAAGCCCTTGCACGATCTGGATCGCGGAAATGTGGTCCGCTTTCTCAGTTACGGAACCCAAAGCTTTTTTGCCCAGGTGCTTTCACCGCTGTTGCGTGAAAAGCTGGTGGCGATGAACGTGGTTGCCACCAACCCGATGTGCGTGGGGCTGCATTCTCTGGCCGTCATCGGCTCGGGCATGGCGTGGATCCCCGAAAGTCTTGCGCGCGACGATCTGCGCGACGGGCGGCTGGTGCTGGCGGGCAAGGATGACTGGATCATCCACACCGAGATCGCCATCTATCGCAAGAAGGGTAACCACCGGCCGGTTGTGCAGCGCCTCTGGGCGGCCGCCGAAGAGATGTCGCTGACGCCGATTCCCTTTGAAGAGCATCGGCGCAACCTGCCGTTATGATCCGCGCCCGGGAAAGGGATCACTCCGCCGGGGCGAGGTCCGGCGCCACCTGCGCCGAGATCAAAGCCGCGATCGCCCGAAGATTCGGCTGGTCCCCGATGGTTTCCAGAACCGTCCGGACCTGGGTGTCGAACGGCAACCCCGCATAGGTGAAACAATCGCGCAGCTTGGCCAGCCGTGTCGCCTCATCCAGCGGATCGGCAAGACTGCCCCTGGCATTGGCCAGATCCGCCGACAGCACCCGTCCGTCGCCCAGCCGGATCTCGGCATGGTGCGGCGGGCGATCATGGGCCTGTTCCACCTCAAGCGGCATGACCTTCATGCTGATCCGGCTGAACAGCGCGCGCACATGTGGCCGGGCAACCGCTTCCGGGGTGAAATCGCCGAGCGATAGCAGATCCTGCAGCAGGGCCAAAGCGACGCAATACTGCATCGAAAAGCGCGCCTCCATCGGCGTCTGCGGTGTCGGATAGGCCAGATTGCGATAGTTCGCCCGCGCGACCGTCAGGGTAACGGTTTCGACCTGATCGGCGCTAAAACCGTGCTCTTTGCGCAAGGCCAGGACCATGTCGACGGAATTATGGGTTGATCCGCAGCAGGGATGGATTTTCGGCACAAGGCCCCAGGTCTGAATGACATGCGGCACATCGGCGCCGGGAATGTCCCAGTCGGCCGGCGCTCCGCCCCCCATCAATTCGCCAAAGCCCTGCGCCCGTTCCAGAATATCCGCCCTTCCGTAAAGACCGGCGGCAGCCAGTTGCGCCGCCTCGACCGCGTTCCGCGCCGCCATTCCTGCATGAAAGGGCTTGGCCGGGGTACCGAACTGCCCTTTCATCCCCGAGGCCATGCTGACCGCCAGCGACATGGCCCGCGCGATGCCATCCTGATCCAGACCCAAGATTGCCGCGCAGCCCGCTGCGGTGCCGATGGTGCCAACCGTCGAAGTGCCGTGCCAGCCGGCCACGTAATGCTCCGGCTCAACGCCGAAGCCGACCAGCGCCTGCGCCTCCAAGCCCGTCAGATAGGCCGTGACCAGATCGGCGCCGCTTGCCCCGGTTGCCTGACCAAGCGCCAGCAACGCCGGAACCAGCACCGCCGAGGCGTGGCTCATCCCGGGCGTGAAATTGTCGTCGAAATCGAGCGCATGGGCCGAGGTGCCGTTGACCAGCGCAGCCAGCGGCGCGGATGCGTCGCCGCCGCCCACCAGTGTCGCGGGTCCGCGCGATTCTGCAGTGATGCTTGCCTTGCGGACGGCCTGCGTCGCGATATCCGCCTGCCCCGCCACCAGACAGGCCAGGGTATCG
Organism: Paracoccus pacificus; assembly: GCF_042680785.1. Classification (NCBI taxonomy): domain Bacteria; kingdom Pseudomonadati; phylum Pseudomonadota; class Alphaproteobacteria; order Rhodobacterales; family Paracoccaceae; genus Paracoccus; species Paracoccus pacificus. The sequence continues at coordinate 61,376 of NZ_JBHUEN010000020.1, forward strand.
GCTATGGCGTGTTCCGCCGCCAGCCGGTCGGCGGCAGTCACAACGACTCCGCCCGCCGCGCGCGCGGCGATTTCATTCAGAATGGTCATCTTGTCTCTTGCGTCTGTTGGTTAGTCGATACGCATCACTTCGGGGGCGGATGCGGCCAGGAATTGCCGGGTATAATCCTCTTCAACCGCGCCGTGGCGCAGCTGATCAGGGGTCAGTTGCTCAAGGATCCGGCCGTCCTTCATGATTGCGACCTGATCGCACATATGGGCGATGACGGCGATGTCGTGACTGACCATCAGATAGGTCAGGCCCCGTTCGCGGCGCAGCCGGTTCAAAAGATTCAGGATCTCGGCCTGCACCGAAACATCCAGCGCCGAGGTCGGTTCATCCAGCAACAACAGCTCCGGCTCGACCACGAGCGCGCGAGCGATGGCGATGCGCTGCCGCTGGCCACCCGACAGTTCGTGCGGATAACGAAACCGGAAACTGGAATCGAGCCCGACGGCCGCCAGGATGTCGTCGATCCTTGCCTGACGGCGATCCAGCCCCATGATCTCCAACGGCTCCAACAGCACGTTCTGGACCATCTTTCGCGGATGCAGCGAGGCATAGGGGTCCTGAAACACCATCTGGATCTTGCGGTAAAGCGACTTGTCCCGCTTGTGCGGCAACGCGGCACCGTTCAAGGTAAGCGAACCTTCGTAATCCGGGTTCAAACCGGCCACCGCGCGCAGAATCGTCGACTTGCCGCAGCCTGATTCACCGATCAGCCCGAAACTATGCCCCTTTGCGATATGGAAATCGGCATCCTTCACCACGGTGACCCGCGAACGGCCATGTCCGAAGGCGATGTTCAGCGAGGTCGCTCTGAGATAGGCGTTATCCATCACAACTCCATCGCTCAGGCTGCCGGCGCGTCGAGCCATGCCGGATCACGGACCGGCACGGCAAGCTCTTGGCAGGGTTGGTCAAGACGCGGCAGGCTGTCCAGCAATCCGCGCGTATAAGGATGCCGGGCCTGACCAAGCTCTGCCGCCGGCAGATCCTCCAGCACGCGGCCGCGATACATCACCAGCACCCGCTCGCAGAAATCGGCGACAAGATTCAGGTCGTGGCTGATGAAGATCAGGCTGGCGCCCGCGCGGTCCACCAACTCCTGCAGGACGGAGAGCACCTGCCGGCGCACGGTGACATCCAGCGCCGAGGTGGGTTCATCCGCGATGATGACCTTCGGCTCGGCGATCAGCATCATCGCGATCATGATCCGCTGGCCCATGCCACCCGAAACCTCGTGCGGAAGCAGGTCATAGACCCGCTGCGGGTCGCGGATATGGACGTTTTCCAGCATGGCCAGGGCTTTTTCGCGCGCCTCGGACTTGCCGCTGCGGTGATGGAGCCGATAGGCCTCGGCGATCTGGCGACCGACCTTCATCAGCGGATTCAGCGAATATTTCGGATCCTGCAGGATCATCGCGATCTCGTTGCCGCGAATACGCATCATCTGGCGTTCGCTGGCGCCCAGCAGATCGACCGAGCCGTATCGCATGCGTTCCGCCGTGACCCGCGCAGAGGGCGGCGACAACCGCATCAGCGCGCGCCCGGTCTGGCTTTTGCCCGAACCGGATTCGCCGACAATGCCCAGCTTTTCGCGACCGAGATCGAAGCTGACATTGCGAACCGCATGGGTCACCCGACCTTCGCTGGTGAAGGTGATGTTCAGGTCACGCACGCTGAGGATGGGTTCGGGGCGCATGTTCGCGTTCTCATTCATGGCGGGGGTCCAACACGTCGCGCAGCCCGTCACCGACCAGATTGAAGGCGACCGAGGTCAGCAGGATCGCCATGCCCGGCGCGGCCGCGACATAACCGTTCGACAGGATATATTGGCGGGCCGATGACAGCATCGCCCCCCATTCCGGGCTGGGCGGCTGCGCGCCAAGACCCAGGAAACCCAGACCGGCGGCTGAGAGGATGATCCCGGCCATGTTCAGCGTCACCCGCGCCACGACCGAAGGCAGGCACATCGGCACGACATGCCGCATGATGATCCGCAGCGCCGAAGCGCCTTGCAACCGCACCGCCGCAATATAATCCGAACGCCGGATGATCATCGTCTCGGCCCGCGCCAGACGGGCGATGGGTGGCCATGCAGTCAACGAGATTGCGATGATCGCATTGTTGATCCCCGGCCCCAGCGCCGAGACGAAGGCCAGTGCCAGCACCAGCGAGGGGAAAGCCAGAAAAATCTCGGTCACCCGCATCAGGACGGTATCGACCCAGCCACCGAAATAGCCCGAGACCGTTCCGACCAGCAGCCCGATCGGTGCCGCGATGATCGCGGTCAGGCTGGCGATGTAAAGTGTGATCCGCGCCCCGTAAAGCAGCCGCGAATAGATATCCCGGCCCAGTTCGTCCGTCCCCAGCCAATGTTCAGCCGAGGGCAGCGCAAGCCTGTCACCCAGATCCTGCGCATAGATGTTATGCGTCGCCAGCAGCGGTGCGAAGATCGCGGCAAAGACGATCACCATGAGAATCGCCAGCCCCAACAACGCCGAGCCGTTGCGGCGCAGCTTGCGCCACATGCGCCAGCTTTGATGCAGCCGCGCCTGCAAGGGCGAGCGTGGGTTCGGGTCAGACAGCCAGTCGCGCATCGAGGCGCGGCGGGGCGATGAAGCGGTATCGGTCATGCCAGTCTCCTTTCAGCGCGTGCGCGGGTCGATGATGTTATAGAGGATGTCGCAGATCAGGTTCAGGACCACGAAGATCACCCCGATCACCAGCGTGCAACCGACTACCGAATTCATGTCCCCCGCCAACAGCGAATTGGTCATGAAGCGGCCAAAACCGGGCCATGCAAAGACCGTCTCGGTCAGCACCGCCCCCTCCAGCAGAAAGGCATAGGACAAGGCTACCACCGTGATGACTTGAACCGCCACGTTGCGGAACACGTGGGTCCACACGATCCGCCACCGGCCGACGCCCTTGGCACGCGCCGCGACCACGTATTCCTGTTCCAACTGGTCGATCATGAAGGTGCGGGTCATCCGGCTGATATAGGCCATTGCGCTAAGCGCGAGGATGGATGCCGGCAGGATCAGGTGGCTGAACACATTGCCGAACAGCTCCCAGTTGCCGGCTAGCAGGGCATCGACCAGATAGAAGCCGGTGACGGGAACCAGATCGAATTCATAGATCATGTCGATCCGGCCCGGGCCCCCGACCCAGCCAAGGGTCGCATAAAACAGCACCAGCCCCATCAGGCCCAGCCAGAAGTTTGGGGCCGAATAGCCCAGCAGGGACACGATCCGCGCGACATGGTCGATGATCGAATTGCGGTAGACCGCCGCGACCACGCCCAAGGGAACGCCGATGCCGGTGCCGATCAGCATGGCCATCGTCGCCAGTTCGATCGTCGCGGGAAAGACGCGGGCGATTTCGTCGGCCACGGGACGGCCCGACAGCAGCGACACGCCCAGATCAAAATGCAGAAGGCTCCACAGGTAGTCCGCGAACTGGACCAAAAGCGGACGATCCAGCCCCATCTTGGCGGCCATCTTGTCATAGGCTTCCTGCGTTGCATTATCGCCCAGAACGGCCAGCACCGGATCAATCGGCAGCAACCGGCCGATCATGAAGGTCAGCGCCGCCAATCCGACCAGCGTCACCACGACCGATCCGAGCAGTTTCAGCACCCGAAGCGCACGGGGCAGAAAGACACCGCCGCCGCGATCATCGGCCGGGGGCGCTTGTGTGATGGTCCCGATATCGGCCATCACTTGCCCGCCATGCCGTAATAGACCTGAAAGCCATTCCAGGTCCAATTCTTCAGGCTGTCGCGCACGGCAGCGACGTAATAGGTCTGGAACATGACGGCCAATTCGCCGGTCTGCATCCAGTCCTTCTGAAGCTGAGCATACATCGCCTTGCGCTTCGCGGGATCGGGCTCGACGACGGCCTTCAGCACCATTTCATTATAGTTGGCGTCGAAATAACTGGCCCGCCATGACGGGTATTGTGTCGCCTTGGCCTTGGCGCTGTTGTCTGGGTTGAAGACCAGCCGCGAGGCATTGCCATGTGCATCAGGCACGCTGGTCTGCCAGGCCATGATGCCGGACTGATAGTCGCGGGCGCGCACCTTGGCGAAAAACTGGGCATTCGCCATCTGTTCGATATTCAGCTTAACCCCGATCTGCGCCGCATTCTGCTGAACATGCTGTGCGAGCGGCGTCGACCAGGGCAGCGAGCCCACATAAATCGTCGCCTCGAACCCATCGGGATAGCCGGCTTCGGTCAGCAGCGCCTTGGCCTTTTCAAGATCCAGCCCGAACGGCATCGCCTGATTTTCGGGAAGTGCGCCGAACGCGCCGGATTGCACGAAGCTTTGCCACGGCTTGCCCAGATACTGCATCACCGTGTCACCAAGCTGCTGGTAGTCGATCAGATACTTCATCGCCAGCCGCACCTTGGGATCGTCAAAGACCTCATTGGCGGTGTTGAACGTCCAGAAGATAAGCTGTGGTTTCAGGGCCGAGGTGATCTGGATGCCCTCGGTCTGCTCGAGCGCGCGCAGGTCGTCGGGGGTCAGGTCGCGGGCAATATCCACATCGCCATTCTCGACCATCAGCCGCTGCGTTCCGGTTTCGGCGACGTGACGGATCAGGACACGGTCCAGCTTCGGTTTCTCGCCCACATAATTCTGGTTCGCCTCCAGCACGACGGACTGACTCTGGTTCCATTGCTTCAACTGATAGGGACCGTAACAGGCGGTCTTGTCCTTCAGGTATGCATTGCCCAGATCGTCACCCTGCTGGTTTTCCATCAGCAGCTTGCTATCGAGCGTGGCTGAAACGCGATAGGCGGCGATCGCCTGCAACAGAAGCGATGTGGGATAGGGCTCCTCGAAAGTCAGCACCACCGTGTAGTCGTCGGGCGCGGTGATGCGCGCGTCCATGTTTTCGGTGGTAAATCCATATTCGGTAAGCTGCGCCGAATTGCCGTAACCCAGCGTCAGCACCCGCTTCAGCGACCAGACCGTATCCTGTGCGGTGACGGGGTTGCCCGACGGAAAGACCGCATCCCGTCGCAACCGGAAGGTCAGCGTCTTGCCATCTTCCGATCTCTCCCAGCTTTCGGCAAGCGCGGGCAGGATTTCATTCTCGTTTGCGGGATCGAATTTCGCGAGTGCATCGCAGGTGTTCTGCAGGATCTCGTTGGTCACGACCTCGCCCACCTGCGCGGGATCGAAGGTTGATATCGAGTCGATGTTCCATGCCATCACCAGCGCATTGGAAGGGGTTTCAGCCTGCGCCGTAAATGCGCTGACCGACATTGCCATCGCAACCGAGGGGATCAGTAGCCGGGTTACATTCATGATCGTAAGCCTTTTCCTGTTGGTCAGGTCCGGGATACGTCGTCCCGGACATTATTATGACATTCAGCGAAATCGGGGGCGGCAGGCTATTTCTGCCTGCCGGTCATTCCGCCGCTGGTCGCGGTTTCAGCGGTGGCGACACATCTTTTGGAATGGGGCAGGTATAGGGCTCGATCGCCAACCGCTCGCGGTGATCTTTCTTGGCCCGTGCCAGCAGCGTCTCGTCCGTGAACAGCATCCGCCCCGTGGCTGCCATGACCTTGGCGGCATAAATCATGCCCTTATGCGCGGCGGGCGCCTTGCCCTGTGCGGTGATCTGCCAGCTATGGCCGGGCGTGCCGATGGCATGGGTGGCAACCCGCGCCTGAACCGTGGGCACCGCCCAGGACACGTCCGCCACATCCGTCGAACCCAGCATCTTCGTCCCACGATTCTCCAGCGGCACGACGTAATCGCACAGCGGCTCATCCTGACGCGGGGCCAAGCCGACAGCGCGATAGTTCGAGGTGATGTCCTCTGTGGTCAGCGTGGCTTGGATCGCCGCGGCATATTCGCGATCGGCCGCGTCGAATGCGACGCCGCCCAATGCGTCCATCGCCTTTTGCATCGCTTCTTCCAAGGGCGTGTTGCCCAGCATGTTCGACACCGCCGACATGACCGAGATCCGCACCTCGGTGCCGGTCATCAGCGCCGCGCCCCGCGCGATGTCCTGCACGCGATCGTTCAGCGCGAACATCCCCGAAAGCGTCGTCGAGCGGATCGCATAGCGGGTCTTGGCCTTACCCTGCACGACGTTCGGCGCCGTGCCGCCCGCGTCCAGATAGGCATAGTGAATGCGGCTTTCCTGCGGAATATGCTCGCGCAGATATTGCACGCCGACATTCATCAACTCTGCCGCATCCAGCGCCGAGCGTCCCAGATGCGGGGCGGCGGCGGCATGGCTGGAGCGGCCGATAAACTCGAAATCCATCCGGGTGTTGGCCAGGCTTTCAGCCTCGTCGACCTTGGTCATTGCCGCCGGATGCCAGGTGATCGCCACGTCGACATCGTCAAAGGCCCCGTCACGCACCATGAATGCCTTGGCGGCGCCCCCCTCCTCGGCCGGGCAGCCGTAATAGCGCACGCGGCCCGGCGTGCCGGTTTCCGCCAGCCAGTCCTTCATCGCACAGGCCGCCAGCAACGCGGCCGATCCAAGCAGGTTATGCCCGCAACCATGGCCGTTTCCGCCCGCCTCGATCGGCCTCGGTTCGGCGATATTCGCCTCTTGGCTCAATCCGGGCAGGGCATCGTATTCCCCCAGAAACGCGATGACCGGACCGCCTTCGCCAGCTTCACCCAGAACCGCTGTTGGGATGCCGGCGATCTCCTCGGTGACCGTAAAGCCCTTTTCACGCAGCGTCGCGGTATGTTCGGCACAGGACCGATACTCTCCATACAGGATTTCAGGCATGCCCCAGACGCGGTCTGACAGGCCGGTCAGGTCGTCCTGATGGTTTTCCACATGGCGCCAGATAGGCTCGACATTCTGCATCTTGGATTCCCGCTTTTCGATTCCGTGGCATTCCTTGGTGGTTCAGTGTCGCTGCACGCGGTGCGTTGTGTCCAATGACGAAGCGACAACATTCCAGTCACGATTCGAATAGTTACAGGCAAGATTCAGCGCTGCCGGAAACCCGACCTTGCCCGAGATGCAGGCAACGTCGCGAGAGACGACACGCGTAGGCTGACGCAGAGGTTATTCTGAGTCATTATTGCGCCGATCTGTCGTCCCGAATGCCACCTTTTCCTCGGGAAGACCCGGATTCTGCACCGAGTCTTACGACATAACGCTCTGAACACCTGCCGATATTATCGAGCTATAGAGATGGTGATGACGTCTCGCACCGCCGGAGTCGCCGGTAGCCTCAGCAACCCCCCGAAAACGCGCGCGGGTTGGTGGAGCAGATCGCCACAAAGGCGGCGAACAAGGTTCGAGGAGTTCGCTTCAACCTCTGGCCTCGGCGAAAACCTGTGACCAGCTCGGCCTTGATGAGCATTACCCTGCTCACCGATAACCTGCTGCGAACCGGGCCTTCGGTCTTGCAGCGGCGTCGCGACGCCAAACTATGGTAGCCGAAATGCGGAAAAGAGCCTGCCCGACCTCTATCACCTTTCTCGCCGTCTATACAACGCCCAAACAAGTGCGGCGACAGAGGTATGTCGGGACAGAGGACGGCGAGGCGATCTATCAATACACCGTCCCGCACTGACCGACGGCACTCGATTGGAAACGAAAGCTGGAAGATTGGATCAGGCAGGACGGCCAGAAGCTCCCCCCCGCACGGCTATCGCGAAATCTCGCGCACCGGGGGGCAGGAGCATGTCTATGACGGGTCAGCCGTCCCAATGCCGTATAAGGGCATGAATGTGAGGATCGCATGCCGGACGGAAGCAGAGGTAAAGCCGGCGTGACGCCGAACGCTTTGGGCGCCGATCAAGGGGGCACTCTTCAACGTCGATTGACACCTCGTTCACCTCCTAACGGATCGTGCGCAGCGGATGCAGGGCGGGGATCCGCGCCTTGACCTGCCCGCCGTTGATCCCTCGTTCATAACGAGAGTCTGCAGGTTTGATTTTGGTATTCGGGTTCGTATTCTGGCGCAAGCGCGGTGGGCGCGTTGCCCTCAAGTAGCTCAAGCGTCCGGCGCGCTTGCAGCGGCGTCTGATTTGCAAGCGAGGTATGCGGCCTGACGGCGTTGTAATCGTATCGTCACACAGGAGCGCAGATAAGGGGGCAGCCCCGTGTCATGGCGTAGCTATCTTATCGATCCCCCGTGCAGTAATGTGCCAGTTAAACTCCCGATCAAAATAGATATAATGATTATGGTTCGGAAAAAACGGCTCTATCCTCGCGAGATACGACGATTCCTCAACCAAGTATAACCCGTTAGTTTGATGCACGTCCTTAAAATATGGATAACTTTCTGGTGACCAGAGTAGCTCGTCAGCGTACAACACTGACGACACCCAATCGAAGGCTATTGCTGCATTTCCGTTGTCCGGAAACAGCAACCGAAGATCTCCCACGAACTCCGGCAGCAATTGCTGGGCAATTCCCCTGTAGAGCAAGCGCAATGAGGAATAAGATTCTACTTCTTGCTTCACAAAAGAGACACTAACATATTTAGTCATATCGGATCGCTGCCCCGTTCACATATATTGTCGGCGCCCCTATAATAGTGGCAAAACCGTTCTGCGCAATAAGCATGACAAAATATCAGAGCGAGGAACAGGGGGTGAGGGGAGGCGCTACCAGAACACGGGAAATGACCGAAAGCTATCCAAGAGCCGAGGAACGAACACCCCATCCAGATTTAGCCTCATTTCCGCGCCGAGCGTTAGATTTCCTTTCGATATAAGAGGCTCACGCACATACACCACTAGCTCAATATCGCTAGATCTCCGTTCTACACTTAAACGTAGATACTCACTCTGATCTTTGAAAAGAGCGAGCCCTTTAGCTCCGGACTCCAGCATCAAAATAAATTCATCCCACATGCTTGTGTCCAGCCAATATCATCAGCTGAGTAGGAGAATTATCCTGTTGGATGTTTTAATTTAATTCTAACAGACCACCTAGTCGAACCGGGATCATTATCATCGACCTTTAAGAGGTCCATTGAAAGATCAAGCTCATCTGACTGAAAAATAATATCCGTCATGGTGTGTACAACGCGTGGTTAATGACAGGCAGACTATCTCCAAAACGTTGATTGAAAATAATTTCCCATCCATTGACGTTATAGATCTGACCAAACTTAACACTGCCCGATGATGATATTTCATCGCCAGCCCCAAAAAAACTACGCAACGGCCGTTGATCGTTGATCGGGTTCGAAGACTTTTGAAGATACTCACCCATATGCTTAGTTGCATTGGAGTTTACGTAAAACTTATACTCCCCGGACTTCAACTTAAATGTTACGGGAACATTGGTGTTTGGCAGGTTACCAGCAGTTGAAGTGATATTATCCCAAACCGTTCCATTATTTGTCGCCACTCGCGTAGCTGTCAGGACATTCCCACCTTCTGATACGATAGCTACGCCACTAACAACTGTGACGGTAGCGAGACCGGTCTCAGCCCACCTGATCAGCCGGCTGGCATCTTCGGGCTTCATTCCGGCTCCACCCGTTACCCATTCGGCAGGAGTCAGTTGTTCGTTGCCCGTAATGACTTCACTGACGCCGCCGCTGCAACCAAAAATCCCCGAAAAAGCAACTCTTTCACGGCCGCCACCCTCAGTCGACGTCGCAGCCTTCGTTCGCACAAACCCCGGCGAACGGATCACCGTGCGCCCACCGCTCCCGGGCTTGGCAAGGCAGCTTGACGCCCCGGACGATGCCTGCCGCCTTGCCAGTCCTCCACGCGGCGATTACGCATTCTTCGGGATCGGCGCATGCGCTAGCGGGGGGAAAGATGGCGACAGTCCGTTATGTCTCGGTCGAGGATAAGGGTGACGGGGTGGCGCTTCTGACGCTCGATAACCCGCCGCTGAACCTCAACACGCTGACCACGCTGGATAGGCTCCTTGACGCATGCGGGCGGCTGGCGGGGGATCGCACGGTCCGGGCGCTGGTGGTGACGGGCGCGGGGGACAAGGCGTTCTGCGCCGGATCCGACATCACTGAGTTCGCCGCGGTCCGCGAGGATGTGGTGTCCCGCAAGCTGGCGCGCGAAAATGCCGCCTTCACGGCGATCGAACGGCTGCCGTTTCCGGTGATCGGGGCGCTGAACGGTGCCACGCTGGGCGGCGGGGCCGAGATCGCGCTGACCTGCGACATCCGCATCATGGACGAGACCGCGCGCATCGGCTTCCCCGAGGTCAGGCTCGGCGTATTCGCCGGCGCCGGCGGGATCTTTCGCCTGCCCCGCATCGTCGGCCCTGCCCGCGCCTATGAACTGCTTTACAGCGGTGATCTGATCACCGCCGCCGAGGCCGAGCGGATCGGGCTGGTCAACCGGCTGGCGGCCAAGGGGAAGGCGCTTCCCGATGCGCTGGAATGCGCGCGCCGGATCGCGCGCGGGCCGGCCTTGTCGCTGGCGATCATCAAGGCGGGGGTGCGCGATTCGCTTGATCAGACCACGGACCAGGCCATTCAGCGCACGCTGGAGGACAGCCACCGCGTCTTTACCGGCCCCGATATCGACGAAGGCGTCGCCGCCTTTTTCGGTAAACGCCCGGCGGTTTTCACCGCCCTGCGCCCGATCCCGAGCCCGGGCCCGGATGGTGACCGCTGACCGGCGATGCGCCGCCAAGTCGCGCCGTCGCCGTCGGTGATGTCATAACGCTGCGGGGCCACCGATCCCGAATACCCCTCAGCCTTCGCTATAGCCTGTGAACCTGACCGGTGCGGGCCGAGGTGTCGAGGGGCGGGATCGCGGCTTGAAGCGCGATCAGCCCCGGTTCATCGGACGAGTGGCCAAAGACCCGCCCCGCCCCCGCGCCCTGCCAGATCGCCCGGTTCTCCGAGGCGACGGGATGGGTCGGCAGGCGGATCCACGCGGCGCGCCCGGAGTCGTACAGGATACGGGCCGGAGTGTCCGCCGGCAGATGCCCGGTCAGCAGGATCGGCAGTCCGGCCGCGTCGGCCCGTGCCAGCGCCATCGCCGACGGCCCCGTGGCGCCCATCCCGTCCCAGGTCAAAAGCGGCATCGCCGGCAATGGATCGGCATCGTCCCATGGCCGCGCCCGGTCCAGCGCGGCGCGGATCACCGCCACAGCCTCGGGCCGCAGCGCGCCCACGCTTTCAAGCTGGCTCTGGATCGGGGCGATCATGCTGTGATGAATGGCGAAATCACCCTTCAGCAGCGCCAGCACCTCCAACGGCTTGCCCGAGACGGGCAGCGGCAGCAGACAGCCGCCCTTCGCCGCCGCCAGCCAGTCGCGAATTTCCCCGGCGCGCAGCGCCATGCCCCGGTCATCGCCGCCATACGACGCATCAAGCAGGATCACATCGCTGGCCGGGACCGGGTCCATGACCAGCACCGGCGAATGCGGCACCATATCGCCGCAATAGGCGATGCGTTCGCGCCCGGTTTCGACGACATACCATGCGCCGCCCGGCACGTGGCCCGATCGTCCGGTCGGGATACGCAAGCCCCGGCACTCGAGAGTCGCGCCGGGCCGGAACAGATGCAGACGGTGGCCGGGCAAGTCGAACCGGGCCAGATCGGTCGGACAGGCGTAAAGGCGCTGCATGGCGGGGGTCTCGGCCCATGCCTCATGCGACATGTATACCGCGCCCTGAAAGCCGTTGGCGATCAGCCAGCTTAACCCGCCGACGTGATCCTCATGCGCGTGGCTGATGAAAAGCGCATCCAGCCGGGGGATCTCTGCGGGGTCAATCGCCGGGTGATAGGCGTCGGGCCCGGCGCCGACCTTTATCCCCACGTCGAAGATCAGCTTCGCGCCGTCGGTTTCAACACCGACGCTGGTCCGGCCCTTTTCACCGAAACCGCCGTAAAGATGCAGGTTAGTCATGTCGCCGGGTCCGGCGGCAGAACCCACCCCCCGATGACCCTAAGCGCAATCCTGTCGCCGGCCTTCACCCGGCGGTCGTCATCCAGATCAAAGACCAGTTCCAGTTCGGGCTGACCCACCGGATGCGCCTCGATCCGCGAGCCGCCGCCGCGATAGACCGCGCGCGTAACCAGAACCTCGCTGCCGCCGCCGTCATCGCTCACCACGATATCGTGGGACCGCAGGCAGACCTGCGCGCCGATCCCGGGGGGCTGGCCGGCCATGCTGCGCAGCGTGACCTGCTGGCCAAGGATTTCGGCCCTGACCTGCCCGTTCACCTCGGCCGTCAGGACCGAGGCGGGCAGCACGATGCCGTTGGCGATGAAATGCGCGACCATCGCATTCGCGGGCCGGGCGTAAAGATCGCGGGGAGAGGCGAATTGTATCACCCGGCCCCGATCCATCACCGCGATACGGTCGGCCAGCGCCATCGCCTCGGCCTGATCATGGGTGATATAGACGATCGTCGTGCCGGTCCGCTTGTGAAAATCGGCGAACTCATTCTCCATGGCGGCGCGAAGATGCACGTCGAGGTTGGCCAGCGGCTCGTCGAACAGGACCAGCGAGGGCGCCGCGACCAGACAGCGCGCCAGCGCCACCCGCTGCCGCTGCCCGCCCGAAAGGTTCGCCGGGCGCCGGTCGTCCATGCCGGTCAGATCGACCAGCTGCAGCGCCTCGCGCACGCGCCGTTCGCGTTCGGCCTTGGCGACCTTGCCGACGCGCAGCGCGTAGCCCACGTTTTCCGCCACCGACATATGCGGCCACAGCGCGTAATTCTGGAACACGATGCCGACATTGCGCGATTCCGGCGGCTGATGGCGCGACGGCCCCGACATCTCGACGCCATCGATCAGGATCGTACCGGCCGAGATCTTCTCGAACCCGGCGATCGCGCGCAGAAGCGTGGTCTTGCCGCAGCCGGAAGGGCCAAGCACGGCCACGAATTCCCCGTCGCGCAAGTCAAGCGTGACATCCTTCAGCGCCTCGAAATCACCGAACCGCTTGGTGACGCCCTCGATCCTCAGTCCCGCCATGGAAGGACCCCGTTCGGCAGGTGTCTGGCAAGCAGGTTGGTGCCCAGCATCAGCGCGATTGTGGTAAGAACTGTCAGCACCGATACCGCCGCCGCATAAGATGAATCTCCGCCTTGTTCGAATGAAAAGATGATCACGCCGATGGTTTCCGACCCCGACGACCACAGCAGCGCCGACACGGTCAGCTCGCTTAGCGCGGTCAGGAAGATCAGGCAGCCGCCCGCCAGCGTCGCCGGTGCGACCAGCGGAAATATGATCGTGCGCAACCGCATCAAAAGCCCCGCACCCGCGACCTGCGCCGCCTCTTCCAACCCACGGTCAAGCTGGTGGTAACCGACGATGGTCGGCCGCAACGCCAGCACCAGAAACCGCGCGCAATAGGCAAAAAGGATGATCCATATGGTGTTGTAGATCTGGATGCCAAGCAGCGGGATCGGCTTCAGAAACAGCAAAAGCGCCGCGATGGCCAGCACCACGCCCGGCAAGGCATAGGGCAGTTCGACCGAAAAATTCAGGATCTTGGTCCAGCGATTGCGCTGCCAGGCCATCATATAGCCCATCGGCACCGCGATCAGCACCGCAAGCGCGGCGGCCACGAATGACAGCCCGAAGCTGTTGCGAAAGGCGCGGGGCGCGGCGGCATGTTCGGTCAGAACGAATGCGTAATTGGCCAGCGTCAGTTCACTGAGCGTGATCTTGCGGCCATAGGCCGTCACCATCGAGCTTAACGTCAACCCGGTCAGCGGCAGCACCAGAACCAGCACGATCAAAACCGCCAACGCGGCCTCGACCAGCGGCCGCCAACGCCCAAGCCCGAACGGGTCGGGCGGCAGCGAGGTCGCGGTGATGCGATAATCCCGGCGGCGCGAAAACATGTCCTGCAACACGATCCCGGCCAGCGCGATGACGCTGATCAGGATCGACAGGATCGTCACCTCGGTCAGTACCGCCGGCCCGGCGCCGGCCAGTTTCTGATAGATCAGCGTCGGCAGGACCAGATAATTCGCCGGAATCCCCAGAAACGCCGGAATCCCGAAATTGCCGACGCAGGACACGAAACTCAGCGCCGCCGCCCCGATCAGCGCCGGCGTGATCAGCGGCAGGATGATCGTGCGCAATACCGTCCAGCGGGAAACCCCGGCCGATTGCGCCGCCTCGATCAACTCGCGCGGCAGTTTGCGCAACGCGGCGCGGATCATCAGGAACACCAGCGGCCCATACTGAACCCCCAGCAGCAGGACGATGCCCGATTGCGAATAAAGCGGGTTGCGGCTGCCAAGCGGCGGCGCAAGGCCCAGCATCTTCAAAAGCGGGCTGGCCGGTCCGAACAATTGCAGCCAGGCCAGCGCCGTGACCTGCGGGGCGATCAACAGCGGCAGAACATATAGGAACACGAAGATGTGGCGGCCGCGCACGTCCGTCAGCCCAACCGTCAGCGCCACCGCCGTGCCAAGCACCATCGCCAGCGCCGTGCCCATGATGCCGATCTGCAGCGAATTCAGGGTCGCGGTCCAGGTCGACCCGGCCGAGAGTGTTCGGGACAGACTTGCGGCAGCGCTGCCGTTCTGGGGGGCGATCACCTCCCACAACAACCGACCCATCGGCAGGATCGACAGGAGAAAGACAATCGCCGCCACGGCGATGATCAACGCCCGGTCGGAATTGCGATGGTCGCGCGCTGCCGCAGTCACCGGGCTCAGCCCCCGAACATCTCGCCGAATTTGGACTTGTCGCCTTCGGTGGCGGCGGTGATGGCCTTGATGTCGGCGGGGAAGATCTTGATCTCGGCCCCTTCGGGCAGCCATGCCGGTTTTCCGACCGATGCCTTGGCCGGCAGATAACCCTGTTCAAGGGCGAGTTTCTGGCCCGCGTCGGACAGGATGAAATCGACGAATTTCTTCGCATCGGCTTCGTTGTCGGTGGATTTCATGATCGCCACCGGCTCGGTCACGGCGACGACGCCCTCGGGCGGAAACACGAACTCGATCGGCGATCCCTTGGCCTTGGCGTTCAGCGCCATGAAATCGACCAAGATGCCATAGGGCTTTTCGCCAGAGGCGACGGATTTCAGCACCGCGCCATTGCCGCGCACCGCGACCAGACCATTGGCCTTCAGATCCTCGAAGTATTTCCAGCCCATCGAGGTATCGGCGACGAAACTGGACAACAGAAACGCCGCCGCGCCGGAGTAAAGCGGGCTGGGCATGACGATCTGGTCCTTGATCTCGGGCTTGGTCAGGTCGGCCCATGTCGCGGGCTGAACCGGCGCCTCGCTGTTATAGGCGATGCCGGTGGTGATCAGCTTGGACCCGAAATAGGTCTTGTCGGCGTCATAGGTGCCCTCACCCAGCCCGGTCACATCGGCCTCGGGGTAGGACAGCAGGCGATCCTGCGCCTTCAGCCCCTCCATCGAGACGGCATCGGCGATCAGCAGAACGTCGGCCTGCGGCGCGCCGGCGGCGAATTCCGCCGCCATCTTGGACAGGATGTCCGAGGTGCCCGAGCGGAACACCTGCACCTTGACATCGGGGTTAACGGCCTGAAAAGCCTCGACGGTTTTTGCGGCGTCAGCCTCGGGCTGCGAGGTGTAAAGCGTCAGATCGCCGGCATATGCGGCGACCGTCGACAACAATACCGCCGCAGCGGCAGCGGCCCCAAGGCCATTTGCGCGCAGTTTCATCTGGTAGTCCTCCTAGGATCAAATAATCCGTTCCCCCCGGTCGGCCGGGGCCTTGGGTACAGTTGATCTGAACTACTGAGCTCGATCAACAGCAATTGTACAGAACGGCGTGCCATTCGGCGCGCCATACTCCTCGGCATTTGTAACGGCATAGCGACGGTTTTGTATCAGTTTGATGCATATTGCGGGTGCCCGAAGCAAGGTCGAACCAGGCCTCGGTCGCCGCCGGCGCTTGACCCCCGGTTGGCAAAGGCCCAGAGTATTCCGGCCACAACCAAAGCGAACGACATTCGACGTGACCCAGCCCGGCCCCCTGCCCCCCGATCCCGTGCCGCTGCGCGAGGCGCTGCGCGGTTTGCGCCATGCGCTGCGCCGTGGCGGCCGGACCGTCGCCGATACGGTTCCGCTGTCCGCGATGCCGGCCCCGGCGGCCAAGCTGGCGCAGGCGCTGATGCGCCGGGGCGAGGAAATCGCCAGCGGCATCGACACCACGACCTCGATGATCGCGCGGACGCTTCTGCCGGCCGACCGGATGGATGCGCCGACGCTGGCGCTGTTCATCCAGGGCGGCCGCGATGCGGACGGCAGTTTCGCCGCGGTCAGCTATGACGCGCTGTCGGATGTGTTGACCCAGATCGGCGCCGGCGAAAGTTTCGTCAGCGAGGCTGCCGCCCAGCAGGTCTGGACCGCGTTTTCCGCCGACGCGCCGCTTGCGGCGACAGGCGCGAAATCCGCGCTGGCGAAAGAGGCGGCGCGGCTGAGCGTCATGCTTCTGAACGCCCGGGTGATACGCGATGTGAAGCTCGCGCCCGCGACCGACCGGCAGGATCTGACCGCCGAGGCCGTGGCGCCGCTGGCCATCTTTGCGCTGATGCTTTGGCTTCTGGCCGATCATGACGGGCGCGACGATGCGGCGGCGCTGAAATCGGCGGTCGAGGTCTCGGCGCGGATCTCGGCCGATATTTCGCGCGCGGCATCGGTCGGAAACACCGCCCGGCTGGCGCAGTTGCTGGGCGAATTCGCGGCCTGCGTTTAAGCCCCTATCCTTCGGCCCGCAGCGCGGTCACCAGCTCGTGGAAGCGGTCGCCCTGAATGCGGACGTGATCGTTCATCCGCGCCGAGGCCGCATCGCCGTCCCCGGCCTCGATCGCCGCAACGACGCGGACATGTTCCTGCAACGACCGCAACATCCGGCCCCGGACTTGCAATTGCCGGCGGCGATAGGGTTGCAGCATGGTTTGCAGGCGTAGCGCCTCGGATTCCAGAAAGCTGTTGCCCGAGGCGGCATAGATCGCCTGATGAAAGGCCGAGTTCTGGTGATAATAGGCGTCGCTGTCGCCGCGCTCGGCCGCCCGTTCACAGGCCGCCAGCGTGGCGCGGATATGTTCGGCCTGCCCCGGCGTGGCCCGGGTGGCGGCCAGCCGGGCGCAAACCCCCTCAACCTCGGCCATGACCTCGAACCGCTCGGTCAGTTCCACCATGTCAAGCGCGGTCACGAAGGTGCCGCGCTTCGGTTCGATCGAGATCAGCCCGGACACCGCCAGCGCCTGTATCGCCTCGCGGATCGGGGTGCGTGAACAGTTGAACTCGGCCGCCAGCGCATCGAGATCAAGCTTTTCGCCCGGGGCGAATCGCCCGTCGACGATGGCGTTTTCCAGCGTCTGCCGGATCATTTGCGGGCTGCGGCGGTCGGACATCAATGCACCGTGCGTTTTGGCGAATTATCCTTTTTTACCGGTAAAATGTCTATCACCTCCTTTGTTATATACATCACCGATCATTGAATGTATAAGAAAGGCAGGAGGATCACATATGGCACGCCCAAAACTGACGTTCCTGAACGACCTTGTGCAGGCGATCATCGGCGGCGACCGACGCCCGCGCGGCGGCAAGGCGGCCGACGAGGCCGCGACCCGCGATGCGCTGACCCGGCCAGCATCGGAAAGGCTTTCGGCGGCATGCAGCGTGCTGATGGGACGGATCGGGGACGCGGCGCAGGTGGCGGTCGCCGAACAGGCGCTGGCGGCCTATGGCCAGCTCGACCGATCCGAAAAGCAGACCTTCTTCACCCAGCTTCGAGACAATTTCGACGCCGATCCGACGGCCATCCGCACCGCCTTTGCAAACTGGGACGCCGACCCGACGCCGGCCAATCTGGTGCCGCTTTTCGCCGCGGTCGAGCCGCCGCGCCAGACGCTTTTGCGGCGCCTGAACACCGCGCCGGGCGCGACGCTCAGGCTGGTCAACATGCGGGCCGATCTGCTGGCAGCGATCGCCGAGGACCGCGCGCTTGCGCCGCTGGACGCCGATTTCGCGCATCTTCTGTCGTCGTGGTTCAACCGCGGTTTCCTGCGCATCGAACGCATCGACTGGTCCACCCCGGCGGATATTCTGGAAAAGATCATGCGTTACGAATCCGTTCACCCGATGAAAGGGTGGGAGGATCTGCGACGCCGCCTTGCCCCGGCCGACCGCCGCTTCTACGCGTTTTTCCACCCCGCCACGGGCAATGAGCCGCTGATCTTCGTCGAGGTCGCGCTGACCCGCGAGACCCCGGCCGAGGTTGCGCCGATCCTGAACGCGCCCGTGCCAGTGCAGGCCGAGGACGCCGACACGGCCGTGTTCTATTCGATCAACAACACGCTTCAGGGGCTGAAAGGGGTATCGTTCGGCAATTTCCTGATCAAGCAGGTGGTCAGCGAACTTGCCGCCGAACTGCCGGCGTTGAAGACTTTTGTCACCCTGTCCCCGGCACCGGGTTTCGCCAACTGGCTTGCCGCCAACAAGGACAAGCGCGCCGCGGCCCTTTCGGAACAGTTGAAACAGGTCGCATGGCAATCCGACCCGGCCGAGATCGACCGCCTGAAACCCGAGGTCGAGGCGCTGGCCGCAGCCTATTTCACCGCCGCCAAGGATCGGACTGGCGCGCCCCGCGATCCGGTGGCACGCTTTCATCTGGGCAATGGCGCGGCGGCATGGCGTGTCAACTGGCCCGCCGATCTGTCCGAAACCGCCATGAAACGGGCCCATGGCGTGATGATCAACTACCTGTATGAGCCCGGCGCCATCGAGGCCCAGCACGAGGCTTTTGTCCGCGACGGCACGATTGCGACGGGCGCCCCGCTGAAGGACGTTCTGGCGCGCCAATAAAAGAAAGCCAAAAGAAGGCCAATAAAGGAAGGGAGGAAACAGGAACCGATGCAGACGATCTATGAAAGTTTCATCGCCTCGGCCGGGGCCAACCCCGACAAGGCGCTGTTCGAGCAGCCCGGCAAACCGGACATCACCTACGCCGGGACGCGGGATCTGGTCCAGCGGCTGGCCGCCGTCCTGACCGCGATCGGCGTGCAGCCCGGCGACCGGGTCGCGGTCCAGACCGACAAAAGCCCCGAGGTGGTGGCGCTTTATCTTGCCACGCTGCAGGTCGGCGGGGTCTATCTGCCGCTGAATACGGCCTATACCGGCGCCGAGATCGACTATTTTCTGGGCGACGCCGCGCCGCGTCTGTTCGTCTGCACCCCCGCCACGCTGGATCAGCACAAGCCGCGCGAGACCGCCGGGTTGCGGGTCGAAAGCCTTGGCGCCGCGGGCGACGGCTCGCTTCTGGAACGGGCGCAGACCGCCGAGCCGCTGGCAGTGGCCGTGCCGCGCGGGATGGGCGATCCGGCCTCGATCCTTTACACCTCGGGGACAACCGGGCGGTCGAAGGGCGCGGTGCTGACCCATGGCAACCTCGCCTCGAACGCGGCGGCGCTGATACAGGCATGGCGGTTCAGCGGCGAGGATCGCCTGATCCACGCCCTGCCGATCTTTCACATCCATGGGCTTTTCGTCGCCGTGAACATGACGCTGGTCGCCGGCGCCACGATGATCTTTCTGTCGAAATTCGATGCCGAGGAAATCATCGCGCTGATGGGCGATGCGACCGTGTTGATGGGCGTGCCGACCTTCTACACAAGGCTGCTGAAATCCGACCGGCTGACCCCGGATGCGGCCGCGAAGATGCGGCTTTTCGTCTCGGGGTCGGCGCCGCTTCTGGCCGAGGATCACGCCGCATTCGAACGCGCGACCGGCCACCCTATCCTAGAACGTTACGGCATGACCGAAACCGGCATGATCACCACCAACCCCTATGACGGGGCGCGCAAGCCCGGCGCGGTGGGCATGCCCCTTCCCGGGATCGAGATCAGGATCACCGACCGCGAAACCGGCGCGCCGCTGCCCGACGGTCAGATCGGCGCCATCGAGGTGCGCGGCCCGAACGTGTTCGACGGCTACTGGCAGATGCCGGAAAAGACCGCCGCCGAGTTCCGCCCCGACCGTTTCTTCATCACCGGCGATCTGGGCCAGATCGGCGATGACGGCTATCTGCGCATCGTCGGCCGCGACAAGGATCTGGTCATCTCGGGCGGCTATAACGTCTATCCGAAAGAGATCGAGGAGGCGATTGACGATATTCCCGGGGTTCTGGAAAGCGCGGTCATCGGCCTGCCGCATCCCGATCTGGGCGAGGGCGTGACCGCCGTCGTGGTGCCGCAAAAAGGCGCGGATCTGGATGAGAAGGCGATCATCGACGCAATCCGCGACAAACTCGCCAGGTTCAAGCAGCCAAAAAGGGTCCTGTTCGTGGACGAATTGCCGCGCAACGTGATGGGCAAGGTGCAAAAGGCCGAACTGCGCAAGAGCTACGCAAAACTCTATACATAAAATAATCGCGTTACCGGGCATAAACCCGCCCGCCCGACATCATCCAAGGAGGAGTGGATAATGATTATTTACGGAACCGCCATTCTGGCGGCCTGCCTGATCGTGGGCACGATCGTGGGCGACGCGCTTGGCGTCCTTCTGGGCGTGGACGCCAATGTCGGCGGCGTCGGCTTTGCCATGATCCTGCTGATCGTGCTGACCGACCGGCTGCGCCAGCGCGGTCATTTCCCCCCGATCAGCGAA
The DNA here is from genome assembly GCF_042680785.1 of Paracoccus pacificus. Classification (NCBI taxonomy): domain Bacteria; kingdom Pseudomonadati; phylum Pseudomonadota; class Alphaproteobacteria; order Rhodobacterales; family Paracoccaceae; genus Paracoccus; species Paracoccus pacificus. The sequence goes on from NZ_JBHUEN010000020.1 coordinate 81,964, forward strand.
CAGGGCGTCCTGTTCTGGAGCGCGATGTACATCCCGATCGTGGTCGCCATGGCCTCGACCCAGAATGTCGTCGCCGCCGTCGCCGGTGGCCCGATCGCGCTTTTGGCGGGCGTCGGGGCGACGGTGATCTGCTGGGCGCTGGTGCCGGTAGTCTCGCGCATCGGAGGTGCCGAGGAACCGCTGCCGCCGCAAAGCGAAGCCGAGGAGGTCTGAGCCATGGAACTGATCTCGGACGTTCTGATCAAAAACGGCCTTCTGTTCGCCTTCGTCATCGTGGGGGTGGTGATGTGGCTCAGCTATCGCGTGTCGAACCGGCTGACGCAGGGGCGGCTGCACGGCTCGGCCGTGGCCATCATCATCGGCCTGGTTCTGGCCTATGTCGGCGGTGAGATCACCGGCGGCAAGAAAGGTTTGTCAGATATTGCTCTGTTCGGGGGGCTTGGCCTGATGGGCGGCGCGATGCTGCGCGATTTCGCCATCGTCTCGACCGCTTATGGCGCGGATTTGGGCGAGATCCGCAAGGCCGGCATCGTCGGCGTGCTGTCGCTTTTCTTCGGGATATTCCTGTCGTTCATCACCGGCGGCGTGGTCGGGCTGATGTTCGGCTATACCGATGCCGTCAGCCTGACCACGCTGGGCGCGGGCGCGGCCACCTATATCGTCGGGCCGGTCACCGGCACCGCGCTTGGCGCCTCAAGCGAGGTGATCGCGCTGTCGGTCGCGGCAGGGCTGGTCAAATCGGTTCTGGTGATGATCGGAACGCCGTTCATCGCGCCGCTGATCGGGCTGAACAACCCCAAGTCGGCGATGGCCTATGGCGGGCTGATGGGAACGACCAGCGGCGTGGCGGGCGGTCTGGCCGCCACCGACAAGCGGCTGGTGCCTTACGGCGCGATGACCGCGACCTTCTACACCGGGCTCGGCTGTCTGCTGGGGCCGTCGGTCATCTATCTGATGTTCCGGGCCATGTTCGGCGCCTGATACCGGCATCCCCGCACCGAAAAGGCCGCCGGGCACAAGCCACGGCGGCTTTTTTTGATCGGTTTCAGCGCATGCGGTCAGGGGATCGGGATGAATTCGTCCCGGTCGTCCTGCGGCAGATCGAACATGCCCTTGCCCCAGTTGGCGGCCTGCCATTCCCGCTTGGCATGCGCGATCTTTTCCTCGGACGAGGCCACGAAATTCCACCACACGTAACGCGGCCCGTTCAGCGTCGCCCCGCCCAAAGCCATAAGCCGCGCGCCCTGCGGACCGGCGGCGACGGTGATGCTGTCGCCCGGGCGGAACACCATCATCTGGCCCGCGTCGAAGCTCTGACCCGCAATCGTGACGCTGCCTTCGGTGATGTAAAGACCGCGGTCCTCGTGATCGTCGGGCAGCGGAAAGCGCGCGCCGGCCGTCAGCGTCACGTCCAGATAAAAGGTTTCCGAATATAGCGTCGCCGGCGCCTTCTCGCCATAGGCATGGCCAAGGATCAGGTTGGCGCGGACGCCCTCGGCCTCGATCACCGGCAGGGTTTCCTTGCCGTGATGTTCGAAGATCGGGTCCATGTCCTCGCGGTCTTCGGGCAGCGCGATCCATGTCTGGATGCCGTAAAGGCTGCTTGGCCCTCGGCGCGCTTCGGCCGAGGTGCGCTCGGAATGGGTGACGCCCTTGCCCGCGACCATCCAGTTCACCGCCCCGGGCAGGATCACCTGATCGGTCCCAAGGCTGTCGCGGTGGTGAAAATCGCCACGGTAAAGATAGGTGACCGTGCCAAGACCGATATGCGGATGCGGGCGCACATCGACCCCCTGCCCGGTCAGAAATTCGGCCGGCCCCGCCTGATCGAAAAAGATGAATGGCCCGACCATCTGCCGCTTGGGCGCGGGCAGCGCCCGCTTGACCTCAAAACCGCCAAGGTCGCGCGCGCGGGGGATGATCAGCGTCTCGATCGCATCCACGCCGATGTCGTCGGGGCAGCCCGGGGCAAGCGCAGGGTTCCAGCTCATCTTGCAGTTCTCCTTCAAATGAAACCGCGGCCCCGCCATCGGACGGGGCCACGGTGTGATGTCAAACCAAGGGCTTCAGACCGGCCTCGATCTGGGCCCGGCGCGGCTCGAGGAACGGCGGCAGGGACAGACCTTCACCCATCGTCTCGAACGGCTCGTCGGTGGCAAAGCCCGGACCGTCGGTGGCGATTTCAAACAGGTTGCCGCCGGGTTCGCGGAAATAGAGGCTGCGGAAATAGTAGCGGTCGACCTCGCCCGAATTCGGCAGCCGCACATCGCGCAACCGCTCGGCCCATTGCCGGATCGACGCATCGTCCGGCGTGCGGAAGGCGACGTGATGGACCGCGCCCGCGCCTTGCCGCGCCACCGGCAAGCCCGGTTGAACGGCGACATGCAGTTCGGCCGAGGGGCCGCCACCGCCCATTTCAAACACATGCACCTGACCCTCACCGTCGGGGCTGGCGTAGTCGCGGACCCGGCGCATGTTCATGACCTGCGTCAGCACCGCCTCGGTCGGTCCCAGATCGGGCACCGAGATGGTGATCGGGCCAAGGCCGCGGATCTGGTGTTCCGCCGCGACCGGGCTTCGCGCCCAAGGGTGGGCCTCGCCGGGCAGGTCGGCGGTCAGACGCAGGCGCTGGCCCTCGGGGTCCTCAAAGTCGAGCGTACCGCGCCCGTCCAGCGTGCCGATATCGCCGACGGTCAGCCCGGCGTCACGCAGCCGGCCGGCCCAGAAATCAAGGCTCGCCTCGTTCACCCGCAGCCCGGTCCGGCTGATCGAATGGGTGCCGCGGCGTTCGCGGCCCACCGGCCAGTCGAAAAAGGTGATGTCGCTGCCGGGGCTGCCGGCCCCATCGGCGAAGAACAGGTGATAGGCCGAAGTGTCGTCCTGATTGACGGTCTTTTTCACCCGGCGCAGGCCAAGCGTATCGGTGTAGAACCGATTGTTCGCAGGCGCGTCGGCGGTGATCGCGGTCAGGTGGTGAATGCCGGTAAGGTCCATGATGACCTCCTTTCGTTGGATCGAATATCGACCCCGAACCCCGACTATACCAGTCCACGGCGGCAGAAGTCAGGGTTCGACAGATGCGAACACCCCGCGCGCACCGCGGCCTGTTCAGGATGCGTCGAAACGCCTGATCCAGTCCTCGGTCGCCTCCATCGCGTTCACATCCTGGGGCGTCGAAAGGAACGGCATCTGCCAGTCGGTAAAGCGCAGCGGCCGCAGCAATTCGTTCACTTCACGATAGGGTTTGGGAATGTCGCCCCGGTTGATGTCGCCGATCCGCGGGGTGGGACCGGCCTGAAACACCATGCCGCCGTCAAAGGGGTGAAGCACGACCTCATCGGACAGAATGTCCTGCGCGGCCTCCATCCCGCCGATTTTTTCGAACATGGCGCTGTCGATGGCGGTCAGCCAGTTCACATCCAGAATGACATCCGTCGCCGGCTCGATCTCTAGCGAAAAGCCGGTCAGGTCATTGTAAAGAAGGCCCGGAAAGCGGCGATAGATCGGATAGGCGTCGCGCTGGGGCCTGTTGCCCAGGGTCAGCAGAGAAAAACCCTGAACGGCATAGAAAATTTTCAGCGCCGCGCAGGTGGCGACGAAATCCGCGACCACGGTGTCGGGATGATCACGCAGCGCCTTCAGACGGGTCAGGTATTGAAGCTCTCCGTTCGTGCTGACGAGGCCCGGTATAAGGCAACTGAACCAATCATGCACCGGATCGCCGTTGCGCATCGGCTCGGGGTAATTGTGCTTGATATAGAACCCGCCGTTCTGCCGCCTGTCCCAATACCGCCGCGCCGCCCGTCCCTCGGTCAGTTTATTCCGGATATCATCCCGCGACTTGATCGTGAACGTCGGGCCGGCGCTCATGAAATTGCAGCGGCCGTCCGTACGGTCGTAATAGCCCTCGGCCAGGTCGATCATGACCTCCCGCCGGTCAACCTGTTCGTCGCGGGCGAAGTAGAAATCCGCCGCCAGCCCGAACAGCCAGCGCGTGACCCCGGTTTCCGGAAATTCCACCGTATCGAGTTCGGCGAGCCGGTCTTCCGCCTCAAGCTTGGCGAGGATCGGGATAAGCTGTGAAAGATCAAGCGCCATGACGTATTCGCCTTTGAACGGGATCAGAATTTCGGAACTGGGATCGGAATACGACCACCGGGTCCCGGCAGGATAATCGGCGCTTTACCCATCGCGTCAATGATGTCGCGCATGGTCTTGTCGAACTGCCGCTGCCTTTCCCATTCATAGTCCTGAATGGCGGCCTCGCAATTCTTGCAGCGTTCAAGAACCCAGAACTCTTCGTATTTCGCCCGATGTTTGCGCGCAATGGTGCGATAGGCGCGGTCCTTGACGTCGTTGTTGGCCTTGTCGCCCGGGAATTTCATGTCGTACATCTCGGTCATATTGCCACGATCAACCTTGACGACATCCATCCAGCGCGAGCCGCGCACGTTGAACCATTTATAGCCCTGCCACGGCGCCCGGCGCGGTATGCGGGGGAAATCATGCTCTCCGCCCGAGAAGATCACCTGACCCGGCGGCTTGGTCGGGGCGATGTTATCCGGATTGGTTGGATCCCAGAACCCGACTTCGGGGATATATCCGTCACCCTGCCATGGTTTTTCGGCGTTCAAGGGCGCAAGCCCGCGGTCCGGATAAATCGCCCGCAGCGACTTTTCCACACAGCGCTGATAACGACCGGGTGCGACATCCTCATCCACCGGCGCGAAGTAGTTATCGACGGCGTCCAATGCCTTGGTTGCAGGGGTTCGCGGCCTCAGCCCGGCGTAACAGAAACAGCCGATACGGCACATCATCTCATAGCTGGTTTCGTTCGGGACCAGCTTATTGGTGTAATACCCCGCCAGCGAGGCCGCGTTGCCGTGGTTCATCAACATGCGGTCGGTCAGCCGAGTGGCCGCGCGTTCGTTCAGATAGACGTTCGGCGACCAGCTCAGCCACGTCGCCTCGTCCTGCACGGTGTTCGACTTGACCCCCTTGCCGCGCCCGGGCTCATCGCCATAGGAAATCCTGAACCGCGATCCGCGAACGCCGCAAATTTCTCCGCCATGCGAGAAGACGTCGGTGGTCGCGTTATCCAGATCGCGGGCAAAGGCGACGTTCACATAGGGGATCGGCGCGCCGGGGGACCGGCACACATCCGGTATCGTCGACATGGTAAAGCCGTCCGATGCCTTGTGGCAAAGCGTCAGCCCGTTGATGGTGACCGTTTCCTTCATGCCGGATCCTCCGTGGCGCGGAACAGGGCCCCGACCCGCAGGCCCGAGGCCGAGCGCGCCGCGACCAGCGCCGGACGTTCGCCCTGACAGGCCAGCGCCGCCAGTATCAACCCCGTGGCCGCGCCGGGATAGCCGATCTGTTCCATCAGCGTCTCGACCCGGTCCGCGAGCCCCGCGACCGCCGGACCGGCCGAGGCGACGGCAAGGCCAAATTCCTCGGTCCCGTCGCGCGAACCGTTCAGATCGACCAGCAACCGCGCCGGCGCGGGCTGACCGTCAAGCGCATCGCGCATGACGGCGGCAAGCGCGCGGCCAAGGATCCCGCGATCCGTGTCCTCGGGTTTTTCAGTCTCGGTCTGGCGGGTGATCCCGGGCAGCCAGGCCATCGGATCGCCGCCCGGCCCGACGGCAAGAACCGCCGCGCCCTCGCCCGGGATCGTCCCCCAGGGGTTGGTCGAACTGAACAGCCGCTGCTGAACGATCATCCAGTCGATCAGGCGCGCGTCGATCAGGCTGTCCACGGCCGCGACATAATGCAACGTGTCGGGTGCCCGCGCTTGCAGCAAGGCCAGCGCCTCGGCCGCCTCGCCATAGACAAACCGGACCTCGCTGACCCGCGGCGCCAGACGATCCTCGATTTCGCGCCGGAACCACGCCTCGCTTTCGGAACCGCCCACCATTTCGGGCAATTGCAGGACCAGCGGCGCGCGCATCCGGATGTCACGCGCGGCAAGCTGGGCCATGCAGTCCACGAACGCGGTTTCGAACAGCATATAGATGCGGTGATGATAGTCGCGCATCTTTTCCGGGGGCATGACCGCGCCCATCACCACCGGAAAGCCGTCGACGCCGATCATGCCGCGATCCTGCGCGATGAAACGCTCGCCCATGCGCAGCGCGGCGGCCACGCTTTGCAGGTTGTCGCCGGCCGGGCAATTTACGCCGGCGGCCTGTATCGCGATCCCGCTCATGCCCTGATCCCCGACATCTGGACCACCAAAAGCGCCGTCCGCTCCAGCAGGTGATCACGTCCGGTGCAGGGGGTCGCGGCGTTCCACACCATGCGGACCCGGCGTTGCGCCGCGTCGATTTGAACAGAGATCAACCGCATCCGGGCCGTGTCGGTCGCGCCGCCGATACGGCAAGTCTGCGCCATCACCACCTGCGGCAGGCGAAAGCTCCATGCGCCTTCCTCGTGCATGCCGGTGATCGTGACCCGCTCGCCCCCCGCCATGATCCCGGGATAGACCTGGTCGGCGGGGGCGGCCTGATGAAAGGCCGGGTCGAAATCGGCCGGCAGCAGCGGCGCCACGTTCCTTTGCCACGCGGCATCGAACGTCCCGGCATGGCGGCCGCGCACCGGCCATGCCGGATGAACCAGACCGGTTCCGGCGGGCGTCGGCATGGGCTTGTCGGGCTGAATATCCTCGCCCGCGCGGATCAGTTGCGGCATGGCGATGCTGTCACCCGAACGGGCACGCGACAGGTTCAGCGACCAGCCCTTGCCGACCGGATTATCGGGGCAAAGCGCATCGTCCTGATCGGGTGCGAACGGGTCGCGGCCGCCAAGCGCCACGTCCCAGCCGATCGCCAGCCGGTCGATGCCGGTCTCTTCCGGCTCGACCTTCCAGCCCCAGCGCCCGCGCCGCAACACGGCTGCCGGCCGCGCCTGCAAGCGGCGCGACAGCTTTCCGATGTCCAGCCCGATGTCGATCCACGGCGCCTTGCGGCCGCCCGGTGCGACCGCATCGCCGGTGATGATGATGTCGGTATTCGGGCGGAAAGGCACCAGATCGGCATCATGCAACAGCGCCGCCGCATCCTTTCCGCCAAAGATCGGCACCAGGCGCGGGTCGCCGGCCTCAAGCTGGCGGCAGGTGTGCTGATCGACGGGTTCGAATACGGCAACGACCGCGCTGCACCGCACCTCGGCCCCGCGGGCGTCGCGCGCGAAACCTGCGGTGGCGGCGAAAGGCGTGTCGTTTGTCAGATCCCACATGAGTCAGTTCAGGTCGATCCAGCCACCCCGAAGGGAGATGTTGCGTTCCGCATCCTGCAATATCCGCTTGCCGGTGATCGAGATCGTGCCGTCCGGGTCCAGACGGATCCGGCATTCGCCATGCGCGATGACCAATGGCCGGTTCGGCCCGGAAAATTCCAGAACCGAGGCGAAATGCGCCAGTTTCATCAGTTGTTCGTCGCTCAGCCGCGGGGTGTCGACGGCCGCCTCCTGATCCTTGTCATCGGTTTCGGGCAGGTCGGTGATCATTGGAACGTCCCCTTACTCACTGGCGCCGAACTGGCGGCGCAAATCGTCGACGACAAGGCGCTGGATGAAATTGGCGTGCATCAAAAGGCCCATCGCCTCCTGATCGGTGGGATAGGCGGTGATCGCCGAATAGCCGACCACATCGGTGGGAAGGGCCAGAAAGAACCCCGCTGCGCCCATCGGCCGGTGTTCGGGCGCGTCCAGCCGGTCCAGAAACAGCATCCCGGGCGTGTCGGGCCTGAAGCCCGATATGTTATCCTCTTGCATCGGCCGGCGCGTGGTCTTGACCTCGGGCAGCAGGTTTTCCAGCAGCAGATCCGAGGTGCCGCTGGCGATGTCGCGCAAGGGCGCGTCGGCGGCCTTCGCGCCTTCAGGCACGGTGATACCGAAAATACCGATGGCGCTGTTGCCGCCCTGATCGGCACGGTCCAGATAGACGGCGGCCGCGATCGGCCGGCCGCCCGCATCGGCGTCGGTGAACACCTTCCAATGCGGCGGCAACCCATAGTCGAATGTCGCCCCGGACGGCAGCGTTATGCTGTGCCGCACCAGCCCGGCCATGATCGGATCGTCGGCCGGTTCGGTGAACTCGAGCGAGCCGATAAAGGCGGCAAGCTGGGGGCGCAGCCGCTCCAGCTCATCGGCGTTGGTCCGGGCGCGGATGATCAGCAGTGCGTCGCCCCGCCGCCAGACGCTGATCCGCACCCGCCAGTCAAAGCCGCTGGTGGTTTCGCCGGTCAGAACCTCGCCGAAATCGAACTGGTTGCCGTCGACGCCGAAATTATCGGGGCCCCATTTCGACGCGAACAGCCGGCCGTAATCGGCGGGCAGCGCGACCCGTTCCGGGATGATGCGGGCGCCGTAGATCGAGATTTCCAGCTTGTCGCGCTCGGCCGGTTCATAGCCCAGCCACAAACGGCGAAATTCGGTGAAAAGCGCGGATTCGGCGAATTCGGTCACCTCCTCCTCATTGTCGAACCAGTCGAGCTGTTCGGGAAACGCGGTGCGGAACACCAGCGTCGGAAAGCCGGGCATGGCCAATTCCAGATCGCTGAGCGCGGCCTTTTCGCGTCCAAGATCGGCGCTGATCTGATCCTCATCTGCCATAGCCTGCCCTTCCAAATAAATTCAAACGCCGCAGCAAGTCCTGCGCACCGCCCGTCACCAGCTGCCGCCGGCGCCCTTGCCGCTGAATCCGCCCCATGAGCCGTTGCCGTACCCTCCGCCACCCGACTGTTGAAGCGAGGCGCCGGTGCCGGGCGTCGGTTTGATCAGGTTCCACAGCTTGTCCAGCCCGGTCAGGCCGCCGCCGGCCTTGGCGCCGAGCCCGACGCCCAAACCAAGTTTGGCACCGGCCTCGGCGCGCAACTTGCCCTTTTTGTATCCGCCTTGCGCATGCGCCTCGGCCTGCGCACCGACGGCCCCGCTGACCTCGCCATTCAGGACGATGCCGAAATCCCAATCATCGTTCAGCCCTTCAAGATTGGTGTCGAATAACCGATTGATCAGCTTGGCGGCGCCGCGGGTAATCCGCGTCGGGGTCAAGGCGATCTCGCCGCCGATCTTGCCTTCGACCACGTTCGCCGAGGCCGAAAGCTTTCCGGTCAGGGTCGCTTCCTCTGCGGTCAGCTTCACCTCGCCCTTGCCTTCTGCCTGGGCGCGCAATACCGCAGCCTCGGCCTCGGCGCTGACAAGGCCGTCCTTGTTCATGGTGGCATTGCCCTTGAGCGCATAGGCCTCGGCCGTTCCGGAGATTTCCCCTTCGACCCCCTTGCTGGTCACCGCACCCTTTAGCTTCCCTTTGGAGCCATAGCCAAGTACCGCGCCGCTGCCCGCAAAGAAGCTGTCGGCGTTACCAAATGTACCGCTAGCTACCGAAGTTTTTTTGACATCTCCCGTGTCCCAGAGTTCCTTCGACACCTCGGCGATGGTGTAATCGGTTTCTTTCCATTTCTTGGCGAAATCCTCGCCGAGATTGTCCCTGAACATGTCGCTCGGGTTTCGGCGCGTATAACCGGATTTGATATATTCGCGAATGCCGGCCTGGCGCCGGCCAAGGAAATCATCGCGCCCCTTGGCGGATTTTTCGGCCTGCCCGAACTCCCATTTCGGATCCTTTTTTTCGTCCGCCTTTTCCTCTTCCTTCTCCTCCTCCTTGGACGGCGGGACCAGATAGTTCCAGCCCATCGGCTGCACATAACTTTGCAACCCGGGGATGGAATAGGGGTCGAACTTCTGGTCCTTCGAGGTCCCGAGCATCGGCGACCACGGCGCGGAAGGTGTCTGCGGCTGCTGCGCCGGCGGCAGGAACGGCGGTCCCTTCCATTGCTGATACTTGCTGGTGTCGACGCGCAGCATGCTGATCGTCGGTTCCCGCCCCTCGCGACGGTTGGGCATCACGCCGGTGATCATCCACAGGTTCGGCTGCGTGCCGCCGGGTGGTGGCGATCCGTTGCCGGGGGTCGCTTTGCCCTGACTGTCGCTCATCGGATCAGTTCTGCGAGATTTTCGGGGCTTTAAGCCGGATATGCTTGCCCTCGATGATGATCTCGCCTTCCTTCGACATCGACAGCATCGAATTCTTGCCGACCTTGATGGTCAGTTGCTCGCCCACGCGGATGTTGTGGATGCGGCCGATGTCGGTATCGGCGCGCCCGCGCACGATCAGGCTGTGCGATTTGCCCACCGTGGTCTGATAGGTATGCCCGACGATCACGCTTTTCGCGGCGCCGACGAGTTCCGACGAGCCGATGCCGACGACCTCCGAGCGGTTCTTTTCGATGAAAAGCTGATAATTGCCCTTGGCGAAGTTGAACGGGTCGGGAAGTTTCAGCTTGCCCATGGCCGAGCCGAGCGCATCGAACAGAAGCTTCGATTTGCTGCGCAGCAGATCGGACAACGGGTTCTTGCCGACCGCGATCGAGACGTTGCCGGCAACCACTTCGTCATGATCGCCGCCGACCTCGATCGACTTGTCGTTCTTGACCACCTCTTGCTGGTTGTGGCCGACCTCCTTGGCGCGGTCGTTCAGCACCTCGATGTTCATGTCCTTCTGGGCATGCATGAAGATTTCTTCACCGCCGGCCTGATCCTCGAAGCGCAGTTCGTTGAAGCCCTTGCCGGTCTGGTTGCCGTCATGGGTGTTGGTGCGGAAGGTCGAGCGGGTCTTGTTGCCCGGCAGGCCGTAAGGCACCCCGTTCCGGCCGTTATAGACACAGCCCGTGACCAGCGGCTTGTCGGGGTCCCCTTCCAGAAATTCGACCACGACCTCCATGCCGATGCGCGGGATGACGATGCCGCCCCAGCCGCCGCCGGCCCAGTTCTGGCTGACCCGGCAGCGCATCGAATGGGCGCCCTGCAGATCCCAGTGGAACCTGACCAGAATGCGGCCATAGTCGTCGCAGTCGATCTCGCCCTCGCCCACCACCATCGCGGTCTGCGGGCCGTTCACCACCGGAATATCGGTGCGGCGCGGCGGCACCATCGGCGCGGTGTCGGGCATCAGCACATAGGAGCCCGAATAGGCATAGCCGTCGCTGCCCATGCCGCCCGAGCCATAGGCCTCGCTGACGAAGTGATGGCTGGCGGAAAGGCAGATGTAACTTTCGCCCGAGCCGGGAACCTTGTCGCCGGTCAGGGTCAGACGCGTGCCGGCGGTCAGGCTGACGCAATCGCCGACCGCCCGGTTGCGCCGGTCGCCGCCACGTTCGCCGGCGGCACGCAGCCGCGATACCAGATTGCCCTGATCCAGCGCCGGATAATCGCCGGGATAGTCGAAACTTTCGATCTTGCCGTTATCATAGGCGGCATCGCCCAGATGATCGGCCTCCATCGCCTGATCGGGTTTCTTGAAATTGTAATCGGTCAGCCGGATCGCGCCGGTGGTGATGTTCCGCTCGGGCGCCCAGTCCCAGAAATGTTCCTGATCATAGTGGTGATGCCCTTCGAACCGCTTGAAGGGCCGCGCGCCGATGCTGTCATGGGACAGCACGTCATCGGTCAGCACCATGGTGTGGCTGCCGTTGGCGTGGCGGAAATAGAAGCTGATCCCGTGCCGCTCCATCTGGCGGCGGGCGAAGTTCAGGTTCGATTCGCGGTATTGCACCGTGTATTCAAGGGTCGGATAATCCTTGGTCAGCTTGAATTCGAAGGCCGGCTGACCCAGCCCGGCGTATTCGCCCAGAAGCTCCTGCAGGATCTGCACCACGGTCATGTTGTGAAAGATGCGCTGGTTCCGGCGCTGCCCGGCCAGCCAGAACCACGGGCGCAGCGTGAGGTCATAGCGGTGCCCGTTCTCACCCACCCCCGCCCAGCGGGCGCTGGTGACGATGCCGTCGAAGGGCCGCATCACCTGATGCGCCTCGATCTCGACCGTGGCATGGGTGCCGATCAGCGCGTCGAAATCCAGATCATCCGTGGCCGCCAAGGCCTCGACCCGATATTCGAACAGATCGTTAAGGTGGTCGCTGCCGTCAAACCGCAAAAGCGCGAGAACATCGGGACCCAACTGGGTGGTCAGACGCCCGAGTCGTTCAACCTGCTTGAACGGCGCATTCATGGCAAACCCCCCTCGCCAACAAAACCTACATATCAGCAACGTGCAGAAGAATGCCCACGACCGCGGACGATTCAACCCCAAAAAAGACCGGAATGGCCGGATATCCCCCGCTTCCGCATCCGTTTCATATTGCCTAAGGCTATGATATCCTAACGGTCTGCCGATTTCACCGCAAACGTTGCGTTCCACCGGCGGTTCTTTTCCGGCGGAGGGCGCGACACACTGGACAAAACCGTTCGGATTGCATTAGGTGCGGCCCCGAAACCTTTCCGCCGGCGTCCCATTGGCGCGCCCTGCCCGCTTTGCCGCCCCGTCCGCTTTTCCGCCCTTCTCGCGAGGATTACCCATGACCGACGTGCAAAGGCCCGTGCTGACGCCGCCCGGCGGCGCGAAAAAGGTGCTGCTGCATTCCTGCTGCGCCCCCTGCTCGGGCGAGGTGATGGAGGCGATGCTGGCCTCGGGGATCGAATACACGATCTTTTTCTACAACCCGAACATTCATCCCCAAAAGGAATACCTGCTGCGCAAGGACGAAAACATCCGTTTCGCCGAAAAGCACGGCGTGGGTTTCGTTGATGCGGATTACGATTCCGATAATTGGTTCGCCCGTGCAAAGGGAATGGAATGGGAACCCGAACGCGGCATCCGCTGCACCATGTGTTTTGACATGCGCTTCGAGCGGACGGCGCTTTATGCCCATGAACATGGTTTTCCGGTGATGACCTCCAGCCTTGGAATTTCCCGCTGGAAGGACATGAATCAGATCAATGATTGCGGAAAACGCGCCGCCGCCCCCTATGAGGGGTTGAGCTATTGGGAATATAACTGGCGCAAGGGCGGCGGTTCCAACCGGATGATCGAAATCTCCAAGCGCGAAGAATTCTATCAGCAGGAATATTGCGGCTGCGTCTATTCGCTGCGCGACACCAACCGGCATCGCCGCGACGTCGGCCGCGGCCCGATCGAGATCGGCAAGCTGTATTACAGCAAGGATGACGGCGCCAAAGACGGCACGGACGCGCCGGTGAAGGATCGCGAAACCACCGGCCGCTGAGGCGCACCGGCCGGAATCCGGTCGCCGCCGTTCACCGCACAGCCCGATGCGCCGCGACTATGGCCCCTGGCAGGGTGCATGATTGCCTGTCTCAGGTTTCCTCCGGCGCGCCCGGCCCGTTCGGAAGGTCGGGACCGGCGGTGCCGATGTCGTCGCGCGACGGCGCCAGCGATTTCACGATCGCGGTCAGCGGCTGGCCCGGCGCCACCTGCAATTCCCGCGCCGAGCGGCGGGTGATCCGTGCCAGAACCGCCCCTGCCGGGGTCATCAGCCGGACCTGCACCCCGCCCTGAACATCCTCTTGCAGGCTTTCGACCCGCCCCGGCAAAAGGTTCAGCGCCGAGATGCCCTCGGGCGCGGTGCGCGCCAGCATCACCTCATTCGCGGCGATGCGCAGGCGGATGCGCGCGCCGGGCGGGGCCTGAATGCGCGGCAGGTACAGCGCGATCCCGCCCGCCGACAGCCGCGTCAGCCCGTCCTGATCGTCATGGCCGCTGACCTCGGCCTCGATCACGGCGCCGGCCGTGCTTGGCGACAGCGCCGCGAATTGCGGGGTCGAGAACACCTCGGACGGCGTGCCGATGCCCGCAACCTTGCCGTCGCGCAGCGCGACCACGGTCGTCGCCAGACGCGCGACCTCGGCCGGGGCGTGGCTGACGTAAAGGATCGGCACCCCGGCATGATCGCGCAGACGCTCGAAATACGGCATGATTTCCTGCTTCCGGGCCTCGTCCAGCGCCGAAAGCGGCTCATCGGCAAGAATAAGCTGCGGCCGCGACAACAGCGCCCGACCGATGGCGACACGCTGACGCTCGCCCCCTGAAAGGGTCGCGGGCGCCCGGTCGAGCAGATGGCCGATGCCCAGAAGATCGACGACCGTATCGGTCCGCGCCCCGCCCGGGCGACCGCGCGCGAACCAGCGGCCGTATTGCAGATTCTGCCGCACGCTCAGATGCGGAAAAAGCCGCCCGTCCTGAAAGATGACGCCGATGCGGCGGCGATGGGGCGGCAGCCGGATGCCCCGGTCCGTGTCGGTCAGCACCGTGCCGTCGACCGCGATCCGCGCCCGGTCGGGGCGCAGCAACCCGGCCACGGCGGCGACCACCGTCGATTTTCCCGAACCGGACGGCCCGAACAGGACCGTGACACCGGGCGGCGCCTGAAATTCCACGTCCAGCGCAAACTCGGGGAATGCGTGTCGGACGCCGATCTCAAGCGTCATGCCCGGCCCGCGCCCCGGCCCGCGACCCGACGCGCGATCCGGCGCGCCAGGATTTCGGACAGCACCAGCGCCGACATCGCCACGACCAGCGAGACAAGCGCCAGCCGCGCGGCCTGCGCGTCACCGTCCGGGATCTGAAGAAAGCTGTAGATCGCCGAGGGCAGCGTCTGCGTCTGCCCCGGAATGTTCGACACGAAGGTGATGGTCGCGCCGAATTCGCCCATCGCCTTGGCGAAGGCCAGGATCATGCCCGCGATCACCCCAGGCAGGATCAGCGGCAGCGTCACCGTCAGCCAGACCCAAGCGTGGCTGGCGCCGAGCGAGCCGGCGGCTTCCTCCAGACGGCCGTCGACCGCCTCGATCGACAGCCGGATCGCGCGCACCATCAGCGGAAAGGCCATCACCGCCGCCGCCAGCACCGCCCCGGTCCAGCGAAAGGCAAAGACGATGCCGAACCACTGGTCCAGCCACTGACCGGCCCAGCCGCGCCGCCCGAACGTCAGCAGCAGCAGATAACCCGTCACCACCGGCGGCAGCACCAGCGGCAGATGCACCAGACCGTTCAGCACCTGCTTGCCGGGAAACCGCCAGCGGGCAAGCGCATGGGCCACCAGAAGCCCAAGCGGCAAACTGGCCAGCGTCGCCCAGACCGAGACGCGCAGCGACAGGCGCAACGCCTCCCATTCCTGCGGCGAAAGCCAGTTTGCCAATGCGTCAATCAAGCGTGGTGAAACCGTTCTTGGTGAAAATCTCGTCCGCCGGGGCGGCGCGCAAGGCCTCGAAGAACGCCTTGTCCGCCGGGTCCGCCGCGGTTTTCAGAAGCGCCGCCGGATAGATGATCGGATCGTGGCTGTCGTCGGGGAACGTGCCCACCACCTTCACATTCGGATCGGCGGCGGCATCGGTCGCGTAGACGATGCCATAAGGCGCCTCTCCGGTCGAGACCAGCGCCAGCGCCGCGCGGACGTTATCGGCCTGCGCGACCGACCCCTGGACGCTGTCCCACAGGCCCAGCTTGGTCAGGGATTGCTTGCCATATTGCCCGGCCGGCACCGAATCGACCATCGCCATGGCCAGCTTGCCGCCATCCAGCGCCCCCTTGAGGTCGAAGTTGCCGTCGATCGTCACCGGGGCGGCATCGCCGTCATGCGCCACCAGCACCAGCTTGTTGCCCAACAGGTCGACGCGCGCGCCGTCAACGACATCGCCGTTCTTTTCGACCGCGTCCATCCAGTCGACCGAGGCCGAGATGAACACATCGGCCGGCGCCCCGTCCTGAATCTGCTTGGCCAGCGTGTTCGAGCCCGCATAGCTGATCGTCACGTCATTGCCGGTCGCGGTCTTGAAGTCAGTGGCGACCTGATCCAGCGCGGTTTTCATCGAGGCGGCGGCAAAGACCACGACCTCTTCCGCCGCGGCAGCGCGCGGCATCAGGGTGGCGCCGCAGACGATGGCGGCGGCGACAGGCAGAAGATGGCGGAACATGGCTGTACCCCTTTCGATATTCCCGCCCGACCATATCCAGATCGGCGATGAGGCGGCAAGCGTTATTTCTTATCGGAAATATCGCTTAGCAGATCGCGCAGCGCCGCGATCCGGTCCTCGACCGCATGGGCGGCCTCGGCCTCGATCTCGCGGTAAAGCGTCAGCACCTGCCGCCCCGAAGGCGTCAGGCTGGCGCCCCCACCCCCGGCACCGCCGCGCGCGCTTTCGACCAGCGGCGCCCGGAACATCGCGTTCATCGTCTCGGTCAATTGCCACGCGCGCTTATAGCTCATCCCCAGCGCCCGGCCGGCGGCCGAGATCGACCCGGTGCGTCCGATCCCCTCCAGCAGTTCCGCCTTGCCGGGGCCAAGCATGTCGCGGTCGCGCAGGTATATGCGGATGAACAGCTCGGGGTGAAGGTGCGGGTCGGGCATCGGGTCGCCTTGCGCTGGGGTCTGACGGGGCATCGCTGCGCGGCAGGTTAGTCCAGCGTGCGCCGGAACCGCAACAACGCAAGCCCGCCAAAGACGGTCACGAACAGGCTCAGCGCGGCGATCGGCTGGGCGACATCGCCGTAACCCGCGCCTTTCAGCATCACCGCCCGGACCAGCCGCAGGAAATGGGTCAGCGGAAAGATCTCGCCCAGCGTCTGCGCCCAACCCGGCATGCCGCGAAACGGAAACATGAAACCCGACAGCATCAGCGAGGGCAGGAAAAAGAAAAAGGTCAGTTGCATGGCCTGCATCTGGGTCCGCGCCACCGTCGAGATGAGATAGCCGAGTATGACCATCGACAGCACGAAGATGAAAATCCCCGTCGCCAGCAGCCCGAGCCCGCCCATGAACGGCACCCCGAACAGCGCCCGCGCCGCCGACAGGACGACGGCGACCTGCACCGCACCGACGGCCATGTAAGGGATGATCTTGCCCAGCATGATCTCAAGCGGCGTGGCCGGCATGGCAAGCAGGTTCTCCATCGTGCCACGCTCGATCTCTCGGGTCAGGGCCATCGAGGTCATCATCACCAGAATCATCTGCAGGATGACGCCCATCAGCCCCGGCACGATATTGTATTGGGTGATCCCCTCGGGGTTATAGCGGCGATGCACCACAATCTGTACCGGGGGCGGCGCGGCCGGCTTGCCGATTTCGCGCGCCAGCGCATCGGCCGCGACCGTGCCCAGCGTCGAGATCGCGCCCGAAGCAACGGCGGGATCGGTGGCATCCGCCTCGATCAGGATCTGGGGATTGTCCTGCCGTTCGACCCGGCGGCCGAAATCGGACGGCACGGTGACGACGAAAGACACGGCGCCGCGCGCGATCAGCGCCTCGGCCTCGGCCTGCGACGCCGCCGGATAGGCAAAGTCGTAATACCCGGTCAGTTCCAGCGCCGTGACCATGGCCCGCGTGAACCGGTCCTGCGTCGGCGCGACCAACGCCGCCGGCAGATGCTTCGGGTCGTTGTTGATCGCATAGCCGAACAGCATGAGCTGCATCAGCGGCACGCCCAGCATCATCGCGAAGGTGATCCGGTCGCGGCGCATCTGGATCAGCTCTTTCACCAGCAGCGCCCGCAAGCGGCCAAGGGAAAACAGGCTCATGCCATGTTGTCCTGACTTTGCTCCATCAGGTGGATGAAGACATCCTCAAGGCTGGTTTCGGCGGGATGAAAGCTGACGCCGGCGGCCTTCAGCGTGGCTTCCAGCGCCGCCCGGTCGGGGCCGGTGACATGCAGCGTGGTGCCGAAGGGCGCCACCTGATCGACGCCTTTCGCCCCCAGCAATTGCCGCGCCACCTGCCCCGGCCGGTCGGTCGTCACAACATAGGTCACCAGACCCGAGGCCGCGATGACCTCGGCGACGGTGCCATGGGTGATCAGGTGTCCATAGGCGATATAGTTGATACGGTGGCAGCGTTCAGCCTCGTCCATGTAATGCGTGCTGACCAGCACGGTCAGGCCACGCGCCGACAGCGCATGGATTTCGTCCCAGAACTCGCGCCGGGCCTTGGGATCGACCCCTGCGGTCGGTTCGTCCAGCATCAGAAGCTGCGGCTGATGCATGATGCAGGCCGCCAGCGCGAGCCGCTGTTTCCAGCCGCCCGACAGGCGCCCGGCCAGTTGCCCCTTGCGCGAGGTCAGCCCAAGATCGGCCAGCGTGTCGCCGACCGCCGCGCGGGGCAGCCCGTAAAGCCCGGCGACGAAATTCAGGTTTTCCTCAATCGACAGGTCCTCGTAGAACGAGAATCTCTGCGTCATGTAGCCGACCTGCCGCTTGATCGCGCGCTGTTGGGTCAGGATGTCGTGTTCCAGAACCCGGCCGGTGCCCGCATCCGGGGTCAACAGGCCGCACATCATCCGTATGCAGGTCGTCTTGCCCGAGCCGTTGGGACCAAGGAACCCGGCGATCTCGCCCTTTGCGACGCTGAGCGATACGTCGTCGACGACCTTGCGTCCGCCAAAGGATTTGGTCAGGCCGTGCACCTCGATCGCGTTCATCCGGACAGATCCACATCCACGATCTGCCCGGGTTTTAGCGCGGCGCCGCCGGTATCGGGGCGGGCCTCGACCAGATAGACCAGCTTCTGGCGGTTTTGCAGTGAATAGATCACCGGCGGCGTGAACTCCGCGGCGTCCGAGACATAGGTCACGGTGGCCGTGGCATCGGCGCAGCCATCGCAGTTCACCTTCAGCCGGCTGCCGGGGGCGATTGCGGCGATCTTGGCCTCGGGGACGTAAAGCCGCAGCTTTACCGCGCCGTCGGGCAGATAGGACAGGACCGGCGCCGACGGGCCGGCAAGCTCGCCCGGCCGGCGGATCAGGTCGAAGATCACCCCCGCGCCGGGGGCGGTCAGCCGGCGCTGATCCAGTTGCCAGAGCGCGGCATCGCGGGTCGCCCGGGCGCGTTCGACATTGGCGCGGGCGGCGTCGATTTCCGGGCGCCGCGCCGGAAGCCGGGCGACGGCCAGTTGCGCCTCGGCCTCGGCCACGCGGGCCCGGGCCATCTCGGCGGTGGTCTCAACCTCGTCAAGCTGGGCCTGCGCCGTGACATTGCGCTGGCGCAGGCTTTTTTGCCGCGCCACCTCGCGCCCGGCCTCGACCGCCTGCGCCCTGGCCGAGGCCAGCGTCGCCTCAAGCACCCGGATCTCCTCGGGGCGGCGCCCTTCTTGCAGGTTCGCAAGCTGGCTTTCTGCCTGTGCCAGCGCCGCGTCGGCTTCGGCCTTGGCGATGCGGGCGTCGCGGCTTTCCAGAACCGCAAGCACATCGCCCGCCCGGACCCGGTCGCCCCGCGCTACCGGAACCTCGATCAGCTGCGCCGAGGTCAGCGGCGCGATCAGCACATATTCGCCCTCGACATATCCGGTGGCGAAAGGCGGCGGCGGCGCGCAATCGGAAAACAGCGCCGAGATCAACGGAATGGCGCAGACGAACCCGATCATCACGGCACCTTCAGCATGGCGTGCATATTGGCCACCAGCCGGTCGGCAATCGCGCGCGCCTCTGCCGGGCCATAGTCTTGCCATTCAAGCTGACGGCATACGATCGGCTGGCCTATCCGGAAATAAAGCACCTGCCCGATCATCGAGAACACCAGCAATTTGGTGTCCTCGGACGCGGGATCGCGGCCCGAGGCCATGCCGACCAGCGCGCAAAGCTGGCGATGCTTGGGACTGATGAAATCGGTGAAGAACAGATCAAGCGCCGGCCCGTCCTCGGCCAGTTCCCGCATCACGAACCCCAGCATCTGCCGGGCGCCGGGGTCCAGCGCCAAAAAGCCGACGATGGCCCGCAGCATCGCCTCGAGCATCTTCGCCGCCCGATCCGGCGGCATCGCCGGCACCGGTCCGGGTGTGCCCGCGACGGACGTCATCCGGCGCAGAACCTCGGCCCCGCAGGCCAGCCGCAAGCCGTCCTTGCCGCCGAAGTGATAGGAAATCGAGGCGATGTTGGTTTTCGCCATCGCCGCCAGCGCGCGGGTCGAAGTACCGGCAAAGCCATCACGCCCGAACAGCGCCAGACCGGCGGCGATCAGATCGGCGCGGGTCCCGGTGGGGGCATCGGAGGGGACGGTTTGTGGGCCGGTGGATGATGTGGAATCGCTCATGCCATTATTTAATCAAACGATTGATTAAATTTCAACTCAAATCCGCCCCCGGCCGCTTAAACGATACGGGCCGCCCCTGTGGGACGGCCCGGAACCGCGGCAAGAGTTCCGTCACAGGCGGGCTAGATCACCAGCCACAGCGACAGCATCGGCACGAAGATGATCAGCAGCAGACGGATGATATCGGCGAACCAGAAGATATAGACGCCGCTGAAAATCGTTTTCAGCGTCACGTCCGGCAGCACCGACCGCAGCACGAAAACGTTCATCCCGATCGGCGGGGTGATCAGGCTGATCTCGGTCACGACGACGACGATGATGGCGAACCAGATCAGCACGGCTTCGGGATCGGCCAGCACGGTCAGACCGAAATCCAGACCGGTGATCACCGGATAGAACACCGGCACGGTCAGCAGGATCATCGACAGGCTTTCCAGAAAACAGCCGAGCACCAGATAGATCACCACGATCACCAGCAACACCCACCACGCCGACAAACCGCTGTCCGCGACCAGCGCCGACAGACTGTCGGGCAACCCGGCGAAGGTGACGAAATTGCTGAAGATCTCGGCCCCGATGACGATGGCGAAGATCATCGCCGAGGCGGTGGCGCTGTCCAGACAGGCGGTCCAGAAGCCATCGCGCGTCAACCCGCCGGTCGCGGCGGCGATCACCATCGCGGCCATGGCACCCATGCCGGCGGCCTCGATCGGGGTGAACAGCCCGCCATAGATGCCGATCATGATGAAGCCGAACAGCGCCAGCACGGCGGCGACGCTGATCGCGTCGCGACGGGTCATCGGCATCACCTCGCCGACTTTCGGGGCCAGTTCGGGCCGCAAGCGCACCGCCACCATCACCGCGATCAGATAGCCGATGATACCGACGATGCCGGGAATGATACCGGCCAGAAACAGCTTGCCGATATCCGCCTCGGTCAACAGGCCGAAGATGATCAGCACGACCGAGGGCGGGATCAGGATGCCAAGCGTCCCGCCTGCCGCGATCGAGCCGGTGGCGAGGCTGTCGGAATAACCGAAGCGCCGCATCGAGGGCATGGCGACCTTGGACATGGTGGCGGCGGTGGCCAGCGACGACCCGCAGACCGCCGAAAAGCCGCCGCAGGACAGCACGGTAGCCATGGCAAGCCCGCCCCGCATCCGGCCGAACACCCGGTCGGCGGCCGAGAACAGCCCCTGCGCGATGCCCGATCCGGCAAGAATATTGCCCATGAAAATGAACAGCGGCACGACCGACAGCGAATAGTTCAGCCCGGTCTCAAACACCGCGTTGCCGACCATGGCGCCGGCCGGGACCCAGCCCCGCAACAGCGCAAAACCCACCCCGCCGACCAGCGCCATGGCGAAGGCGATCGGCACGCGCAGGAACACCATGCCCAGCAGGATGACGATGGCGACTATCGAGATCGTCATCGCTATTCCCGCCGCAATATCATGATGACGGCCGAAGCCGCGCAACTGGCCGCCGCGACAAAGGCAAGCGGCGCCATCGGCAGCGCCAGCGCGGTGGTGCGCGTCCCCTCGTCAAGCTGGGTCAGCCCGATCAGGACCAGCCGCCAGCCGAAGAACGCCAGCACCACCGCCGAGATCAGCCCCGCCAGCCGCCCCAGCAGGCGCTGGACCGGGCGCGGGAACAGATGCAGCGCCAGATCGACCTCGACATGGCCGCCGTCGGCGCTGGTCAGGGGCAGCGCCACAAAGACCAGCGCAGCCAGCAGGATCTGGGTCAGCTCATAGGCGCCGCCGAACGGCCGGTTCAGCGCATAGCGCCCGATCACGTCGATGCAGGTCACCGCGATCAGCAGCATGATCAGAAGCGCCGCGATCCCGGCCAGCCCGCGATACCAGCCGGCGTTCCGATGCGGCGTGCGGCCCGGAATCCGGTCCGGCACCGCATCCCGTTCCCGATCCGAGGGGTGCGGATCGGTCATTCCATCTTGACCCCGGTCATGGCGCGGAACTCGGCCAGCGCGGCCAGGCCGTCATAGCCCTCGCCCAGACTGTCCGACCATGATTTTTCGGCCTTGCTGGCGGTTTCCTTCAGCGCCGCCACCACCTCGGGCGAGGCATCATAGAACTCGACCTTGTCGCCGATCGCCTTGATCGCGGCGGCATCGGCGTCGTTCCACGCCTGCCCGACGCGTTCCGAAAACGCCTCGCCCGAAATCTTGTCGATGGCGGCGCGGTCGGCTTCGGACAGGCTGTTCCACTTGTCTTCATTGATCACAAAGAACCATGTGGTGTTATAAATGCCGCCCGGCACCTTCATCGAATATTTGATGTAGTCGACCAGATTGAACGCGGTCATCGCCTCATAGGTGAAGGCGACGCCGTCGATCACGCCACGGGACAGTTTTTCATAGACCTCGGGCGAGGACATGAACAAGGGCGTCGCCCCCATGGCCGCGACCAGATCGCCGACGTAACCGCCCGGCACGCGCAGCTTCAGCCCCTTCATGTCCTCGGGCTTCTCGATCTTGCGGAGGTTGTTGTGCAAAAGACCGGGGCCATGCATGAACAGCCCAAGGATATGGGTGCCCTTGTGTTCCTCGGCGGCGTTCAACTTGCCCGAATAGATGGTCCAGAACGCCTTGGAATTGGCGACCGCGTCATCACCCAGAAAGCTGAACTGGCCCAGCCGGGCGCGGTTGAACCGGTCATCCTCGGTAAAGGAATGCAGCCCATAGGTGATATCGGCCACACCATCGCGGGCCATGTCGAAATGCGCCGGGGGACTGCCCAGCGGCTTGGCCATGATGCGGACCGTGACCCGGCCATCGGTGACTTTCGCGACCTCGGCCGCCCATGGCTCGAAGGCGTTCACCACGATCGGGTGTTTTGGCGGCAGCCAGGACGACATGATCAGCTCTTCCGCCATGACCGGCGCGGCCGACATCAGCAGCCCGGCAAGGGCGAGTTTCAGTGATTTCATTGGCCTTCTCCCTGTGTGGTGCCTTCGCGTCGCGAAGGGTCGAAATTGTCGGGATGCGCCGCGACAAAGGCGGGATGCGCCGCGCTAGCGCGATCCACGGCCGACAGGCGCGGCAGATGGTCATAGGGCACGTCCCAGCGCCGGGCGTTGTAAAGCTGCGGGATCACCGCGCAATCGGCCAGCCCCGGCGCCGCGCCATGGCAGAACCGGCCGGCATATCCCGGGTGATCCAGCAGTTGCTCAATCGCCTCGAGTCCGGCGGCGATATTGTCGCGGTTCCAGGCCAGCCGCGCGCCGGCGCCGGCCAGCGCCTCGACCCGGGTCAGAACGCCAAGGTTCGATACCGGATGGATGTCGCAGGCCACGGCAAGGGCGATCGACCGCACCCGCGCCCGCGCCACCGGATCCTCTGGCAACAGCGGCGGGTCGGGCCGGATCTCGTCCAGATAGGCGATGATCGCCAGCGATTGGGTCAGCACCGCATCGCCGATCCGCAGGGCGGGCACGATGCCCTGCGGGTTGAGCGCCAGATATGCGGCTGCGCGCTGTTCGCCCGCCACCAGATCGACCGCGACATGATCGCAGGCGATGCCCTTCAGCCCCAGCGCGATCCGCACCCGGTATGCGGCCGACGAACGCCAGTAGCCGTAAAGCACCGGCCGGTCGCTTACGTGCGGGGTTGCCGCCGGCATGATCACGCCTGCGCCGGCAGGATCCGGCCGATGCACGGGCCGAAACCGATGCGATAGCCGTCGCCCTGCGCAAAACCGTAAAGCCCGATCTCGTCCCCGTCCTGAATGAATGTCCGGGGCTGGCCGTTCACCTGAACCGGGTTCGCGCCCCCTTGCGTCATCTCCAGAAGCGCGCCGGTCTGGTCGGGTGCGGGCCCCGAGATCGTGCCGCTGCCCAGAAGATCGCCCACCCGCATCGGACAGCCCGAGCTGGTATGATGCGCCAGTTGCTGGGCGCTGGAATAATACATGACGTTGTAATTCGTCCGCGCCATGGGCTGGCCGTTCATGGTCCAGCCGATGCTGAGGTCATAAAAACCCGGCCGCGCCTCGGCCAGATAGGGCAGCAGCGGGTTCATGCGCGGGGCGCCTTCGCTGCGGAACGGCTCCAGCGCGGCCTGGGTCACGATCCACGGGCTGATCGTGGTGCCAAGCGCCTTGGACTGGAACGGCCCCAGCGGCTGATATTCCCACGCCTGAATGTCCCGCGCCGACCAGTCGTTCAGCAGCACATAGCCAAAGATCATCTGTTCGGCCTGATCGACGCCGACGCGCTCGCCCATCGCGCTGTCGGCCCCGACGATGGCGCCCAGTTCAAGCTCTAGATCCAGCCGGCGGCAGGCGACCCATTCGGGGCCGTCCTGCCCCTTCACCTGCCCCATCGGCCGCCGGATCGGCGTTCCCGAGACCACGACCGACGACGCCCGGCCGTTATAGCCGATCGGCATATGCGTCCATTGCGCCGGCAGGGCGTTTTCGGGGCCGCGAAACAGCACGCCGACATTGAAGGCATGGTTCTTCGAGGCGTAGAAATCGGTGAACTCGGTCACCCGGATCGGCAGGTGCAGCGTGGCGTCGGCCATCGGCACCAATGGCAGCGTCCGGTCGCCGTCCTCGGCCAGAAGCGCCGTCAGCCGCGCCCGGATTTCGTCCCATTTCGCGCGTCCGAGCGCGATGAAATCGTTCAGTTGCGGCTGTGCGAACGTGCCGCCCGCGTCGATCAGCCCGCGCGCCTCGCAAGCGGCAAGATCGACGATCTGGTCGCCGATGGCGACCCCGCAGCGCCGCGCGCCGACCTCGGCCGCCTCCCCTGCCCCAGGCCCGGCGCCGCGCTCGGTCGAAAATACGCCGTAAGGCAGGTTCTGGATCGGAAAATCGCAATCGGGCTGGTTTGCCGTCGTCACCCAGCTACGCAAAACAGTATCGGCCATTTCTAACGTCTCTTTCATTTCGATCGGGACCTGCGCCGCTGTGAGGCCCCGACACGCGCCCGCCTGAGTCCATGCCTAGCAGATTTCGTTTCATTTGCAACCATTTCCGACATCCCCCTTCGATGGTCGGCTTTCGGCGGTGTCGGAACCGTTTCCCGCAGGCGATGAAAAACGGCGGCGCTGACCGCCCTAAACGTCGCGGCCCGGGCGCGGGAAACGCGCGCCGTGGCCGGATTCGGGCTGCGTTACCTTTGCGATCGCCCGGTCAAGCGCCGATATGCCGCGTTCCAGCGCGGCGCGGTCGTCAGGGGGCATCGCGGCGAGTATTTCGTCCGCGCGGGCGCCGACCTCGTGGAACGCCCGGCCGAAAAGCGTCATGCCCATAGGCGTGATCGCATAAGAGCGCAGCCGCCTGTCGCTGCCCAGAATCTCGCGGGTGATCAGGCCCTTCGCCTCCAGTCGCGAGGCCGCGCGGCTGACCTGAACCTTGTCCAGCGAGGTGCGCCGCGACAGTTGCATGGAATCCAGCGCGCCTGCGTCCTCCAGCAGAAACAGCAACCGCCATTCTTCGCGCGACAGCCCGTAAGCGCGACCATAGACGGCGACCAGTTGGCGCGAGAACGCCTCGGCCACGACGGCCAGCCGATAGGGAAAGAATGTGTCCAGTTTCATCGCCACCCCGCAGCCGCATCGAAAAGATTTCAACTGCAACAAAATGCCGCGAACCGGAGCGGGAAAGCAAGGCCATCCTGAGCCGTGACGGGCGACCGGCCGCGCGGGTCTGTGCACGTAGGGGGTTCGGCTGCCGCGTCCGTCGGGCATGCCTGCAAAGCACCAGTCACGGCATCCGGGACACGCATCGCGGCCACGGCAGGACCGCCGGAATGCGGCCGTCGCCCCGGCGCGCCGCCGGTTGGTCGCCCCTTCAGGCTGGCGTCGCCATAGCCGCGCGCGCGGCCTGACGGCGGGCGACACGGGCGCGGATCGCCTCGACATCGGTGATCGGCGTCGCGGCCAGAAGCTGGCGGGTATAGGCGTTCTGCGGATCCTCGAACACCTGTTCGCGGGTCCCCTGCTCGACCGCATCGCCTTTTGAAATCACCATGACCTCATCGGCGATATAGCGCACCACCGACAAATCGTGGCTGACGAAGATATAGGTCAGCTCGAATTCGTCCTGCAGATCGGCCAGCAGGTTCAGGACCTGCGCCTGCACCGACAGATCCAGCGCCGAGACCGGCTCGTCCAGCACCAGCAGCGAGGGGTTCAGCATCAGCGCCCGCGCGATGGCGATACGCTGGCGCTGCCCGCCCGAGAACATATGCGGATACCGGTTGTAATGTTCCGGTCCAAGACCGACCTTGACCAGCATCGCCTCGGCGCGCTCGCGGCGTTCGGAGGCGGGTGTGTTGGTGTTGATGATCAAGGGTTCGGTCAGCACATCGCCGATTTTCTGGCGCGGGTTCAGGCTGCCGTAAGGGTTCTGAAACACCATCTGCACCTTTGACCGCATCGCCGGACCCGGGCGGGTCTTGGTGATGTCGACCTTGCTGCCCTCGATCAGCAGATCGCCCCCGGAGGGCGCGTCGATCAGCGCGATGATCCGCGCCAGCGTCGACTTGCCGGAACCGGATTCGCCCACGATGGCAAGCGTCTTGCCCTTGTCGAGCTTGAAGTCGATGCCGTTCAGCGCGCGAATGGTGCGGGCGCGGTTAAACATGCTGCCCGCGATGTGATAATCCTGCACGATGGCCCGGCCTTCGACGACCGGAACGTGAGAGGGTGCAGCCGAGGCGGTCACGAAATCGCTCATCCTGCGTTCTCCCGCGCGAAAAAGTCCGATACGGTCGGCAGGCGGTCACCGGTCGCGTTCTCGGGCAATGCCGCCAGAAGCGCGCGGGTATAGGGGTTCTTCGGCGCCTCGAACAGGGTCAGCACGTCCGCCTCTTCCATCTTCTTGCCCTTGTACTGCACCACCACGCGGTCGGCGGTTTCGGCCACCACGCCCATGTCATGGGTGATCAGGATCAGCGCCATGCCGTAATCTTCCTGAAGCTTCATCAGCAGGTCGAGAATCTGTTTCTGAATGGTCACGTCCAGCGCCGTGGTCGGCTCGTCCGCGATCAGCAGACGCGGGTTCGAGGCGATGGCCATGGCGATCATCACCCGCTGGCTTTGGCCGCCCGACATCTGATGCGGATAAGCCTTCAGCTTTTCTTCCGGTTCGGGGATGCCGACCGCCCTGAACAGCTCGACCGCGCGGGCACGCGCCTGCTTGCGCGACATGCCAAGGTTGATCCGCAGCACCTCCTCGATCTGGAAGCCGGCTGTGAAGGACGGGTTCAGGGAGGCGATGGGTTCCTGAAAGATCATCGTGATCTCGCGCCCGATCAGACGCCGCCGCTCGGCGTTCGACATGCGCAGCATGTCGCGGCCCTCATAGGTCATCTCGTCGGCGGTAACGGTGGCGGTGTCGGGCAGAAGCCCCATCACCGCCAGCATCGACACCGACTTGCCCGAGCCGGATTCGCCGACGATGGCCAGCACCTCGCCCCGGTCGACCTCCAGGTCGATGCCGTCGACGGCGGTGAAACTGCCGGTAGCGGTGGCGAATTTCACCGTCAGATTGCGGATTTTCAGCAATGCCATGGTCAGCTCCGCTTTAGCTTCGGGTCAAGCGCGTCGCGCAAGCCGTCGCCCATCAGGTTGATCGCAAGGACCGAGATCAGGATCGCAAGCCCGGGGAATGTGACCACCCACCATGCCCGCAGGATGAATTCGCGCGCCTCGGCCAGCATGGTGCCCCATTCGGGCGCCGGCGGCTGCGCGCCCATGCCCAGAAAGCCAAGTGCTGCGGAATCGAGCACCGCCGAGGAAAACGACAGCGTCGCCTGCACGATCAGCGGCGCCAGACAGTTCGGCAGAATGGTTTTGAACATCAGCCGCAGGTTCCGCGCACCCGCCACGCGCGCGGCGGTGACGTATTCGCGCTTTTTCTCGGACATCACGGCGGCGCGGGTCAGGCGGGCGAAATGCGGCTGATAGACGATGGCGATGGCGATCATCGCATTGGTCAGCCCCGGTCCCAGAACCGCAACCAGCACCAGCGCCAGCAGCAGCGAGGGAAAGGCGAGGATCACGTCCATGATCCGCATGATCACCGTATCGACCCAGCCGCCGAAAAAGCCGGCGATCAGGCCGATCACCACGCCGCCGACCAGCGCGATGGACACGACGACGATGCCGATGAACAGCGAATATTGCGCGCCATAGATCAGCCGCGACAGCATGTCCCGGCCAACCGCGTCGGTGCCCAGAAGAAACCGGCTGCTGCCGCCCTCCTGCCAGACCGGGGGCAGCAGAAGCGCGTCGCGGTATTGCACCGTCGGGTCATGCGGCGCGATCAGCGGCGCGAAAACCGCCACGAGCACCAGCAGGATAAAGACGATCAGGCCAAGAACGGCGCCGCGGTTCTGGCGGAAATAGAACCAGAATTCGGCCAGCATCCGCCGGCGGATCGCCGCATCGGACAGCTTGACGGCCGGAACGGGGGCAATATCGGTCATCGGTTACGGATCCTCGGGTTAATCAGGCCATAGGTCAGATCGACCAGCAGGTTCACGACCATCACCAGAACGGCAATCAGCAAAAGCCCCGACTGCACCACCGGATAGTCGCGGCGCGAGATCGAATCGATCATCCATTTGCCGATGCCGGGCCATGAGAAAATCGTCTCGGTCAGGATGGCGCCGGCCATCAGCACGCCGATCTGCAACCCGATCGTGGTCACCACCGGGATCATGGCGTTGCGCAAGGCGTGAACGCCGATGACGCGCCGGCGCGGCATGCCCTTGGCGCGGGCGGTGCGCACATAATCCTCGCCCATGACTTCCAGCATGGCAGAACGGGTCTGGCGCGCGATCACCGCCAGCGGAATGGTCGCCAGCACGATCGAGGGCAGGATCAGGTGGCTGACCGCCGAAAGGAACGCGCCCTTCTGTCCCGACAGAAGGCTGTCGATCAGCATGAACCCGGTGACCGGCGGGAAGAAATACATCAGCGAGATACGCCCCGACACCGGCGTCCAGCCAAGCATGCCGGAAAAGAAGATGATCAGCAGAAGGCCCCACCAGAAGATCGGCATCGAAAACCCGACCAGCGCCGCGGTCATCGAGATCTGATCGAACCAGCTTCCGCGCTTGATCGCGGCCAGAACGCCGACCGGCACGCCGATCAGCGTGGCGATCAGAATGGCGCACAGGCCCAGTTCGACGGTGGCGGGAAACAGGGTCAGGAACTCGGTCAGCACCGGCTTTTTGGTGACCAGCGAATTGCCGAAATCGCCTTGAAGCAGACGCCCCAGAAAATCGAAATACTGCATCACCACCGGCTTGTCGTAACCAAGCTGCGCGCTCAGCTCGGCATGGCGTTCGGGGCTGACGCCGCGCTCTCCGGCCATCAGAAGCACGGGGTCGCCGGGGATGATCCGCACGAAACTGAAGGCGATGATGGTGATGCCGATGAATGTCGGGATCAGGTAAAGCAGCTTGCTTAGGATGAAACGGACCATGCGCGTCTTTCCTTAACGAAGACGCGGGGAGCGATGCCCCCGCGTTTCCGGTTTGTTGTGGTTCTGTCGATTATTCCGGGATGTCCACGGTTTCAAAGGTGAAGTCGCCCAGCGGGCTCATCACGAAACCGGTCACGTCCTTCCGCATCGGCACGTATTGGGTCGAATGCGCGATGGTGTACCAGGGCGCCTGATCCTTGAACACGACCTGAGCCTGCTCATAAAGCTTGGTGCGCTCGGCCTGATCCGAGGTGGTCTTGGCCTTTTTCAGCAGGTCCGAAAATTCCTGATTGCACCAGAAGGCGCGGTTCGCACCGCCTTCCTTGGCGGAATCGCAGGACAGCAGCACCGAAAGGAAGTTGTCCGGGTCGCCGTTGTCGCCGGTCCAGCCCAGAATGACGGCGCCGTCGCGGCCGGGTTCCATCGACTTGGCCAGATACTCGCCCCATTCATAGGACACGATCTCGGCCTTGACCCCGACCTTGGACAGGTCCTCCTGCATCAACTCGGCCGTGCGGCGCGCGTTCGGCATATAGGGACGCTGCACCGGCATCGCCCAGATCTTCATCGACAGATCCTTGACGCCCGCGTCCTCAAGCGCCTTTTTGGCGGCTTCCGGATCATAGGGGTCGTCCTTGATGGCGTCGTTATAGGACCACATGGTCGGCGGGATCGGGTTCTTGGCCGGCTCGGCCGCGCCCTGGAACACCGCGTCGACGATGGCCTGCTTGTTGATCGCCATGTTCAGCGCCTTGCGGACCTCGGGCTTGTCGAAGGGCGGCATGGTGGTGTTATAGGCCAGATAGCCCACGTTCAGACCGGCCTGCTCATCGACCTTGAGGTTCGGATCGGCCTTGATCGCGGCGATATCGGCGGGGGCCGGGTAAGGCATCAACTGGCACTCGCCCGCCTTCAGCTTTTGCAGACGCACCGCGGCATCGGGCGTGATCGCAAAGACCAGATCGTCGATCTTGGGCGCGGTGCCCCAGTAATCCGGGTTCTTCTGATAGCGGATCACCGCGTCTTTCTGATAGGCGACGAATTTGAACGGCCCGGTGCCGATCGGCGCGTTGTTCAGGTCTTCCTTGGTCCCGGCGGCTTCCAGCGCGTCGGCATATTCCTTGGACACGATCGACATGAATGGCATGGCGATATTGGCAAGGAACGGCGCCTCGGGCTGGTTCAGGGTGATCTTGACGGTATAATCGTCTACCTTTTCAACGGACTTGATCAGGTTCGCCATGTCCATCGAGGTGTAATATTCATAGGTGATGCCCGGGATATACTGGTGCCACGGGTTGTCGGCATTGCCCTGACGATCGAACGAGAACACCACGTCGTCGGCGTTGAAATCGCGCGTCGGGGTGAATTTGTCGTTCGACTGCCACTTTACGCCCTGACGCAGCTTGAAGGTGTATTCGGTGCCGTCCTCGGACACTTCCCAGCTTTCGGCCAGACCCGGCTCGACCTCGGTCGTGCCCTTCTTGAACTCGGTCAGGCGGTTATAGATCGGATGTGCCGAGGCGTCGAAGGTGCCGCCGGCAGTATAGGGCGCGGGGTCGAAGCCCTCGGGCGAGGCTTCCGAGCAATAGATGAAGGTCTTGGCCATCGCGGGGGCACCGGCGAAAAGCGCAAGCGCCGAAGCAGCGATCAGGCTGCGGGATAGAAGGGTCATCGGATTCTCCTGTTGGTGTCGTGTTTTGAGGGCCGGCTTGAATGCGGCTTTTCGGTCAGGCAGCGGAATGGGAAACCTCGCTACTCCTCCTTTTCAACCTTTTCGTGATGAGCGAAAGGGTGACCTCGCGTCAACTTCCGCGGTTTGGCGTCCGATCTGCGGCGCTGGCCCGGGTTCACAGCCGACGGCGGGTTATCCGACGCTCACGCCGACCAGCCAATACCAAAGAAGTATCAGCGCGTTTGACGGCAGACAAGATCGACGTTGACAGCCCCCGGCGGCGCGCGCAGGGGGCGGCCCGGGGCCGGATCGTCAGGCCGCTGACAGAAGCTGCGCAAGGGCCTCGCTGACCGCCAGCGGCTGCTCGATCGGTGTCAGATGGCCGCTGTCCGGCACGATGACCAGCCGCGCGCCGGGAATCAGCCGCGCCATGTCCCGGTGCAGCGCCGGCGGGGTCAGCAGGTCGAACGCGCCACACAGCACCAGCGTCGGACAGGTAATACGCGGCAGCAGGGCGCGGCTGTCGGGCCGGTCGATCAGGCTTTGGCGCACGAATATTTCGGCGCCCAGCCGCTCGGTCATACCGCGAACACGGGCCACCATTTCGGCGTTCTCGACATGCGCGGGGGCCAGATAATTGCGCAGCAGCCGCTCGCCAAAGCCGTGAAACCTGCCGGGACCGGTCAGGATCGCGGCCTGGCGCCGGCGCTCGGCCGCGCGCGCCGGCCCGTCGGGCAGCATCGTGGTGTCGAGAAGCGCCAGATGCGTCACCCGGTCCGGCGCCATGCGCATGATTTCCTGCGCCACGATCCCGCCCAGCGAAAACCCGGCCAGCGCGAATTGCGGCTCGGCGATCGCCAGCACATCGCGCGCCATGGCGCCCAGCGTTTCGGCGCGGGTGATGTCGGCCACCACGGGTCGGGCGATCCCGGCAAGGTCCCTGATCTGATCGCGCCAAAGCTCGGCGTCGTTCAGAAGCCCGGGGACAAGGATCAGTTGCGGCGTCATGATTTCGATGTTTTGATCTTTATATATTGGTTTGAAGACTCAATATGCCGCCGCTTAATCTACTTGCGCAAGTATGGCGCGGGCGCGGATGCGGACCGGCTCATCGACCATGGCGCCATCGACGGCAACCGCCCCCGCGCCCGAGGCCAGCACCCGTCGCGCCCAGTCGATTTCCTCGGCGGTCGGGGCAAAGGCGCGTTTCACCGGCGCGATCTGCCGGGGATGAATGCACAGCTTGCCCGACATGCCAAGCGCGCGGGCATGGCGGGCGTCGTCAAAGGTGATCGCCGGATCGTCCAGTTGCGCCGTCACCCCGTCCAAGGGCGCCGCGATCCCGGCCAGACGCGAGGCCAGCACCAGTTCGGAACGCACCGGCAGCAGAACCTCGCGCAGGTGATCGCAGCCCAGATCGGCGCAGAAATCAATCGAGCCGAAGGCCAGCCGGACCACCCCCCGCGCCCCGGCGATCCGCCGGGCATCGGCCAGCCCGCGCGCGGTTTCGATCAGCGCGATCACCGGCAGACCCACGCTGTCGGCGACGGCATTCGCGGCGGCCGCATCCTCGGCCTTGGGCAGGATCACGGCGGCGGGTCTCAGCGCCGCGACCGCCGCCAGATCGGCGTCATGCGGCACGGTGCCCTTTGCGTTGATGCGCACGATCACCGGCAGATCGGTGAAATCGACCCGCAGCAGGGCCCGCGCGCTGTCCTTGGCGTCGGGGCCGATGGCATCCTCGAGATCAAGGATCACCGCATCGGCGCCCGAGATCGCGGCCTTTTCAAACCGCCCGGGCTGACCGGCGGGAACGAACAGCGGCGCGCGGATCGCGCCGATCCCCGGGGGTTTTGTCGCTACCATGTGGCTGTCGCCTCCATCGCCACGGGACCACCCTCGGCATAGGCGGTCCACAGTTTCAGCCCGTCACCGTCTTCGGTGGCGTTCAGCGTGAAATCGGCGTCGTCGAACAAGGGCGAAAGACTACGGAAATCGAACCGCGCCGGGCGTGCGCCACGGATTTTCTGGGCAAGCTGCACCAGCATCGTGGCCTGCATCGGGCCGTGGACGATAAGGCCGGGGTAATGCTCGACCGCGCGCAGGTAGGGGGCGTCGTAATGGATGCGGTGGCCATTGAAGGTCAGCGCCGAGTAGCGGAACAAAAGCGGCGGCGAGGGCGTGACCCGCACCCGGTGGCTTCCCTGCGGCGCGGGTTCCGGCGTCCCTTTGGCGGCGTTTGGCGCGTCCTCACCGCGATAGACGATGTCCTGACGCTCCTCCACCACCGCGCGGCCGTTGCTGTCGATGCGATGATCGACGGTGACGAAGCACAGGATGCCGCTGCGGCCCTGTTTCACCACGACATCGCGGATGGTCGAGCGGCGTGTTACCGTTTCGCCGACCCGCACGTCGTCCAGAAACGCGAAACTGCCGCCCGCCCACATCCGGCGCGGCAGCGGCACCGGCGGCAGAAAGCCGCCACGCGCCGGGTGGCCATCGGGACCAAGGCCCGCGGTCGGCGCCGCCGGCGGTGCAAGGCACAGGTGGATCAGCGCCGGTGCAACGGCCCCGTCATACGCGCCCCCGTCAGGTGCCCCGTCACGCGCCGCATCCTCCAGATCGAAGGTTGCGTTGAAGCGATCGACCAGCGCCGCGCCGGCAATTTCGGATCTGACCTCCTCGCGCCCGATCCATTGGCGCAGATGGTCGATGTCGATCATGGCCTCTCCCCCGCGTTTTCCCCGACCGCGTTTTCTTCGGCCGCGTTTTCCCCGACGGCGTTTTCCCCGACTGCGGGAACCGCGCCATAGCTGCGATCCTCGCCCAGAAAGCGCGCGCCGGGCGCGGGATAGCTGACCGGGCCATTGGGCGTCTCGACGGTGATCCGGCGCAGATGCGGGTGGTCATGCAGCCCCTGCATGTCGTTGACGGCGGCAAAGGCGGTATCGGCGGCGATCAGCTTCGCGACGGCCTCGTCGGCGGTCATGCCGGCGAAGGCCTCCGCCACCGCCGCGTCGGTTTCGGCGCGGTTCCGCACCCGCGCCACATTGGTCGCGAAACGCGGGTCGCGGGCCATTTCGGGCCGGCCCATGAAAACATCCGCCAGCTTGGCGAATTCGCGGTCGCTTTGGATCGAGATCAGGATCTGTTTGCCGTCCCGGGTGGTAAAGGCCGCATAGGGCGCGATCGAGGGATGGGC
Source organism: Paracoccus pacificus (assembly GCF_042680785.1). NCBI lineage: Bacteria > Pseudomonadati > Pseudomonadota > Alphaproteobacteria > Rhodobacterales > Paracoccaceae > Paracoccus > Paracoccus pacificus. The sequence continues at coordinate 116,235 of NZ_JBHUEN010000020.1, forward strand.
GAGGCCCAGCCGGCGCGGGGTCTTGCCGGCTTCGTGGTTCAGCAGCGGCACCGTCAGCCAATCCGCCATCACGTCGAACATCGAGACCGAGATATGCGCGCCCTCGCCCGTCACCCCGCGGCGGACCAGCGCCTCGAGGATGGCGGCATGGGCCGTCGCCCCGGTCGCGATATCGACCAGCGAAACCCCGACCCGCGCCGGCTCATCCGGGCCGCCGGTGATGGAGCACAGGCCCGATTCCGCCTGTATCAGCAGGTCATAGGCCTTGCGCCCGGCCATCGGCCCGCCCTCGCCATAGCCCGAGATCGCGCAGGTGATCAGCCCCGGATAGTCGGCCGTCAGCCGCTCGGGGCCGAAACCAAGCCGCGCCAGCGCGCCGGGCTTGAGGTTCTGGACCAGAACATCCGCCCCGGCCAGCAACGCGGCCAGACCGGCCTTGCCTTCGGCGCTGGTCAGGTCCAGCACGACGCTTTCCTTGCCCCGGTTCAGCCACACGAAATAGCTGGCCTGCCCCTTGGCGACATCGTCGTAGCCCCGGGCGAAATCGCCTTCGGGGCGTTCGATCTTGATCACCCGCGCGCCGGCATCGGCCAGACGCGCGGTGGTGAAGGGCGCGGCGACGGCCTGTTCGACCGCGACGACGGTCAGCCCTTCAAGCGGCAGCCGGCCCATCAGAACGACCTCGGCAGGCCAAGCATATGTTCGGCGACATAGGACAGGATGAGGTTGGTCGAGATCGGCGCGACCTGATACAGCCGGGTCTCGCGGAACTTGCGCTCGACATCGTATTCGCAGGCAAAGCCGAAACCGCCGTGGAACTGGATGCAGGCGTTCGCGGCCTCCCACGAGGCTTTCGCGGCAAGGTATTTCGCCATGTTGGCCTGTGCGCCGCAAGGCAGGCCCGCGTCATACAGACGGCAGGCCTCATACCGCATCAGATCGGCAGCCTCGATTTCGATGAACGCCTCGGCGATGGGAAACTGCACGCCCTGATTCTGGCCGATGGGGCGGCCGAACACCACGCGCTCCTTGACATAGTTCACCACCCGGTCGGTGAACCAGTAGCCATCCCCGATGCATTCGGCGGCGATCAATGTACGTTCTGCATTAAGTCCGGTCAGGATGTATTTGAAACCTTCGCCTTCTTCACCGATCAGGCTGTCCTCGGGCAGTTCCAGATTGTCGAAGAACAGCTCATTGGTTTCGTGGTTGACCATGTTCAGGATCGGGCGCACCTCCATGCCCGATTTCATCGCTTCCCTGATGTCGACGATGAAGATCGACATGCCTTCGGTCTTTTTCGCCACATCGGCCAGCGGCGTGGTGCGCGCCAGCAGGATCATCAGGTCCGAGTGCTGGACCCGGCTGATCCAGACTTTCTGGCCGTTGATCACCCAGCGGCCGTCCTTTTTCACGGCGGTGGTCCTGATCTTGGTGGTGTCGGTGCCCGAGGTCGGTTCGGTGACGCCCATGGATTGCAGGCGCAGCGCGCCGCTGGCGATCTTCGGCAGGTATTTCTGGCGCTGCTGTTCCGAGCCGTGCCGGATCAGCGTGTTCATGTTGTACATCTGGCCGTGGCAGGCACCCGAATTGCCGCCGGCGCGGTTGATTTCCTCCATGATCACGCTGGCCTCGGTCAGGCCAAGCCCCGATCCGCCGTATTCTTCGGGGATAAGCGCGGCCATCCAGCCGGCCTTGGTCAGCGCATCGACGAATTCCTCGGGGTAACCGCGCGCCTCGTCGATCCTGCGGTGATATTCGTCGGGAAACTGCGCGCAAAGCGCCCGGACGGCGGCGCGGATTTCCTGATACTGGTCGTCTGGGCGATGATGGCGCATGCCTGCCCCTTCCCGGCTGATTGGATCTGTCCACCTTGGGGTAGCGGCTGGTCAGCGATATATCCAATATATGTTATAGATGCGCATTATACCGAAATCATATAGCCGATGCCCCCCGACGAAACCGGCGCCTACAGCAGCAGATAAAGCGCCGTCACCCAAAGCGACAGCACCATCCCCATCACCAGCACATAGCCCCGGTTCCAGACCAGCCCGACATCGCGCGGCGGGATCCCGCCAAGTTGCCCCACCAGCAGCACCGAGGCGGTAAAGGGCGAGGTCGTGCCGCTAAGCGCCCAGCCGGCGGTGATCGCGGTGATCACCACCGCCGGGCTGACCCCCATCGCCGCCGGCGCCGGCAAAAGCGGCAGGATCAGCGAGACGGCGAGGATCGGGTTCATCCCGATCTGCCCGGTCACCGGGATGATCCACACCAAAGCCAGAAGAATGACCAGCGGCGGCACGGCCGCGAAACTGATGCCTTGCGCCGCCAGAAGCGGCACCAAAATGAAATTGCCCAGACTGCCGATATAGGCCGCCATGAACAGCAGCACCATCTCGCCGCGATAGCCGGGCAGTTCCTGCAACACGAAATGGGCCGCGCGCCGCCCGGTATATGCGGCCCGCGTGACGCCGTCCTGTGGGTCCTGAACATAGATCCAGACCAGCGCGATCAGCGGAACCAGCGTGATCACCGCGCCGACGACCGAAACGCCGGTCAGTTGATGCAGCACCGCCACCGCCGCCACGACGATGCTCAGCAGAACCAGCAACGGGCGCAGATTGGTCAGCCAGCGCCCGGTCTCGGCCGCGCGCGGGGGCGGCGGATTGGTCAGTTGCGGCTTGAAGATCGTATCCATCGCCCAGCCCCCGACCATCAGGATCAGCGCGTTGACCAGACAGAACAGCACCGCGCCGCTCCAGCTTGCGCCGGGGACAAGCGCGGTGCTGATCACCATCGAAAACGCCAGCGGCGACCAGCAGAGCGTCGAGATGAAGCCGCGCTGAATGGCGACCAGCATGCGGCGGGTGCGGTGGCGCCGGATCTCGGGGTCCGGCTCGGCCGCGGCGCTTTCCGTCGCCAGCGACCCCAGAAGCGAGATCGCGCCGTAAAGCAGGATCAACCCGAACAGATGCCCGCCGATGGTCAGGGCGACATAGCGCAGGCCGGGGCGCTGGCGGGCCAGAAACCGCCCGCATTCGACGATCCCGGCCGAGGTGATGGCGGCACTTCGCAACGCCACGAGCGCCGTGAACGTGGCAAGGATCAGGCTGCCGCTACGCGCCGCCGCCGCAACGCCGTCGAACCAGTCGCCACGGCTCAGCACCGCCCAAAGCGTCAGCGCGACACCGATGGCGACGAAGATGGCGCGGGAAAAGCGCGCGTTGATGGAAAAGACCGCGACGGTGGCGATACCCAATATGCCGGCCAGCCAGTCGAACAGCGCGGCATCGCTGTATTGCCGGGCGATCACCGCAAGGATGACCCCGGCCGGCAAGACCCCGGCCCATGACATCATCCGCGTCGCCACCCGCATTTCCGCCTAAGCCCTTCGCCGCATTTCCGGTTGTGGCGCGCATCACACCTGCCGACACCCGGCGCCCATGGAAATCCCGCATACGCCCGGGGTTTCGGAATGTCGAATTGGGTTTTGATCGCCCGGTCATAACATTCCTGTATACCGACCCCGGTAATCGCGCTAAGACCTTACAGCCTTTCCGGAAGGTGCGCCCCGATGCTTGATATCCGCCAGCTACGTTATTTCCGCGCCATTGCCGAACAGGGATCGTTCTCGCGCGCGGCGCGGGTGCTGAACGTGGCGCAGCCGGCGTTGTCCCTGCACGTCCGCAACATGGAGGCGGATCTCGGCACGCCGCTTTTGTTCCGCACCCCGCGCGGCGTTCAGCCGACCGAGGCGGGCGAGATCCTGTTGCAGCATGCGCGCATCATTCTGGATCAGGTCACCGTCGCCGAAGAACAGGTGCGCGGCAGCCTGTCCGACCCAAGCGGAGAGGTCCGTCTGGGCCTGCCGGGCACCATCGCCCAGATCCTCGCCGTGCCGCTGATCACCGCGACCCATCAGCGTTATCCCGGGATACGGCTGCGTATCGCCGAGGCGATGAGCGGCTTCGTTCTGGAATGGCTGCGCGATGGCCGCGTCGATCTTGCCGTTCTTTATGGCGAGACGAATGACCACGGCGTTCGGACCGAGGCGATTCTGACCGAGGAGCTGGAATTTTTCGGCGCGGCGCGGGCAAGCGGCAATGACGGGTTGCCGCCGCCGAACGGCCTGCTGCCCTTCGCCACGGCTGCCCGGATGCCGCTTATCCTGCCCGGACTGGGCCACGGGCTGCGCGATCAGCTTGCCCATATCGCGCAGGATCTGGGGGTGGGGCTGAATTGCGTCATCGACGTTGATTCCTATAGCAACATCAAGGGTCTGGTCGCCGAGGGGCTGGGCTATTCCATCCTGCCGCGCAATGCCATCGCGGCCGAGGTGGCGGCCGGAAAGCTGCTCCGCTGGCGGCTGAGCGACCCGCCCATCCAGCGCAGCGTCTATCTTGCCCACGCCACGGGACGACCGGCGACGAACGCGGTTTCGGTCGTGCAGGCGCTGACCCGCAGCATGCTGCACGATCTGGCGCGCACCGGGCGCTGGATCGGGGCGGTGGCGCTGGATGACGCGGATGATGTCGGGGACGCGGATGATGCGACATTGGACACGGCCGCGGATCGGGCCTAATCAATTTCCGAACTGAGCAAGGATCGGCCATGCCCGCCATCACCGAACGCCATGTCATCGACAGCGTGACCGACGCGCTGCAATTCATCTCCTATTACCACCCGCGTGACTTCATTCAGGCGATGGGCCGCGCCTGGGCCGCCGAGCAAAGCCCGGCCGCCAAGAACGCCATGGCGCAGATCCTGGTCAATTCGCGGATGAGCGCGCTTGGCCATCGCCCGATCTGTCAGGATACCGGGGTGGCGAATATCACCGCGCGCATCGGCGTCCGGGCGGAACTCGAGTGGGACCGGCCGTTGCAGGAGATCGTCGACGACGCGGTGCGGCGCGCCTATCGAAGCGACACCAATCCCCTGCGCGCCTCGGTTGTGGCCGACCCGTTCGGACGGCGCGGCAATACCGCCGATAACGCCCCCGCCATGCTGCATGTCGAAATGGTCGCCGGTGACCGGGTCAAATTCGACGTTTCCGCCAAGGGCGGCGGGTCCGAGAACAAGACCAGATTCGCGGTGCTGAACCCCTCGGCCTCGGTCGCGGATTGGGTGGTCGGCACGGTCGAGACGCTGGGCGCCGGCTGGTGCCCGCCCGGCATTCTGGGCATCGGCGTCGGCGGCAGCGTCGACAAAGCGATGGTCATGGCCAAGCAGGCGCTGAACGAGCCGATCGACGTGACCGATTTGCGCGCACGCGGCCCCCGAACGCCCGAGGAGGAATTGCGGCTGGAAATCATCGACCGGGTGAACGCGCTTGGCATCGGTGCCCAGGGTCTGGGCGGCCAGACGACGGTTCTGGATGTCAAGCTCCGCAGCTTTCCGACCCATGCCGCGTCTTTGCCGGTGGCGCTGGTCCCGAATTGCGCCGCCACCCGCCACGTGCATTTCACGCTGGACGGCACCGGGCCGGCGCAATTCGACCCGCCCGACCTGTCCGACTGGCCCGAGCTGGACTTTCGCGACGCTTGGGCCGGCGCGCGCCGCGTGAACCTTGACACGCTGACCCGCAAAGAGATCACCGAATGGCAGCCGGGCGAGGCGATCCTGCTGTCCGGCCACCTGCTGACCGGGCGCGACGCCGCCCATCGCCGGATCGAACAGATGCTGGCGGCGGGCGAGCCTTTGCCGGTCTCGTTCCGGGACCGGGCGATCTATTACGTCGGGCCGGTCGATCCGGTCGGCGATGAGGTCGTCGGCCCCGCCGGCCCCACGACCTCGACCCGCATGGACCGCTATACCGACATGATGCTGGAGAAACTGGGCGTCGCGGTGATGATCGGCAAGGCCGAGCGCGGCGAGGCCACGGTGGACAGCATCGCCCGCAACCGCGCCGCCTATCTGATCGCGGTCGGGGGCGCGGCCTATCTGGTGTCGCAGGCGATCCGCGAAAGCCGGGTCATCGCCTTCGAGGATCTGGGCATGGAGGCGATCCACGAATTCGTGGTGAAGGACATGCCGGTGACGGTTGCCGTCGACGCCTATGGCAGCGCCGTCCACGTCACCGGCCCCCGGCAATGGCGGATGCCGGCAGGCACGGCGGCGGCGGCGCGTTAAGGCGCCGGCACAGCGAACGGGTTAACCGCGTGAAACAGGCCCCAGCCGGCCTATCCCGGCACATTGCGGCTGACTGATATCAGCGCCAGCGGTCGCCGGGTTCCAAAGCGATTGCGTCCGGCAGTTTTGCATCGACTTCCGACGCGTACTGGCTAGCATCGTGGGAAAACCGGCCCCGCATCCCCGACAGGTTTCACATGCCGACCGAGCATCTTCATCATCTGACCCTTGTCTTTGCCGCCTATCTGATCGCGGTCGCCAGCCCCGGCCCCAGCACGATGGCCATCATGGGTACGGCGATGAACCAAGGCCGCGCAAGCGCCGTAGCCCTGGCGCTGGGCGTCGTGACCGGCAGCATGTTCTGGGCGCTTCTGGCGGCAACCGGCATTTCAACGGTGTTGACCGCTTATGCGCAGGCAATCTTTGCCATCAAGATCGCGGGCGGGCTTTACCTGCTTTATCTGGCGTGGAAATCGGCGCGCGCGGCGTTATCGGCTGAACCCGGCCCCGGAAAACCCGCCCCAAGGGCCGGCAGCACCACGCTTTATCGCCGCGGGCTGATGCTGCATCTGTCGAACCCCAAAGCAATCCTTGGCTGGATCGCGATCATGTCGCTGGGCCTGCGCACGGATGCACCGCCATACACCACGCTGGTCATCATCGCCGGTTGCGCGGTCCTAGGCCTGTGCGTCAATCTCGGCTATGCGCTGATTTTCTCGACCGCTGCCTCGGGCAAGGCCTATCGCAAAGCCCGCCGCTGGATCGAGGGCACGCTGGCGGCACTGTTTGGCTATGCCGGTATCCGGCTGCTGCTGTACCGGCCCTGAAGCCGGCGCCGGCCGCACGGGATGCGGCCGGCCACATGGGTGCTTACTGCTCCAGCGCCGCGATCATCTCGACCCGGGTGGCATGGCGGCCGCCCTCGAACTCGGCCGACAGAAAACCGTCGACAATGGCCAGCGCCAATCCCTCGCCCACCACCCGGGCCCCGAGCGCCAGCATATTGGCGTCGTTGTGCTGCCGGATCATGCGGGCGGAAAACGGCTCGCTGCACACACCGCAGCGGATGCCCGGGACCTTGTTCGCGGCCATCATGATGCCCTGCCCGGTGCCGCAGATGATGACGCCGAACCGGCAATCCTCGGATGCCACGCGCTGCGCCGCCGCCGCGCCGTGCTGGGGATAGGGGGTGCTTTCGGGCGTCGTTGGCCCGATATCGACCGCCTCCCAGCCAAGCGCGTTGATATGGGTGGCGATGGCGCGGCGCAGGGCTATGCCCGCATGATCGCTTGAAAGGACAACTCGTCTGTTCGCCGTCATTGCAAAGATCCCAAAGTGAATTTGGCGCAGGTTTACCGCGATATTCACCGCCAAGACCAGTAGGCGCGCGGGGAATCGCGCGACGGGATCTCTGGCGCGGTGCGGGGTTGGAATGCCTGCCCGCGCGCGCGTGTGAAAAACGCGCGTATGAAAAAGGGGATACGCCGCACGCATCCCCTTCGGCCGTCATGAATTGCCGGATTACTGCGTGCCGAGCGCCTGATAAGCCTGTTGCAGCAATTCCGGGCCGATCCGGTCCGCCATCTTTTGGTGGACCGGCTTCAGGACCTTCAGCCACGCCTCATGCTCCTCGGGCGTCATCTGGTGGAACTCGGTCGTGCCGGCGGCCTTCATCGCCTCGAGTGCGGCCTTGTTTTCATCCTCGGCGATGCTGTTGGCGTATTCGGTCGCCTCGGCCATGGCTTTTTCAAGCTGGCCGCGCACGTCGTCGGGCAAGCCGTCCCAGAATTTCTTGTTCACGATCACCGCGTAACCGATATAGCCGTGGTTCGAGATCGTGCCGTATTTCTGCACCTCGTTCACGCGCTGGGTATAGGTGTTCGAGGGGGTGTTCTCGGTCCCGTCGACAACGCCGGTCTGCAGCGCCTGATAAACCTCGGAGAAGGCCATCACCTGCGGCACCGCGCCCAGCGCCTCCATCTGCGCCTCGAGGATCTTCGAGGACTGGATGCGCATCTTCAGACCCAGAAAATCATCTGGGTTAATGACCGGGGAATTGGCGGTCATGATCTTGAAGCCGTTGTCCCAATAGGCCAGCCCCTTGATGCCCTTGTCCTCCAGCGTGGCCAGAAGGTTCTTGCCGACCTCGCCCTCGGTGATCTTGCGCAGGTCGTCACGGTTCTTGAACAGCATCGGCAGGTCGAACAGCTCGAACTGCTGCGCGCCAAGCGGGCCGAACTTGGCCAGCGACGGCGCCAGCATCTGGACCGAGCCGAGTTGCAGCGCCTCAAGCTCTTCCTTGTCCTTGTAAAGCTGGCTGTTGGGGTAAACCTCGACCTTCACGCGGCCGTCGGTGTATTTCTCGGCCAGTTCCTTGAACTTGTCGGCGCCCTTGCCCTTGGGCGTGTCCGGCGCGACGACATGGCTGAACTTGATGGTGATCTCCTGCGCGGCGGCCGGCAGCCCGAAACCAAGCGCAACGGCCGCGGCGCCTGTAACGGCGGTAAAGCGACGACGGGTCAGCATGTATTTTTTCCTCCCTAGATGCCACCGCGACGGGCGGCGGCGTAAAAGCGCGGCAGCCCGCGCACGGGCCCGCCGATGGCCAGGCATATCCGCCGGTGGCGCGGGTATCGGCCCTGTCATCAGGGCATGGCACCGCAAGGGAGATAGTGCCAATATATAGTTTCTATTCGACGTATAACGGATTTATATGCACCACGGCCCGGCCCGCTGAACACCGCCAGCCGATCGGGCCCGCGATCGCGCCCGCAGCGGGCAACCGGCGTCAGTTCTGAAGATCGACGCTGCGCAACTCGGTTTCGACGGCGCGGATAAAAAGTTGCTTTTCCGGGGAAATCCCCTGCGCCGCCGGGGTCAGCATCCCGATCTTGTATGAGGCCAGCGCCGGCACGTCCAACTGGGCGAATTTCAGTTTGCCGGCCGCGACCTCATCGACAAAGCCGATCTTGGTGTAAAGCCCGATCGCCTCGCCGGCCAGAATGGCCTGTTTGGCGATCATCAGCGCGTTGGTGAACAATGTCGTGGTCAGTGTCGATGCCGCTGCGCTGACCTCGTGGTCGATGATCGAGGTATAGCCGCGCGCGTCCATGGTGCGGACCAGCCGGAACCCGCGCAGGTCCTCGATCGAGACCCGGGTGCGCTCGGCCAGCGGGTGATCGGGCCGCATGACGATGCCGAATGGGGTCGGACGTTCGGCATGGGCGCGCAGGTCGGGATGCACTTCTTTGGTGAAGCTGATGCCGATGTCGCATTCGCCGCTGAGCAGGTCATTGGTGATGTCCTTGGGCAGCGCCACGGCCATCGACAGCGAGATCCCGGGATTGGCGCGGGCAAAGCGGACCATCGCCCGGGGCAGCAGCGTGAAGGTCAGCGAATCTATCGACTGGATGCGCAGATGGCCGGTGCGCAGCGCACGCATGTCGTCGATCTCGGACCGGGCCCGCGCGAAATCGTAAAGCGCGCGCCGGCAATGCTCCACCATGATGCGCCCGGCCTCGGTCAGTTCAACCCCGTCGGGCGAGCGGTGGAAAAGCTGGGTGCCCAGTTCCTCCTCGGCCTCGATCAGGCGCCGGTTCATCGAGGTCGAGGTGACGTTCAGGACGCGCGCCGCCTTGCGGATGGACCCCTGCCGGGCGATTTCGTCCAGTTCGCGCAGTATCGGGCCGTGAAGCGGCATGGCGGTGTTCCTGCCCTGAGAAGCGCAGCATCTGCGCCAATTTCAGGCGGTGCAATTTTTGCACCACTGTTGAGCGATATTACCGCTTCGCGTTCCGCCCAACAACAACTTATCATGTCCGAATTACGAGGTCGGGCCCATCGCGTCCGGGGGAGAGCTGACGCGAGCGCCAACCCGCAACAGGGAAAAGGGAAGCCAGCCGATGAACCAGCCGAACACTAATCTCATGTCTCGTCGTTCACTTCTGGGCCGAGGGTTTGCACTTGGCGCGCTTGGGGTCGGAGGCGCGATGATCGGCGTCCGCCCGGGCTTTGCGCAGGACCTGACCGAGGTCAAGCTTCAACTGGGCTGGCTGGTCACGAACGGCTGCATCGGCGAAATCGTCGCCCAGAGCATGGGCTATTACAAGGAACAGGGGCTGAACCTTACCATTACCCCGGGCGGCCCGAACATCGACGGCGTGGCGGCGGTCGCCTCGGGTGCCGCGAACATGGGGTCGATCTCGTCCAGCCCGTCGCTGATGCTGGCGCGCTCGGAAGGGATTCCGGTCAAATGCGTCGCCACCGGCTATCAGCAGCACCCGTTCACCTATTTCTCGCTGGCCAAGAACCCGGTGAAAACGCCGCAGGACATGATCGGCAAGAAGATCGGCACCAACGCCACCGCCAAGATCCTGCTTCAGGCGCTGCTGGCCAAGCACAACATCCCCGAAGATCAGGTCGAGGTCGTGGTTGTCGGCTCGGACGTCGGGCCGCTGCTCAGCGGTCAGGTCGATGTGATCACCGGCTGGCAGACCACCGTCGCGCTGACCGAGGCGATGGGCGCCGACCGGGTCGAGATGCGGCTGTGGGATCAGGGCGTCCAGCTTCTGGCCAACCCCTATTACGTCACCGACGACACGCTGGCGAATAATTTCGATGTCGTGGTCAAGATGATCAACGCCGGGTCGCGCGGCTGGGGCTGGGTCTATGAAAACCCCGAGAAAGCCGTCGACATCATGGTCGAAGCCTATCCCAACATGGACCGCGACAACGAACTGGCCGCAATTCCGATGGTGCTCAAATACGTGTTCAACGCGCAGACCGCCGCCAATGGCTGGGGCACGATGACGGCGGAAAACTGGCAGGCCCAGATCGACGCCTATAACGCGCTGGGTCAGTTCCAGGGCACGGTGCCGACGGTCGACGACGTGATGACGCTGAAGGTTCTTGAGGCGACCGCCGATGTGCGGCCGAAGCTGGGGTCGTGAAGATGATGGCGCAAGACGTATCCGCACAGGACCGCACCGCCCTGCCCCTTGCGGCCGAGATCCGCAACGCATCGGTCCGTTTCGGCGATTTCACCGCCATTCAGGACCTGTCGCTGGATATCGGCAGCGGCGAGTTCTGGACCATCCTCGGCCCCTCGGGCTGTGGCAAGTCGACGCTGCTGCGCGTGGTCTCGGATCTGGTGCCGGCCGCTTCGGGCAACGTGCAGGTGTTCGGCAAGGAAACCGCCGCCGCGCGGCTGGCGCGCGAATTCGCCTTTGTGTTTCAGGACGCTTCGCTGCTGCCCTGGCGCACGGCGCTGCAGAACGTCGAACTGCCGCTGGAAATCGGCAAGCGCGGCGGCGTCAAGATCCAGCGCGGCCAGTGGACCCCGCGCGAATTGCTGGAGCTGGTCGGTCTGAAGGGGCGCGAGAACGCGCTGCCGGGCGAGCTTTCCGGCGGCATGCGCCAGCGCGTCGCCATCGCCCGGGCGCTGGTCAGCCAGCCGAAGCTGCTGTTGATGGATGAGCCGTTCGGCGCGCTGGACGAAATGACCCGCGACAACCTGAACATGCAGCTTCTGGACATCTGGCGCGAAACCGGGGTCACGGTGATGTTCGTGACGCATTCGATCTCCGAGGCGGTGTTTCTTGGCCAGAAGGTGCTGATGCTGCGCGCCAACCCCGGCCGGCTGCGCGAAATCGTCCCGATCGACCTGCCCTATCCGCGCACGCTGGGCCTGCGCGATGCGCCCGAGTTCACGCGCTATACCGCCCGGCTGCGCGCCCTGCTGGAGACTTGCTGAGATGACCATGGTTCAGGATACCGTCACCCCCGCACGCCGCCCCGCGTTTTCCCCCCGCCTGCAAAAGGCGGTGATCCCGATCGCCACCGTCGTCGCCATCGTGGTGATCTGGGAACTCGCGGTCCGCATCTTCGCGATCCCGCCCTATATCGCGCCCGCGCCTTCGGCGGTGGTGGCCGAGATCGGGGCGAAATGGCCGCAGCTTTGGGCGAACTTCCTGCCGACCCTGTTCGAGGCGGTCGCGGGCTTTCTGATGGGAAATCTGGTCGCCATCCTGATCGCCGTGGCCTTCGTGCATAACAAGACCGTCGAGCGGGCGTTCTTTCCGCTGGCCGTGTTCATCAACACCATCCCGATCCTTGCGATCGCGCCGATCCTCGTGCTGATCTTCGGCACCGGCATGAGCACCAAGGTCATCATCGCGGCGCTGATCTGTTTCTTCCCGACGCTGGTCAACATGGTGCGCGGCCTGGAATCGGTGCCGAACCAGTCGCTGGAACTGGCGCGAATCCTGTCGGCCAGCAAATCCGAAGTGTTCTGGAAAATCCGTCTGCCCTATTCGCTGCCCTTCCTGTTCGCGGCGCTGAAGATCGCCGCCACCACCTCGGTCATCGGCGCCATCGTCGGCGAGTGGGTGGGATCGGACCGCGGGCTTGGGGCGCTGATCCTTGATGCGACCTTCAACTTCCGGGCGCCGCTTCTTTACGCCGCGGTGCTGATGTCCTCGGGGTTGTCCGTGCTGATGTTCGCAGCCGTGGCGATCACCGAACGCCTGACCGTACGCTGGTAGGGCCCGACCGGCCCGCCACCACCGAAATCCCTGCCGCGCGCGCCCTGCGGCGGCCCATGATTGGAGATGCTCAGTTATGTCCGAGCGCATGAACACTTATGTCCTGTCGAAATCCGAACAGGTTCCCGTAATCGGCCATTCCGACGTGGTCGTGGTCGGCGCCGGGCCGGCCGGTCTGACGGCGGCCGTCTCCGCCGCCCGGAACGGCTGCAGCGTGACCTTGCTGGAGCGGTATCACCATCTGGGCGGCATGGCCTCGGGCGGCATGGTTCTGGTGCTGGACGACATGGTGAACATGGGCACCGAAGTCGTGACCACCGGCATCGTGTCCGAATTCGTCGACCGCATGGCGGCGCAGGATGGCGCGGTCTATCCCCCGGCCGAGGATTGCGTCCGCAACTGGGACATGTGGCAGAAATGGTCGCGCTGGGGCTGCATCAACTTTCACGAAACCGGCATGCCGCAAAGCATCCTGCACGCCGTCGCCTTCGATCCCGACTGCTGGAAGCGCGTCAGCCTTGATCTGGTGCGCGAGGCAGGCGTGAACCTGCGCACCCACAGCTGGTTCTCGGAAGCGATCGTCGAGGATGGCCGCATCAAGGGCGTGATCTGCCAGACCAAGCTGGGCCGTCAGGCGATCATGGCCGACATGGTCATCGACGCCTCGGGCGATCTCGACGTGGGCGTTTCGGCCGGCGCCGAATACATTCAGGGCCAGTATATCGTCACCACCGTCTTCCGGCTTTGCGATGTCGACACCGATGCGGCGCAGGCCTTCGAATATGCCGAGCCCGAGCGTTACAAGCAGCTTGACCGTCAGGCGCGCCGGATCATCGGCGGCGCATGGGGTATGTGGTGGCTGAAGACCCCGCTGCCCGGCATCGTCTGGTGCAACTGCCCGCATATGCCCGATTACGACGGGCTTTCGCCCGAAGGTATGGTCGCCGCCGAATACGAAGGCCGCGAGCGGATGATGAAGCTGCTGGCCTTCGCCCGCGAAAACCTGCCGGGGTTTGAAAACGCCAAGATGCTGGGCGCGGCCGAGCAGATGGGCATCCGCCAGACCCGGCTGCTGAAGGGCGAATATGTGGTGACCAAGAAAGACGTGACCGAGCGCCGTTACTTCGCCGACACCGTCTGCCGTGGCCGCGACTATTACACCCCCTACCGTGCGCTGCTGCCGAAGGGCATCGACAACCTGATCGTTGCCGGACGGCATTACTCGGTCGACAGCGATGCGCAGAAATCCTCGCGCGAGATCCCGCCCTGCATGGTGCAGGGCGAGGCGTCGGGCGTGGCGGTATCGCTGGCGCTGAACGCGGGAACGGCCCTGCGCGATGTCGATGCGCGCGCCATTCAGGCCCAGATGCGCGCCCAGGGCGCCGATCCCGGCGACATCCCCTCGGCCAACGCGCTGATCGAGCCCGAGACAGTTTCTTGAAGGATAGTTACATGACCAATCAGTCCCTGCCGCTTTCAGGCATCCGCGTTCTTGATTTCACGCAAGTCATGATGGGCCCGAGCTGCACCCAGATGCTGGGCGATTTCGGCGCCGACGTGATCAAGGTGGAACGCCCGCGCGAGGGTGACCTGTCCCGCGCCTTCTACTCGGATCCGACCGAAAAGGGCATGAACAACGCCGTTTTCTCGTCGCTGAACCGCAACAAGCGCTCGATCGTCGTCGACACCAAGACGCCCGAGGGGCGGCAGATCCTTCTGGACATGATCCCCCAGATCGACGTGGTGGTCAGCAACTTCCGCACCGGCGTGATGGAGCGGATGGGCCTTGGCTATGACGCGCTGTCCAAGATCAACCCGCGGATCATCGTCGCCTCGGGCTCCGGCTATGGCGAAACCGGCCCGCATTCCCACAAGGGCGGTCAGGACGTGCTGGCGCAGGCGATGACCGGCGTGATGGAGAAAACCTCGTCCGAGGACATTCCGAAGTCGATCTATCCCACCACCCTGTGCGATTATTCGGCCGGCATGCATATGGTGCAGGGCATTCTGGCCGCCCTGCTGGCGCGCGAGAAATCGGGCCGCGGGCAAAAGGTCAGCGTGTCGCTTTACGACAGCATCATCGCGATGCAGATGCAGGAAGCCGCGCAATGGTCGGTCCACCGCGAGATCCTGAACTGGGCCGCGATGCCGCTGACCGGGGTCTTTGACGCGACCGACGGCGCGCTGGTGATCGTGGGCGCGTTCAAGCCCCACCCGCTGCGCGACATCTGCAAGGCGCTGGAAATCCCGGACATGTCCGCCGATTACCCGAACCTTGCCGCGCAGCGCAAGAACAAGCCGTTCCTGCAAAAGACCTTTGCCGACCAGATCGCCACCAAGCCGCGCGATTACTGGCTGGAACGGCTGGAGGCCGAGGATCTGCTTTGCGCGCCGGTCCGCTCGCTTGCCGATGCGCTGGCCGATCCGCAGACCCGCGTCAACGACATGCTGCTTGAGGTCGATCACCCGGTGCTGGGCCAGATCACGCTTGTCGGCTCTCCGGTTCATCTGTCCGACGCGCCGGTGACGGTCCGCCATGTGCCGCCGAAGCTGGGCGAACACACCGAAGAGGTTCTGGCTGAATTCGGCATCCACGAACGCGAAGGTGCCCTGTGACGGTCGAACTTGCCATCCGGGACGGCGGCGTCGCCCGCGTCACCATCGACCGCCCCGAGCGGATGAACGCGGTCGATGCGGCGACCGAGGCGCGTCTGGAAGAAATCTGGCGCCAGATCGAGGCCGACGCGGATCTGCGCGTGGTCGTTCTGACCGGAGCGGGCGAGCGGGCGTTCTCGGCCGGGGCGGACATGAAATCGGGCAGCGGCCGCAGCGGCATGGATTATTGGGCGACGCTGAACCCCAACGGCTTCGGCGGCATCGGCATGCGCCGCAGCCTGAAGATCCCGGTGATCGCGCGGGTGAACGGGCTGGCGCTTGGCGGCGGGTTTGAAATGGTGCTGGGCTGCGACATCGTAATTGCCGCCGAGGACGCCCGCTTTGGCCTGCCCGAGGCGAAGGTCGGGCGCCTGCCGCTTGACGGCGGCATGATCCGCCTGCCCCGCCAGATCGCCCCGCGCATCGCCGCCGGGCTGATGATGACCGGCCGGATGCTGCCCGCGCCCGAGGCGGCGCGGCTGGGGCTGGTGAACGCGGTCGTGCCGCGGGCCGATCTCGATGCCGAGGTCGATCGCTGGGTCGCCGACATCCTTGCCTGCGCGCCGCTTTCGGTCCGCGCCATCAAGGAAATCATCACCGAGACCGCCGACATGCCGCTGACCGCCGCGCATGGCGCGCGTCTGCCGGAACTGATGCGGGCAATGAATTCCGAGGATTCCGACGAGGGCGTGCGCGCCTTCAACGAAAAGCGCCCGCCGGTCTGGCGTGGGCGCTGACTGACGCGGGGAGGGGCAACGCGGCATGACACTGGTCATCAAATCGGAATGCATCGACGTCAAGGACGGCGCCTGCACCCGCGTCTGCCCGGTCGACTGCATCTATGAGGGCGGCCGGATGTTCTATATCCACCCGGTCGAATGCATCGAATGCGGATTGTGCGAGACGATCTGCCCGGTCGATGCGATCCGCTATGACGACGAGTTGGGCGACGAGGCGGAATTCGCCGCTATCAACCGCGACTATTTTCAGCTGACCGGACTGGGCGAGCCCGGGGGCTGGTCGGCCGAGACCACCACCGACAAGGACCATCCGACCGTCGCGGCATGGCCGGCGACAGGCAAAACCGAACCGAAGGAAAAAGCATCATGATCAAGGGCGTCATCGCCGCCGTTCCGACCCCGGTCGACCAGAATTTCACCCCGCTGCGCGACGCCTTTGCCGAACATGTCCGCTGGGCGCTGGACAACGGTTGCGACGGGTTGAACATCCTTGGCACCACCGGCGAGGCGACCAGTTTTGGCCGCGACGCGCGGCTTCAGGTCATGCGTTGGGCGACCGAGGCCGGCGACGTGAACCGGCTGATGGTCGGAACCGGCACGCCGGCGCTGTCCGAGACCATCGCCCTGACCGAGGCGGCCGACGATCTGGGCTATCCGGTGGCGCTGGTCCTGCCGCCCTATTACTTCAAACCCGGCAACCATGCCGGGCTGGTCGACTGGTACATGGCGCTGGACCGTGCGCTTGGATCGCGCCGCATTCAGGTGTGGTTCTATAACTTCCCGCAGATGACCGGCATTACCCTCTCGCCCGAACTGGTTGCCGAACTGCATGACGCGCGGCCCGGACGTTTCGGCGGCATCAAGGACAGCTCGGGCGATCTGGATTATTGCCGGGCGCTGGTCGCCGCCATGCCGGGGCTGAAGGTGTTTCCAAGCGCCGAGACCGCGCTTGGCACCGCCGATTCCGACCGTTTCGCCGGCTGCATCTCGGCGACCGTGAACCAGACCGCGCCGCTGGTCCAGAAGCTCTGGCAAGGCCGTGGCGCCGCGCCGCAGCCGACCGAAACCGTGGGCCGGATCCGTGGCGCCATCGCCGGCGCCGGGCTTATTCCGGCGATCAAGCACCTCATCGGGCGCCGCACGGGTCGCCCGGAATGGGATAATGTCGTGCCGCCGCTGGTGGCGCTTGATCAGGCCACCAAGTCCGGCCTTGACGCCCTCGCCGCCGAACTCGCCGCAATTCACGCGGATACGGCAGCGGCGCCCGTCGCCGGCTGAGGCGACCCGCGACCGGCCCGGCTGCCGCTTTTACGCTTGCCTGCCCCGCTGTCCCGCAATGGGCGACGGGGCGCTTTTCCGCACCCGCATCCGGCTGAGCCGGGCGTCACGACCCGGGCGACCCTCGCTTTTACGCCCGCCTGCCGCGCTGTCCCACAACGGGCGGTGGGGCGTTTTTTCGTGCCCACCGCCCGCATGCCCCGTCACGACGCCGGCGGTATCAGCCGTCCCGCGCCAGCCCGGCCGCCGCCCATTCGGCCGCGCCCTCGTCCCGGCCTTCGGCGAAGCTGGCCACCGTCGCGGGCGGATCCTGATCGGGGAAGTGATAGACCGCGCATGCGCCAAGCGGGCCGCCGCCCGTATGCCCGACAGCCCGCCCCGCCGCGCCGAACCGGCCGCTCATCAGGCCAAGCGCATAGCCGCATTCCGTCCATGGCCGCCCCGGGATGGTACCGCCCAGCGGCTGGCGCACCAGCATCTGCCGCAGGGTTTCCGTACCGACGAGCCGCCCGGCGAACAGCGCGTGCAGCAGCCGCGCCGCATCTGCCGCCGTGCCGATCAGGCAACCATGATAGACCCAGCCCGGATCATAGCTCGGCGCGCCAGACCAAGGGACACGGGCGAATTGCGCCTTTGTGGTGGCAAGCGTGATACCATCCAGCCCGGGGATGTCGCGGGTCAGGTGGGCGAGAAGCTGCGCAAAAGACCGGCCCGAAGCAGCCTCGATCAGATCCAGCGCAAGCATGTATCCGATGTTGGAATAGGACCAGCCCGCGCCCGGCGGAAACAGCAACCCCTGCGCCATTGCGGCGCTGAAAACCCGGTCTTTCGGCCATGGCGCGTCCCCATTCGCAACCGCGCGATGGTATTCCGGCAGGGTGGCGTAATCCGGCAGGCCGGCGGTATGGTTCAAAAGCTGGCGCAGCGTGAACCCCTGTCCGGGCAGCGGCGCGTCAAGTTCAACCACGCCCCGCTCGGCCAGCCGCAGGACGCAAATCGCGATCACGGTCTTGGTAAAGCTCCAATAGGGGAAAACCGGCGCCCCGTCGCCGCGGGCGGCTTTGGGTTCCGGGCCCGTGATCCGGCAGGAAATGATGCCTCGGCCGTTGGTCATCCCGCCTGTTACCACGGGCGGGCAATGCGCCGCAAAGGGCACGCGCACCCGTACGCCTACCGGTCGAACCGCGATCCTTCCCCGATCCATGCAGCGCCGCGCGCCTTCGGCTTGACAGAACCGATCAGAGCGGCCAAGTCGCTGTCAGCGTCCGACGAAATGCGCGGCATCTGCCCAGTTTGGTCACCGCATGGCCAATCGCAAAGAACGGAGACCACACAGTGCTATTAGGCGTGATTGCAGATGATTTCACCGGCGCCGGCGACATCGCCAATACTTTGGCCAAGGGTTCGCCGGGCGGTGATGGCGGCCTGAAGGTCATGCAATATATGGGCGTCCCCTCGGGCAGCGCCGACCCGGAGATCGAAGCCGGCGTCATCTCGCTGAAAACCCGGACCATTCCGGCGGCCGAGGCGGTCACGACCTCGCTTGCGGCGCTGTCATGGTTGCTGGCGCAGGGCTGCCGGCAGATCATTTTCAAATATTGCTCGACCTTCGATTCGACGCCCGAGGGCAATATCGGCCCGGTCGCCGAAGCCTTGGCGGATGTGCTGAACGTGCGCGGCGTCATCGCCTGCCCCGCTTTTCCGACCATGGGCCGCACCGTGCATCAGGGCCATCTGTTCGTCGGCGACCGGCTGCTGAGCGAAAGCGGGATGCGCAACCATCCGCTGACGCCGATGACCGACCCGGACCTGCGCCGCTGGCTGGGCCGGCAAAGCCGTGATCCGGTCGGGCTGGTCGCCACCGGCACAGTGCGCAAGGGCCCCGATGCGGTGCGCGCGGCGCTGAACGCGGCCGCCGAGCGGGGCGAGACGCTGGTGATCGCGGACGCGGCCACCGATGACGATCTGATCACGCTGGGCCAGGCCGCCGCCGATGCCCGGCTGATCACCGGCGGTTCGGGCATCGCCATCGGGCTGGCGGCGAATTTCATCGCGCGCGGGTTGGCAAGCGGCTCGGCCCCCGGGACGGGCGCCGTCTCTGGTCCCGGCGTGGTGCTTGCCGGAAGCTGCTCGGGCGCGACGCTGGGTCAGGTCGAGCGGCATGCGGCTGACCACCCGTCGATGGCGGTCTCGCCCGAGGATGTCATGTCCGGCAGCGTGGGCGTCGACGACATCATGGCGTTTTTCCGCGCCAATGCCGGGAACGCGCCGCTGGTCTATTCCTCGGGCTCGCCGGAAGAGGTGACCGCCGCCCAGAACCGCTTCGGCCGCGAAAAGCTGTCGAACCGGCTCGAATCGCTGTTCGCCGACGCCGCGCGCGCCGCGGCGGATGCCGGTTTCAGCCGCATCGTCGTCGCGGGGGGCGAGACCTCGGGCGCGGTCGCGTTGCGCCTTGGCGCCGGGCCGTTGCGGATCGGGGCCGAGATCGACACCGGCGTGCCGATCCTTTACGGGACCGAACGGCCGGTGGCGCTTGCCCTGAAATCCGGCAATTTCGGCGGACCCGATTTCTTCGTCAAGGCGTTGAAGGCGCTGGCCGGCGGGGCCGAAAGCGCCGGCTGATCGGCGCCAACAGGCGATCCACCGCCGACGCGCCCCATCAGACCCGCCCCGTCAGACCGGCCCCGGGGCGCCCGGGCTGGTCCCCCACCTAGGCCCGGAGGGCGCGACGACATAAGATGGCACGCGCAACGGCGCTTGCCTTGACGCGCGATACTCCGCAGATAGTTAGCCACCAGATACGGGATTCCAGACGGAAAATTCCAGACGGGGGCCAACCCCGCACAGCCGCACGCAGAAGGTTCATTTGTGACACCGCCACGCCGAGATCCCACAGCCGCCCCGCCCGGTGGCGCGACCGCCAGACTGCGGGTGCTGTTGCCCTATCTTCTGGTGCTGCTGCTGTTCGTGCTGGGCATCTTCGCGCTCTATCGTCTGCTGGCACCGATAGACATTCAGACCGTGGCCGCCCAGATCAGGGCGACGCCGTGGCATATCGTGCTGCTGGCGCTGATGTCGACCTTCGCGGGCTATCTGTGCCTTGCCGGCTATGACTGGTCGGCGCTGCGCCATCTGGGCAAAAAGCTGCCGTGGCCGGTCATTCTCAGCGGCGGTTTTCTGGCATATGCCTTCGGCAACACCATCGGGCTGTCGGCGATATCGGGCGGCGCCGTCCGCTGGAGGCTGTATTCGGGGCTGGGCCTTGACGGCTATGACATCGCCGCCGTGTCGACCTTTACCGCGATCAGCTTTGGCGTGGCGACCACGCTTCTGGGCCTGGGCGCGCTGGCCGTCCATCCGTCGGCGCTGTCCTCGGTCGTGCCGCTGGCGCCGGAAACCCTGCGGCTGTTGGCGCTTGCGGCGATCGTGGCGGTGCTGGCGCCGCTGATCTGGGCCTCGGTCACCCGCCGGCGGCTGCGGATCGGACGCTTCAATCTGGCGGCGCCGAAACCCGGCATACTGGCGGCGCAACTGCTGATCAGTCTGGGCGACATCACCTTTTCGGCGCTGACCCTGTATCTGTTCCTGCCGGGTAACGGCCCCGATTTCCTGACCTTCGTCGCGGTTTTCGCCGCCGCCACCATGGCCGGGGTCATCAGCCATGTGCCCGGCGGCATCGGGGTATTCGAGACCATCATCATCGCCGCCCTGCCCGCCGTCGGCGGCGTCCATGAGTTCGCTGCCGCGCTGCTTTTGTACCGGCTGGTCTATTTTCTGGTGCCCTTCGCGCTGGCGCTGATCGCGCTGTCGCTGTTCGAGGCATGGCGCATCTTCGGGCGCAAGACCCGCAGCCCGCGTCTGGACCGGATCTTCGCGGCGGTCGAGCCCGCATTTCGCGCCATCCAGCCCGCCGCGCCGCTGCTTTTGGCGGTCATGGTCTTCGGCTCGGGGCTGTGGATGTCGATCTCGGCCCTGCTGCCCCCGGTCAGCGATGCCGCCGAAGCGGCCGAGGCGTTCTTTCCGCTGGCCTTCATCGAGGGCTCGGCGCTGCTGGCAAGCGCCCTTGGGGCCCTCTTGATCGTGGTGTCGCTGGGGCTGGTGCGGCGCAGCCTTGGCGCATTCTGGGTCACCATCGGCGCCATGCTGGCCGGCGCCGTGGTCGCGGTTCTGCAGCAGACCGAGCTTTCGCAGGCCGCGACCCTGTTTCTGGGGGTCGCGATCCTGCTGCCGTTTCACGGCGCATTCCACCGGCGGTCTATGCTGACCCATTCGCCGATCACCCCCGGCTGGATGGCGGTCCTGCTGGCGGCGATCCTCAGCGTCGGCTTCGTGCTGTTCTTCGCCCATAAAAGCACGCCTTACGGTCAGGAATTGTGGTGGCAGTTCGCGACCGACGCCAATGCCCCCCGGGCGCTGCGCTCGGGTCTGCTGATCAGCCTTGTGGTGGGGGCGGGATCGCTGTTCCTGCTGTTGCGCGCGCCGCGTTTCCGCCCCGAGATACCCGACCAGCGCACGCTTGCGACCGCGCGGGCGATCGTCGGGTCAAGCGCCGATCCCGACGCCGGCTTCGCGCTGACCGGCGACAAGGCCATCATGCTGTCCGACAATGAGCGCGCCTTCGTCATGTTCGCGACCTCGGGCACGTCCTGGCTGTCCTATGGCGGTCCGGTGGGCGAGGCCGCGGCGGCCGAGGATGTCGCCTTCACCTTCGTCGACACCGCCCGTCGGGCCGGCGTCCGCCCGGTTTTCTACGAGATCGGGCCCGCGGCCGTGCCCCTGATGCTGGAACTTGGCATGGGGCTGCACAAGATGGGGGAAAAGGCCGTCGTCAATCTGGAACGGTTCTCGCTTGACGGGCCCGACCGCAAGAAGCTGCGCACCACCCATGCCCGCGCCGGCCGCGACGGGCTGACGCTGGAACTGGTGATGCCGCCGCATGATCCGGCGTTGCTGCGGCAATTGCGCGAGATCTCGGACGGCTGGCTTGCGGCGAAAAAGGCGCGCGAAAAGGGGTTTTCGGTCGGCCGTTTCGATCCCGACTGGCTGAACCTGTGGCCGCTGGCGCTGGTCCGGCACAACGGCGATCTGGTCGCCTTCGCCAATATCCTGACCGCCGGCACCGGCGGGCGCTGCGCCGTCGACCTGATGCGTCAGTCCGACCATGCCCCGGGCGGCACGATGGAATATCTGTTCACCGAGCTTCTGCTGCAACTCAAGGCGCGCGGTTACTCGCACATGTCGCTGGGCATGGCGCCGCTGTCGGGGCTGTCGCCCGATCGCAGCGGCCGGATCTGGGACCGTTTCGGCAGCATCATCTATCGCCACGGCGGCGCGTTCTATAATTTTTCCGGGCTCCGCGCGTTCAAATCGAAATTCGACCCGGATTGGGTGCCGCATTATCTGGCCACGCCTTCCGGCCTGCCGCCGCTGTTGCCGCTGGCCGAGGCCGCGCGGCTGATCGCGCGCAGCCCGGACCATCGTTTGTCGCTGTTGCAGAACAAGCCCGCAGGCGACGATACGGTATAGGCCCGGCGCGCCATCCGGGCGGCACGCGCGCCCGTCGTCAGCGGCTGTTCCGCCGGATCACCGACGCCCCGCACCAGCCGACGCGCGCCATGCGTCCGCACGCGTCGGCAACACAAAGCCACGCAGCCGTGGCCGCGATTGCGCTCACGCCATCGGCGCGGATCAGGTCGGCGGCGGAACGTCGGGCGCATGCGTTCCCATCGCGGCCAGCGCATCCCAGAACTCTTGCGCGGCGGGGCTTGGCCGGCGGTCGGGGTTCCTGATCATCCGCAATTCCCGAATGGCGACCGGGTCGCTGGCGACGGCGACGCCCAGCCGGTCCGACATATGGGCGATCGCGCTTTCGGGCAGGACCGTCGCGCCCAGCCCGTCGCGCACAAAGGACAGAAGCGCCGTGGTATTGCGCGCCTCGAGATTGCTTTTCTCCTGCAACCCGGCCAGCCAGTCGCTGTCGACCAGCCGGCACAGCGGATTGACGATCAGCGGCTCCAGCCCCAGCAGCCGCCAGCTTGCTTCCGCCCCGGATGCCAGCGCATGCCCGATCGGGCCGTTCAGGCGATGCACGATGCCCAGCCGGTCGCGCAGGATCGTAACGCCCTCGCCCGGGTCGTCGGCGCCGGCGCTGACGATGCCGATATCGGCCTCATCCAGCCGGATGCGGCGGCGGACCGAGGCGCTGTCCACGTCGCTGATCTCCAGCCGCACCTCGGGGCGGATACTGCGGAATGCCGCGATGGCGCCGGGCAAAAGCGTGATCGTCACCGACGGGACGGCGGCAACCCGCACGATCCCGGCGATGGAGTTGGTCAGCCGCCGGATCGTCTCGCTGCTGCTGCTGAACACGTCGGTGGCGCGGACGGCCTCGGTCAGAACGCCCTCGCCCAGCTTGGTCAGCCGGTTCTTGCGGTCGGTCTCGAACAGCGGCGCGCCGATGTTTTCCTCAAGCTGGGCCAGCATCATCGACACCGCCGAAGGTGTCCGGCCCAGCGCCGCCGACGCCCCGGCAAGCGAGCCATGCTCGGCCACCGTGCGAAACACGCGCAGCATTTCCAGTTTGATCATGATTTCAATTTTCCTGAAATATTCTTCAGAACTTCCAGATTGCCTGAATGTTTGCCGATGGTCTAGCTGTTTCCAAACGGAAGGACTGCGCGATGCCACATTCAAACGGGATCTATGTTGCGGGCCGCTGGCAGGCCGGCGCCGGGACGATCGAGAACCTGAACCCCTCGGATCTTTCTGACGTGATCGGCGCCTACGCCCAGGCCGGCGCCGATCAGCTTGACGAGGCGCTCGAGGCCGCGCGGCGCGCGCAACCGGTCTGGTGGGCGGCGGGCATCCAGAAACGCCATGACGTGCTGATGGCCATCGGAACCGAGCTGATGGCTCGGGCCGAAGAAATCGGCCGTCTTGTATCGCGTGAGGAAGGCAAGCCGCTGGCCGAGGGCAAGGGCGAGGTTTACCGCGCCGGGCAGTTCTTTACCTATTACGCCGCCGAGGCGCTGCGCAATCAGGGTGATCTGGCCGAAAGCGTGCGGCCGGGGATCGAAATCGACGTGCGCCGCGAACCCGTCGGCACCGTCGCCATCATCTCGCCGTGGAATTTTCCCGTGGCCACCCCGGCATGGAAAATCGCCCCGGCGCTGGCCTATGGCAATGCGGTGGTGTGGAAGCCCGCGAACCTGACCCCGGCAAGCGCGGTCGCCCTGACCGAGATCATCGCCCGGCAGGATATTCCGCCGGGGCTGTTCAATCTGGTGACCGGGCCGGGCCGCGCGGTCGGTCAGCGGCTGGTCGACAGCCCGCTGATCGACGCGATCAGCTTCACCGGCTCGGTCGCGGTGGGACGCGGCATCGCGGCCAGCGCCATCGCCAACATGACCAAGATCCAGATGGAAATGGGCTCGAAAAACCCGATGCTGATCATGGATGACGCCGATCTGGATCTGGCCGTCACCCATGCCGCCGGCGCGGCCTTTGGCGGCACCGGGCAGAAATGCACCGCCGCCTCGCGCCTGATTGTGCATGAGGCGATCCACGACGCTTTCGTCGAGAAACTGGTCAAGGCGGCGCAGGCGCTGCGGGTCGGCAATGCGCTGGACGAGGCCACGCAGATCGGCCCGGTCGTGTCCGACGATCAATTGCGCCAGAACCTCGATTACATCAGCCTCGGCATATCCGAGGGCGCCGAACTGCTGTGCGGCGGCGACCGGCTGGAGCGTCCGACCGACGGCTATTTCATGGCCCCCGCGGTGTTCGGTGGCACCCGCAACGACATGCGCATCAACCGCGAAGAGATGTTCGCCCCGATCACCAGCATCATCCGCGCCGGCAGCTATGCCGAGGCGCTGGCCATCGCCAATGACAGCGCCTTCGGGCTGACGGCGGGGATCATGACCCGGTCGCTGGCGCGGGCGGCGCATTTCCGCGCCAATATGCGGGCGGGCTGCGTGATGGTGAACCTGCCGACCGCCGGCACCGACTATCACGTGCCTTTCGGCGGGCGCGGCGCCTCGTCCTACGGTCCGCGCGAACAGGGCCGTTACGCGGCCGAATTCTACACCACCGTCAAGACCGCCTATGTCGCGGCGGGCGTGCCCGAATGAGCCGCGGAATGAGCGCCGGGACAAGCGCCGCGATGGACAACGCGATGAACCCGCTGATCGACGGGCTGCAATATGCCAACTGGTCCGAAAAGATCTTTCGTCAGATGCGCGAAGGCGGTGTCGATGCGGTCCATGTGACCATCGCCTATCACGAGACCTTTCGCGAGACGGTGCTGAACATCGAACGCTGGAACCGCTGGTTCGAGCAGTTCCCGGACCTGATCTTTCAGGGCCGCAGCGGCGATGACGTAACGCTGGCCCGCGAGACCGGGCGGACCGCGATATTCTTCGGCTCGCAGAATCCGTCCTGCATCGAGGACGACATCGGTCTGGTGCAGGTTCTGCACACGCTGGGCCTGCGGTTCATGCAACTGACCTATAACAACCAGTCGCTGCTGGCCTCGGGCTGTTACGAGGCCGAGGATACCGGCCTGACCCGCATGGGCCGCGAGGTGGTGGCCGAGATGAACCGGGTCGGCATGGTCGTGGACATGAGCCACTCGGGCGAACGCTCGACCCTTGACGCCATCGCCCATTCGACCCGGCCCATCGCCATCACCCACGCGAACCCCGCCACCTGGCACAAGGCGCTGCGCAACAAATCCGACCGGGTTCTGCGCGCGCTGGGGCAAAGCGGCGGCATGCTGGGGTTTTCGGTCTATCCCCATCACCTGAAAGGCGGCAGCGCCTGCGGCTTGCAGGAATTCTGCGACATGATCGCGCGCACCGCCGATCTGATGGGCGTCGATCATCTGGGCATCGGCACCGATCTTTGTCAGGACCAGCCGGACAGCATCGTCGAATGGATGCGTGTCGGGCGCTGGACCAAGCGCATCGACTATGGCGAGGGCAGCGCCGATGCGCCGGGCTTTCCGCCGATGCCCGCGTGGTTCGCCGACAATCGCGATTTCGGCCGCATTCAGGACGGTCTGCGCCGGACCGGCATGTCGTCGTCCGACGTGGCCGCCGTCATGGGGGGAAACTGGCGGCGCTTTTTCGGGACCAGCTTCGGGCCGGCCGCCGGCACCCGTCCGGACCTGAGCCGCGCCGCAGAATAAAGGCTGAGTAAAAGCCGAATAAAGACCGAACAAAGGCTGCATAAAGGCTGCGACAGCAGCCGCAATGATCTGGGATGGAGGAGATCATGACGGATTCGACCCAAGAGCGTGGCGCCCGCCGCGAGGGCTGGCTTGACCGCGTAGACAAACCGCTTTTCGCGATAACCGGCGGCTTTATCCTGCTGTTCTGCGCGCTTGCGCTGATCAGCGCCGACACGCTGAACGCCGTCGTCGACTGGGGGTTCAACTTTGCCGCCACCTATTTCGGCCTGTATTGGCAGGTCCTGCTGCTGGCCACTTTTCTGATGAGTCTGGTGATCTGCTTTCTGCCCGGCAGCCGCACCGTGATGGGCGGGCTTGCGCGGCCCGAGTTCAACCGGTTCCAATGGGCGTCGATGATCATGTGCACGCTGCTGGCCGGTGGCGGGGTGTTCTGGGCGGCGGGCGAACCCATCGCGCATTACCTGTCGACCCCGCCCCTGTTCGGCGATCAGGGCGCCGACGCCGGTGCCCGGGCCCAGATCGCGCTGGCGCAATCCTATCTGCATTGGGGCTTTCTGGCCTGGGCGATCCTTGGTTCGCTGACCACGATCATGCTGATGTATTATCACTATGAAAAGGGGCTGCCGCTGGCGCCGCGCACGCTGCTTTATCCGGTCTTCGGCGACCGTGCGATCCATGGCCCGATCGGGCTGATCGCCGATGCCTCGTGCATCATCGCGGTGGTCGCGGGCACGGTGGGGCCGATCGGCTTTCTGGGCTTGCAGATGTCCTATGGCCTGAACGCGCTGTTCGGCATCCCCGACAGTTTCGCGACACAGGCCGTCATCATCATGGCGCTGGCCGCGGTCTATACGCTCTCGGCGATCTCGGGGCTGGAAAAAGGCATTCAGTTCCTGTCGCAGGCCAACATCGTTCTGGCCTTCGTCCTGCTGGCCTTCATGCTTATGGCCGGGTCGGCGGCGCTGGTCTTTACCAGTTTTTTCGACAGCTTCGGTCTGTACCTGAAGAATTTCTTTTCGATGGCGATGTACCGGGGCGAGGCCGGCATCTTCGGACCGCCGGGCTGGCTGAGCTGGTGGACGGTGTTCTTCTGGGGCTGGTTTCTTGGCTATGGCCCGCTGATGGCGATCTTCGTGGCCCGGGTCAGCCGGGGCCGGTCGATCCGCTCGATCATCATCCTGCTGTCGATCGTCGCCCCGATCCTGACCAATTTCTGGTTCACCATCATCGGCGGCACCGGCATCGGGCTGGAACAGGCGAACCCCGGCGTCATCGCGACCGCGTTCGAGGGCTTCAACCTGCCCGCAGCGCTTCTGGCCATCACCCAGGCCATGCCGATGGGCTTCATCCTTTCGGTGCTGTTTCTGATCCTGACCATGATTTTCGTGGCCACCACCAGCGACTCGATGAGCTTTGTCATCGCCACCGCGATGTCCGACGACAATCCTTCGACGCCGCTGCGGGCGTTCTGGGGGCTGGCGATGGGGGTAATGGCGCTTATCCTGATCTCGACCGGTGCGGGCGGAATCGGCAAGCTGCAAAGTTTCATCGTGGTGACGGCGGTGCCGGTCTCGCTGGTGCTGCTGCCCTCGCTTTGGGACGCGCTGCGCATCACGCTGATGCTGGGCCGGCAAAAGTAACCGGGTCGCGGGCGGTCGATACCACCGCCCGCGGCCGTTCCGAACCGAAGGGGGAAAGGCATGCGACAGGCAAGCGACGATGAAACCGGCTTTGACACCGCCGCCCCCGCCGGCGGCATCGGACCGCGACCGGCCGCGACCGTCATGCGGCTGGCGCGGATGGGTTCGGCGCATCCGACCCGGCTGTCCTTTCTGCGGGTCATGCTGCGCCGGATGCGGGCCGAGCACTGGCGCTTTGACCGGCCGCTGTGGCAGATCGACGCGAACGGCGTCGGCCGCGCCGTCTATCGCGCCATCGGGCCGCAGCGCATCTATAGCCTTGTCGCCTTCGCCCATGACCTGCCGGACGAGATGCGCTCGGACCGGGTCATCGCCACCGCCTGGGACGCGACCTTCGCGCTGTTCGACGGCGATCCCTCGCCCGCCGATCTGACCCGTCTGGCCGGTAACGTCCCGCTGCAAGAGGCCGGCCGGATCACCCCGCGAGAGCTGTCGCTCAGCCGCGCCAACCGCTCGGTCAGGCTGTTCGCCCATGTGGTCGAACGTCTTGCGGCGGGGCGGCAGCCCGATCCGGCCGAGGTCGAAGCGGTGGGTTATCTGATGCGCACCACCGCCGTCTATGGTTCGGGGAAATTCGGCGCCGCAGACCACCGCGCCATTGCCGACCGGCCCGAATTCGCAGCACCTTTTCAGGCCGAGATGCTTTCGGTCTGGCTGATCCGGCAGTTCACCACCGATATGGTCGAACATCTGGCGGCCGCGCGGGGCGGCGCGGCGGCGGTGCGGTTGGACCCGGCCATCAAGCGCCGTCTGGGCGTCGGCAATTCGACCGGGCTCGGCATGGCGCCCTTTGTGGTCCGCCATCCGGTCCTGCTGAACAACTGGATGGCCGCGCGGGAAACCGCGCTGGCGCGGGTCCGCAATCTGACCCACGCGACCCCCATGGCCACGGCCGCGCTGCATGCGGCCCATGGCGCGGCCCTCGCGAATGCCGCGGACTGGCGGTCGGACCATCCGGTTCAGACCGAACGGCTGCGGGACCTGCGTCGCGACCTTGACCTGATCGGCGCGCGGCTGGTCGATTTTCCCGGACCCGCGCCCCTGCCCTGGGACACGCTTTGGCGCTGGGGCGAGACGCATCTTGGCCTTGAGGGGCAAGAGGCGTTGCTGGCGCTGATGCTGGAACCTCACGGCGCGCTGATCGACGACCTTTCCGCCCGGATGAGCGCCGATGAGGCCGCGCATTTCCGGCTGGATGGCGGCATGCCGGTCGGACGGCTGCGCGACATCCTGCGGGACCGCTATGACTGGGCGCTGGCGATGGATTTTTCCGCGCCGGACGCACAGGCCCGGTTCTGGTACGTGTCCGAGGAAAAGCTCGAGCCGCGTCTGGGCGATCGCCGCCGCGACGCCGGCGTCGCGCTTGAACAGCCGCTCTGCATCGCCCGCATGGTCCGGGAACTCGCCGATGCGCTGGCCGGGGTCGGCGACGAGATCCCGATCGCGCGGTTCCTGCTGCGCCACCCCGAACATCGCCTGATGGTCCGCCGCGCCCAGATCGCCGCGACCCACCCCTATGCCGAGATCCGCGACAACCTGATCGGACAGGACATGCTGCCCATCGACATGATGCGCTGCAAACTCGCGTTCTTCGGCGCCAGTCACTTTGACCCGCGATCCGACAAATGGGTGCGCATCAACCTGTTTCAGAACGCGCCCTATCCGCTGGACCCCGCATTCGGGGACGACCGGCCATGATCCACGACATCGCACAGGCCAGCGATCCGACCCCGTCCGGCACCCCGATGCCCGCAGCCGGCACCGATTTCATCACCCTGTCGCGTGGCGAGGTCGAGGCGCTTTGCGCCAAGGCGGCGCGCGGCGCGGGGATGAGCTGGGGGATGGCCGACGAGGCGGGCTTCGCCGCCGCGTGGCTGGCCGCGCGCGGGTTCGACGCGGCCGCCGTCCTGCTTGCGCATCTTGAGGCCACGCAGGGCAAACCGTGGTCGCGGATCTGCCCGGTCGTGCGTCCGGGCGCGTGGCGCGCCGCGAATGGCGATCCGCTGTGCCCCATCGCCCTGGGGGCGACACTGTGTGATTTTGCCGCCGACGCCGCCACCGACACCGACGCCGACGCCGAGGGTCTTTGCCCGTCCCGGTCGCTGACAGCCGGTCCGGTCAGCCGCCCGCTTCTGGTCCTGCCGTTTCTGGCCGACATCGCCCGGCGGCTGAACCGCCGGATCCGTCTGGGGTGGAGCGGTGCCGCCGTTCACATCGGGCCCGGTGGAGCCCTTGCGGGCGATCTGTCCGGCCTCGCCCTGCTTCCACGGGCCACGGTGCTTCTGGTCGTGTCGCCGCAGGACGATCCCGGTCACGGCGCTGCCGCGCCTTTGCCCGCCACGCCCGAAGCGCGGCCAAAGACGTCGCGCGAAACCATGGCCCGGCTGAACGCGCTGGCGATGAAAACCACCGTCCCCCCGTCCGACAACTCGCGCGCCGATGCCGGCGCCGGAACCACCGACAACGACTGAAAACCCCTTCGCGACAAAAAGGAACGCCGAATGACCGTCACCCACCTGAACCCCGGCCCGCGGATGAGCGAAGCCGTCCGCATCGGCGACATCGTGTTCCTTGCCGGCCAGATCCCGCAGGATATGTCGGCCGGCATCGAGGCGCAGACCGAACAGGTTCTGGCCGGTATCGATCGGGTCATGGCCGCGTTGGGCGGAACCAGGGCCGACGTCGCCTCGGTTCAGGTATGGCTCAGCGACATGGCGGATTTTCCGGGCATGAATGCGGTCTGGGACAAATGGGTCGATCCCAAAACACCCCCGGCCCGCGCAACCTGCGGCGTGGCGCTTGCCCGACCGGGAATGCGGGTCGAGATGATCGCGGTCGCGAAACTGCCCGGCTGAGGGCATCCGGCCGGCCCCGCGCCGCGCGCCCGGTCCTCTCGACGGATGTCGATAGGGCTGCGGACGTCCGGCGAAAATCGAACGACTTGTTCCTCCGGTGATCAGGCGCCAACTTGCGGCGCACGCGAATCAGCGCGGCGAAAACGCCTTGGAAGCCGGTTGGGGAAAACGACGATGATCAAGCACTGGTCGCAGGTCGAATATCTGCACGAGACCGTCTCCAATCCGAATATCCATCTGCGCGGCACCCACAGCTATTACAGCAGCGCCTGGACCGGCAGTTTCGAGCAAAGCGTCGTGCGCTATCTCTATGGTGACGACTACAGCCGCAATACGTGGGTGTCGCAATGGCCGGTCGATCAGCTTCATATCGGCGATTACGTCTGCATCGGCGCGGAAGCGGTCATTCTGATGGGCGGCAACCACACCCATCGGATGGACTGGTTCAGCCTTTATCCCTTCGCCGAGGTTATTACCGACGCCTATGTCGGCAAGGGCGATACGCATATCCACGATGGCGCGTGGATCGGGATGCGCGCGATGATCATGCCGGGCGTCACGATCGGCGAAGGTGCGGTGATCGCATCGGGCGCGATCGTCACCAAGGATGTGGCGCCCTATACCGTCGTCGGCGGCAATCCGGCCGCCCCCCTGCGCAAGCGTTTCAGCGAGGATACCATCGCCCGGCTGCTCGCGCTGCAGATATACCGCTGGCCCGAGGATAAGTTCACCGCGCTGCGCAGCTTCATCTGCGCGGCCGATATCGGCGCGCTGACGAATGCCAGCGCGGCGTGGGACCGTGAACATCCGGCCGGATAAATTCGGCCATATGCGGCATCCGGCGCTTTATCGACATGCCGCCCGCGCCAAAGGTGACAGCAAAGGGTCTACATGCCGCGCGAGGGTCATCGTTCCGATTCGTTGCGACGGGCCCCCTGCCCCCGCGGGGCGCGTGATCGGCGGTGCGCCCGGGGCGAAGCACGTGGCCGGTTTCTCAATTGCCGTCGACCGGAACGACCGAACGCCGTCCCCGACCCGATCGGCATTTGCCGCCGACGACCGCGCGTTTCGTCAGGGGGGTGAGCCGGATCGCCCTTCCCGCGACATTTGGTCGCTTTCGCCTTCCGCCCCGATCGCGTATCCGTGATGCGACCGTGGCGCAGGCCACGACCCCGCCGACCGACGGAACCATGACCGACCTAATCGCCGTTCCGGGCAAAGTCCCAAGGAAATGCCCGTGCTGAGGGATTTCCGCATGCGCGCGCTATGCTGGGTCCTGATTCTGCCGTTCATCCTGTTCGCGACCGTCAGTCAGGGCACGATGCTGGAAAAATCGGCCTCCGGCGGGATGCGTATCGTGCTGTGCGCCGGCGACAGCGTGGTCGAAATGATCCTTGCGCCGGACGGCAAGCTGATCCCCGCCGATGACGACCGGTTCGGCCAGCATAGCGACGATTCCTTCTGCGACTGGACGATTCACGCGCAGCCCGGGCTCGATTCCGCGCCGGGCCACGAGGTTCAGGCCTCGATGCAGATGTTCGCGGCGGAATATGCGCCGCTGCCGCCGCTTCATGCGCGGCGGGACAGTGTTCTTGCCCCCTCGGCGCGGGGGCCGCCGCTTCCGGTCTGATCCCACTGTCAATCGCGGTGACCGATGCGGCTTTCCCGCCGCTCGGCCGTCCGCGCCTTTTCTGATCGTCCCGCGACATCCCGCGCGGGCCGGGCAGAGCATCTTCTGACACAAGGACCGGAAATCTATGGTCAATCCTTATCTCGGCGGCCTTACGGCTTGCGCCGCCATTGCCGCATCCGCATTTTCGGCGGCGGCTGACGAACCCGTGGAAAACGTGGTGCTGGACGAAATCGTCCTGCGCACGACAGCCCTGCCCGGCCCGTCCGAGGCCTGGGCGCTTCCCCCCGCGGCGACGGGCGGACAGGTCGCGACCGGCACCGGGCTGGGCGTTCTGGGCAACCGGGACGCGCTGTCCACGCCGTTCAGCAGTACCGGCTTTACCGCGGAACTGGCCACGCGGACGCAGGCGCGCAACCTTGGCGACGTGCTGGTCAACGACGCCTCGAACGCGCTGATCGCGCCCCAGGGCAGCTATCGCGACGCCTATCGGATCCGGGGTTTCGGCTATTTCAGCTTTAATACCCTGATGGCCGGATTGCCGGGTCTGGCGCCGAAACAGCGCACCGCCCCGCAGCTTTTCGAGCGCGTCGAGCTGTTCAAGGGCCCCGACACGCTGATCAACGGGCCGGTGCTGGGCGGCGCCGTCGGTGGCAGCGTCAATCTGGTCCCGAAGCGCGCCGGGGATGCGCCGCTGACCGCTGTGAGCCTGTCTTACGGCTCAAAGGCGCAGGGCACCGTCCATGCCGATCTGGTCCGCAGGTTCGGCGCCAATCAGGAATATGGCGTGCGCGCCAACCTGATCTATCGCGATGGCGCGCGCACGCCCGACGGCAATGCCGAACGGCTGGGCGCGGTGGTCGTGGGTCTTGACTATCGGGGCGACCGCTTCCGGCTGTCGGGCGATTTCGGCTATCAGAACAGCCGCGTGCGCAAACAAGACGAGGCGATCGGCCTCGCCCCCGGGGTTCCGGTGCCCGACGCCCCCGACAACGACCTACGGCTGGCCCAGCCATGGGCAAAGTCGCGGACCAAGGATGCGTTCGCGCTGGCGCAGGCCGAATATGACCTGACGGACAGTTGGACCGCCTATGCCAAGCTGGGGGCAGGCTATACCGCGAACCAGAACCTCTATGGCTCGGCCGGCGACCTGCGCGCCGATGGCAGCTATACGGTGACCGGGCTCAGCTTCCCCTCGGGCGGTCAGCACCGCGTCGGCGAGGTCGGTTTGCGCGGCCGGTTCCAGACCGGCGCGGTGCGGCACGATATGGTTTTCGCGGCCTCCTACTGGTGGGCGAACATGACCTCGGCCCGGCCGGCGATGCTGGGCACCGGGGGCACGTCGAATATCTACGATCCGGTCGATTTCCCGGCGCCGAGCCCGGATCTGGTGCCGGATCTGGACGATCTGCGCGTCTCGGCGCGGCACCGCTTTGCCGGCCTCACCATCGCCGACACGATGAGCTTTGCCGATGACAGCCTGCTTCTGACGCTGGCGGCGCGCCAGCAGCGGTTCAGCACCCGCACCTATGACGCGATAACCGGCGAAAAGCGCGGCGATTACACCGAATCCCGGGTCACCCCGGCGGTCGGCCTTGTCTGGCGCATCAACCCCTCGCTTTCGGCCTATGCGAATTATGCCGAGGCCTTGCAGCAGGGTCCGACCGCGCCGATGACCGCCGCCAATGCGGGCGAGGCGTTCGCGCCCACGGTGTCGAAACAGACCGAATTCGGGCTGAAGTTCGACAATGGCGATTGGGGCGGCGCGCTGGCGCTGTTCGATATCCGGCAGGCCAGCGGCATCACCGATCCGCAGACCAACATCTTCGCGGTGAACGGCGAACAGCGCCATCGCGGGATCGAGCTGTCATGGCATGGCGAGTCGCGCGAAGGGCTGCGCATCCTGGGCGGTGTCACCTGGCTCGATGCCGAGCTGACCCGGACGGCGGGCGGGGCGCTGGATGGCCGCACCCCGGTCGGCGTGCCGGAATGGCAGGCGGTTCTGGGGGCGGAATACGACCTGCCCGCGGTTCCGGGGCTGACCCTTTCGGGTCGGGCGATTCATACCGGCAGCCAGTTCGCCGATCTGGACAACACCCAGCGCCTGCCGTCCTGGACCCGGCTGGATCTGGGCGCCTCCTATACGGTCGACCGCCCCGGGCAGGAGCCGGTAGTGCTGCGCGCGGCGGTCGAGAACGTGCTCGACCGCGATTATTGGGCCTCGGCCTCGGCGGGGATGATGGTCAACGGGCTGACCCGCGGCGCGCCGCGCACGCTGCTGCTGTCGGCCTCGATGCGCTTCTGATCGGCCGCCCCCGTCCCGACGGGGGCGTCTTTCCGTTCAATCCGATTTTGAATTCAACACAGGAATGCAGAACATGAACCGTCGAGATTTCAACACTACCGCCGCCATGGCCGCCCTGCTGGCCACCTTTTCCGCCCAGGCCGAGGCGCAGCAATCGCCGCAGAACTCCCAGCAGACATCGCCGCAGCAACCCAAGCGAAAATCCCGACTGCCGCCGCTGAACTACACCATGCTGATCTATCCCGGCATGGTGTTTCAGGACCTGCTGGGGCCGCTGATGGTGTTTCGCCTGACCATGGCGACGCCGCGATTGGTCTGGAAAACGCGCGAGCCGGTATCGACCGATGTGGATCTGCCCGTCCCCCCCACCCATACGCTGGACGATTGCCCGGATCAGGCCGATGTGCTGTTCGTTCCGGGTGGGTTGCGTGGCACCACGGCGATGCTTCAGGACGACGCGGTGCTGGGGTTTCTGCGTGACAAGGCGCCGCATGCGCGTTTCGTCACCTCGGTCTGCACCGGCTCGCTGATACTGGGCGCGGCCGGGCTTTTGCAGGGCAAAAAGGCGACCTCGCACTGGAACGTCACGGATCTGCTGCCGTTGTTCGGGGCGATCCCGACCGACGGCCGTGTGGTTCAGGACGGCAATATCATCACCGGCGGCGGCGTGACGGCGGGCCTGGATTTCGGTCTGACCATCGCCGCAATTCTGCGCGGCGATGACTGGGCCAAGAAAACCATGCTGACGCTGGAATACGCCCCCGAGCCGCCCTTTGTCGGCGGCACCCCGGACCGGGCCGAGCCGGAAAACGTCGCCGCCGTCACGCGGATGCTTGCGCCCAGCAAAGCGGCCGCCCGGAAAGCCGCCGGGGCGTAATACCGGCCCCCGAGCAGGCCC
Organism: Paracoccus pacificus; assembly: GCF_042680785.1. NCBI lineage: Bacteria > Pseudomonadati > Pseudomonadota > Alphaproteobacteria > Rhodobacterales > Paracoccaceae > Paracoccus > Paracoccus pacificus. The sequence continues at coordinate 152,160 of NZ_JBHUEN010000020.1, forward strand.
GGCAGCCTTGTCGGATCGTCGACGAGGCTGTTGCGGCATCACCGCCGCCGATGACGTTCCCCCGCGCCAGAAGAAACCCGGCGCGGGGTTTGGAAAGCACGCAGCGCACGGCGCAGACCCTCTGGCCGGTTGCACGGGGCATGCGCCGCCAGCCTCGGCCGTTATGCGTCGGTGCCCGCGTCCGGGATTTCAGGCATCGGTCCGCGTTCCAGATAGGTGCCCAGAACCACATAGCTATGCGTTGCGCGCACGCCCTTGACCGCCTGAATGCGGGTCAGCAGCCGCTCCAGCCCCGCCGGGCCGGAGCAGCGGGTTTTCAGGATCAGGCTGGTGTCGCCCGCGGCGGTGTGGATTTCCTCGACATCAGCCAGATTCCGCAGGGCGAGGATGGACTCCGTCATGCCCCAGCCTTCCGTCGTGACATGGACGAAAGCAAGCAGCGGACAGCCGATCCTGTCGCCGTCAAGCCGCGCGACGATACCCTGAATGAACCCCTCGCGGCGCAGGCGTTTCACCCGCTCATGAACCGCCGGCGGGGAAAGATGCACCAGTGCCGCAAGCTCGGCATAAGGTCGGTCGGCCCGCTCGGCGAGCAGCCTGAGGATCATTCGGTCGGTGCGGTCGAGACCCAAACCATGCCGGGCGCGCGGCCGAACAGCATTCGTTTTTTCGTCTGGCTTGCCGGTTTTCATTTGCGGTCACGTATCGATCTGCGCCTGATTGCCATATGTCATACCAGAAAATACCAAAATGCCGGAATTTCATTCGGACAGCGCAAACCCTCGCCCTTCTGGCCGGCGTTATGCTTGTGGGGTCGAACGCCTTCGTGCTGAGCCCGATCCTTTCGGACGTGGCGCAAGGGTTGGGGACCGAACCGTCCCGCATCGCCTGGGCGATTTCGGTTTTCGGCGCGGCGACGGCGGTGTCGGGGCTGACGCTGGCCCGGATGATCGACAGCCTGCCCGCCGGAAACCTGCTGGGCGGCGCCGCGCTGGTGCTGGCGCTGGCGCAGGCGTCAAGCGGCGCGAGCCCGAACTGGGTCTGGCTGTGCGTGTCGCAGGGGCTTGCCGGGATGGCGACGGGTCTCCTGCTGCCCGGCGTCTATGCGACCGCGGCGGCAAGCGCGACGCAGGGGCGCGAAGCCGCGCGCCTTGGCGCGGTCCTGACCGGCTGGGCGCTTTCGCTGGTGCTGATGGTGCCTTTGGCCGCCTTCATCGCCGAAGGCTTTGGCTGGCGCATGGTCTATGCCGCGCTGTCCGGTTTATCGCTGCTTACCGCATTCGGGATGGCGGTCGGCCTGCGCGGCATTGCCGGCGAAAACCGGGCGCGAACGTCCCTGTCGCGGGCCTTGCGGCTTCCGGGCGTGGCGCGGCTGCTTTTGGTGATCTTCGTCTATATGACCGCCTTCTACGGCAGCTTCGCCTTTTTTGGCGAAGGCGTCCGACAGACATTCGCGCTGACCGCGCGCGGAACCGGGATATTGCTGTCGGCCTATGGGCTGGGGTTCGGATTGGCCGGGATCGGCCTTGCCATGGCGGCCCCGTCGATCACCCGCCGCTATCTGACAACGGTGCTGCTGGGCATCGCTGCAAGTTATCTAAGCTGGCGTTTCGCCCTGAAAACACCCGCGTCGGCGTTCATCGGCGCGGTGGTTTGGGGTATCTTCAACCAGCTTGGGCTGAACGCGCTGGTCGTCTCGCTTAACCAGCGCGCGGCGCAGGTCCGGGGCGCGGTGATGGGCCTGAACACCGCCGTCACCTATTCGGCGGTATTCGCGGGGCCGATGCTCATGGGGCCGATCTTTGCGGATCGGGGGTTTGTCGCGGTCGGCGCGCTTGCCGCCGGGCTGGTGCTGATCGGCGCGCTGCTTGGGTGGAAAGCCGTCCAAGCTGCCTGACCCGGGCGAAACCCTGAACCTGCAACATGGCCGCGCGGTTACGGACAGACGGGTCGATTGACAGGATCGAAAAGCGCAACCGTGGCGCGACCGGCGTTTCAGGAACCGCCCGTCACGCCACCGGCTTCCTTGAGCAGCCATTCCTGAAAACGCGCCACCGCCGGCCGTTGCGACGCCTCGGCGGTTCGCACGACGTAATAGGCAAATCTTGTCGGCCAGCGGACGGAAATCGCCCGCACCAGCCGCCCGGCCCGCAGATCGTCATCCGCATAAGTGTCGCGCACAAGCGCCAATCCCTGACCGGCAACAGCCGCCTTCACCATCAGATGATCCTCAGAGAAAGACAGCCCCTCAATACGGTCGGGAACCTGCACCCCATGGGCCTGAAACCATAGCCGCCAGTCGGCCCGCTCGGTATCATGCAGCAGGGGAAAGCCCAGACAATCGGCCGGGCGCCGGATCGGCGCGCGCGCCTTCAGCAAGGAAGGGCTGGCCACGACGATCAGTTCCGGCGCGACTAGCGGGTCCGAGATCAGGCCCGGGTAATCCCCAAGCCCGTGCCGAATGGCCAGATCCACCGGCTCACGCCGCAAATCGACCAGCCGGCCGTCGGTTTCCAATTCGACGTCGATCCCGGGATGGCTGTCTGAAAAGCGCGACAGCCGCGGCACCAGCCAGTTCGAGGCGAAGGACGCCATCGTGCTGACCCTGACGCGGTGCGCGGCCGGCCGCTCCAACCCGCGTCTTGCGTCGTTTATCCGCTGAAACGGCTCGTCCAGCGCCGCGAACAGCGACTGGCCCGCCGCATTTAACGTCACGCCGGTCTGGGTCCGGTTGAACAGGCGATGCCCGGCCAGTTCCTCCAGCTCGCGCACGCGCTGGCTGATCGCGCCGGGGGTCAGCGACATGATGTCGGCGGCCTCGCGCATGCGGCCGGCGCGGGCGACGGCAACGAAAGTTTCCAGCAGGGTCAAAGGAATGGCCATGCCCCCGTGTTTAGCACAGCTAAACATCAGCCGCAAAACCATCGTTTGCCGAATCCCCGGCGCGCGGGGATTTTTCGCAAAAGGCGGATTTTTCGCAAAAGATCAGCGGGCGATTCATGAGCATGAAGCATTCACCATCAGCAATCCTGCAATGGGCGGTCGTCGGCTTCGGATTTCTGGCCTTGGCGCTTGCCTTTTCGGCCCGCGCCACGCTTGGTCTGGTCATGCCGATCTGGTCGCAGGAACTCGGCTGGTCGCGCAGCTTCATTTCCGGCGCGGCCGCGATGGCGCTTCTGGTCATGGCGGCGGTTGCACCCTTTGCCGGGCGCCTGATCGACCGGCACGGTGTGCGCGAGACGCTCGCGCTTGGGCTGGCGTTCGTCGGCGTCGGCTGCTTGATCGTCGCCGGCACCAGCAACGCCTATGTGTTCATTTTCGGCTTCAGCATCGTCGCGGCGATCGGCTTCGGGATGGTGGCGGCGCATGTCGTGTCGACTGCGGTCGCAAGGCTGTTCGAGGCGAATCGCGGGCTTGCCACCGGCATCGCCACGTCCGGCTCGACCGGCGGTCAATTCCTTATCGTGCCGCTGGTCGCCGCGGTTCTGGCGACGTTCAGCTGGCGCTGGAGTTTCTTTGCGATCGGCATCGCCTGCCTGATCCTGATCCCGGTTCTGTGGTTGACACTGGCGGCAAAGGATGGCGGCGAGGCAGAAACCGCAGCGCCCGCAGCCCCTTCGACGCTGAAGGCCGATCTGGGCACGATCATCCGGAAACCGGCATTCCACGTCCTGTTCTGGAGCTTCCTGCTGTGCGGCTATACCACCGCCGGGGTGATCGAAACCCATCTGATGCCCTATGCCGCCTTCTGCGGTTTCGGCCCGGTGCCAAGTGCCGCCGCTTACGGGGTCCTGTCGGCCGTCAACATGCTGGGGATGATCGGGGCCGGATGGCTGACCGACCGCATGAACCGGGTCGTCCTGCTCGGCTTGATCTATCTGCTGCGCGGCGCGACATTTCTGATCCTGATGAACATCGGGACCAGTTACGAAATGCTGGTGATCTTCGCGGTCGCGTTCGGCGCGGTGGATTATGCGACGGTTCCGGTGACAGCAAGCCTGGTCGCCAGCCATATCGGCCTGCGGGTGATGGGGCTGGCGATGGGGCTGATCTCGGCCGGTCACGCGCTCGGCGCCGCCGCCGGTGCATGGTCCGGCGGCTATATATTCGATCTGACCACGCGATATGATTGGGTCTGGCTGATTTCGGCCGCACTTGCCGCCGGTGCCGGGCTGATGGTGTTTCTGTTGCGCGACCGGCCGGAGCCGGCGCCGGAAACGGCTTAGGGACGGTTTTCCGGCCCCCCCAATCACGAACATCAATGGACCGGAACGGCATAGTGCCTGCGTCCGGCATGGGTGGGCGCGGCACCCAAGCTTAGCGTCACCGTGCCGGGTACCGCAATGCCCCCCCACAAAGGTCGTACACGTTCTCGCCGCGACGGCGCGGTCTTTTCATCGGCGCCAGACCGACCCGCGTCCCTGCTGAACATGACCGCTCCGGCCACCGCCTCAACAACGCTAAGGCTCGGCAAATCACGTGGCGGCGCGGGTTTGCACGGACAAATGCGACATTTTGCGGGTACCATACTTTCCGCGTAGGCCGCCGCAGGCCGCATTGACCCGCGAGGCATTTGCCCTAGCCTGATGCTGGGCGCCGCATGATTGGTGGGAGACGATTGCGCGGCAGAAAGCTTGGGAGGGCTATTACATGAAAATCGCAGCGATAACGGCATCTGTGCTGCTGGCCAGCACAGCCGCCGCATATGCCAACGATTCGGTCACCGCCATCATCGGTGACAGCAAGCAATGGGGTATCCAGACCGGCGACTATGCCAATACCCGCTATTCCGCGCTGGACCAGATCAACAAGGACAACGTCGGCGACCTGCGCGTCGCATGGACCTTCTCGACCGGGGTGCTGCGTGGCCATGAAGGCGGCCCGCTGGTCATCGACGACGTGATGTATATCCATACGCCGTTCCCCAACAACATCATGGCGCTTGACCTCAAGAACGACGGCAAGATCCTGTGGAAATACGAGCCGCAGCAGGATCCGAACGTGATCGCGGTCATGTGCTGCGACACGGTTTATCGTGGTCTGGCCTATGCCGACGGCATGATCCTGACCCATCAGGCCGACACCACGCTGACCGCGCTTGATGCCAAGACCGGCGAAGTCAAATGGTCGGTCAAGACCGGCGATCCCTCGATCGGCGAGACGAATACCGCGACGGTCCTGCCGGTGAAGGACAAGGTGCTTGTCGGCGTTTCGGGCGGTGAATACGGCGTCCGCGGCCGGGTGACGGCCTATAGCCTCGCCGATGGCAAGGAAATCTGGCGGGCCTATTCGACCGGCCCGGACGAGGAAATGCTGGTCGACCCCGAAAAGACCACCGTGCTCGGCAAGCCGATCGGCAAGGACAGCTCGCTGAACAGCTGGGAAGGCGATCAGTGGAAGATCGGCGGCGGCACCACCTGGGGCTGGTATTCCTATGACCCGGAACTTAACCTGGTCTATTACGGCACCGGCAACCCCTCGACATGGAACCCGTCGCAGCGGCCGGGCGACAACAAATGGTCGATGACGATCATGGCGCGCGATGTCGATACCGGCATGGCGAAGTGGTTCTATCAGATGACGCCCCATGACGAATGGGACTATGATGGCGTCAACGAGATGATCCTGACCGATCAGGAGTTCGAAGGGAAGCCGCGCAAGCTGCTGACCCATTTCGACCGCAACGGCTTCGGCTACACGATGGACCGCGAGAGCGGCGAGTTGCTGGTGGCGAAGAAATACGACCCGGTGGTGAACTGGGCCACGGAAGTCGTCATGGATCCGGCCAGCGATCAATACGGCCGGCCGCAGGTGGTCGCGCAGTATTCGACCCAGCAGAACGGCGAAGACACCAACACGACCGGCGTCTGCCCGTCCGCGCTGGGGACGAAGGACCAGCAGCCGGCGGCCTATTCGCCGGATACGCAAACCTTCTATGTGCCGACCAACCACGTCTGCATGGATTATGAACCGTTCCGCGTCGCCTATACCGCCGGCCAGCCCTATGTCGGGGCCACGCTGTCGATGTACCCGGCGCCGAACAGCCATGGCGGCATGGGCAACTTCATCGCCTGGGACAACATCAAGGGCGAAATCAAGTGGTCCCTGCCCGAGCAGTTCTCGGTCTGGTCGGGTGCCCTGGCGACCAAGGGCGGCGTCGTGTTCTACGGCACGCTTGAAGGCTATCTGAAGGCAGTTGACGCCGAGACGGGCAAAGAGCTTTACAAGTTCAAGACGCCCTCGGGCATCATCGGCAACGTGACCACCTACGAATCCGGCGGCAAGCAGTATATCGCGGTTCTGTCCGGGGTCGGCGGCTGGGCGGGTATCGGTCTTGCGGCCGGCCTGACCAACCCGAACGAAGGTCTGGGCGCGGTCGGCGGCTATGCGGCGCTGAGCCAGTATACCGAGCTTGGCGGCCAGTTGACGGTGTTTGAGTTGCCGGGTGACGGCGCCACCACCGGCGCAGCCGATGCCGCGGTAACGCCGGCTGCCGCCGAGGCGCCTGCGGCGACCGATGCGCCTGCCGCCGCTCCGGCTCCGGCCCCCGCCCCGGCTCCGGCCCCCGCTCCGGCTCCGGCGAATTGAACCAGTGTCGACCTGCGTGATCGTAACCGGACTCGGATGATCACCAAGCCGTCCCGGCCAGACAGGTCGGGGCGGCTTTTTTTCTCGGGAGATTTAATGATGCCGCACAAAACCAAGTCGATTATCTGCACCCTGCTTTGCCTGTCCGCCGGGCCGCTTATGGCGCAGGACGCGCCCGCCCCGCCCCCGGTCCCGGTTCCTGCCCCAGCGCCCGCCCCGGCTCCGGCCCCCGCCCCGGCTCCCGCGGCGCCGTCACAGTCTGGCGCAGGTGCCGCAGCGGCGACGTCCGGAAGTGCAGCCCCGGAAGCAGCTCCGGCGGATGCCGCAAAAGCCGGTGCAGGTGCCGCCGCCGCGACCTCCGGTGAAGCGACCGCCCCTGCCGCCCCAGTCCCTGCCGCCCCCGCCCCGGCGGCGCCATCGCAGGCCGGCGCAGGTGCCGCCGCGGCAACGTCCGGAAATGCGGCCCCGACGACGCCCCCGGCGGATGCCGCGCAGGCCGGTGCGGGTGCCGCTGCCGCGACCTCTGGCGATGCGGCCGCCCCAGCCACCCCCGCCACACCGGCGACACCCGGCAGCGCCGATAACGTGCCGCCGCCGACCGAAGCCGACAAGCCGCCGACCGGGGTTGCCGCCGGTGGGACCATTCTGCCGAATGGCATGGACATCACCGCCTCCTATATGGAAAACGGCCGCTGGTATAACGCCGATGGCATCCCGACCTTCAAGATCGAGGATGGCGTCGTCGATTACGCGGTTTTCTCGGGCTATCGGCGGTACTCGGCTGAATGCCATGTCTGCCACGGGCCGGACGGCGAAGGTTCGACCTATGCGCCGGCGCTGAAGAATTCGGTCATGAACATGGATTACTATCAGTTCCAGGAAATCGTCGCCTCGGGCAAGCAGAATACCGGGACCGGAACGGCCAATCAGGTGATGCCGGCCTTTGGCACCAACAAGAACGTCTGGTGCTATATCGACGACATCTATGTCTATCTGCTGGTGCGCGGCACCGATTCGCTTGCCCGCGGGCGTCCGGCGAAGAAGGCCGATAAATCCCCGGAATTCGCCGCGCAGGAAGATTCCTGCATGAACGGCTGATGACCGGCCGCCGCTCTCGCTCGTGGCATCCGCGCCTTGCCGGCGCCACGCTTGCCGCACTGACGGCGCTGGTCGCGCAGACCGGCGCCGCGCAGGTCGCCGATCTGCACTCCAAGACCGCGCTTCGGGTCTGCGCGGATCCGGCGGCGGTGCCGATGTCGTCCAAGGACGGAACCGGGTTCGAAAACAAGCTGGCCGAGCTCTTTGGCCAGAAACTCGGGCTTCCGGTCGAATATTTCTGGTTTCCGCAGGGCATGGGATTTATCCGCAAAACCCTGCGGGACGGGAATTGCGACGTGGTGATCGGCTATGCGCAGGGTGATGAGCTGGTGCAGAACACCAACCACTATTACACCTCGGTCTATGGAATCGTGACCCGCCGCGACGGCGATCTTGCCCGCGTCGACCGGCTGACCGACCCCGCGCTGCGCGGCCGCAATCTGGGCGTCGTGGCCGGGACACCGCCGGCCACGCATATGGCGCGGGCCGGGCTTGCCAAGGATATGCGCGGCTGGGACCTGTTCGTCGATCGCCGGGTCGAGGATCCGGCGGGCGACATGCTGGCCCAGGTCCGTGACGGCAAGCTGGACGCGGCGGTGCTTTGGGGTCCGATCGCGGGGCCGCTGATCAAGGATGATTCCGACCTGCAATTCACCCCGCTTTTGCAGGAACAGGGCAGCCCGCATCTTTTCTTCCGCATCACCATGGGCGTGCGGCCGGGTGAACAGGAATGGAAGCGCGAGCTTAACAGCCTCATCCGCCGCAATCAGGCCGAGATCGACGCCATCCTGACCGAGGCCGGCGTGCCGCTTGTCGATGATTACGGCAAGGCGATGAAAGCCGCCCCGGGCGCGTCGACCGCTGCGCCTCCGGCTGCTGCGGGCGAAACCGCCCCGGCGCCGGGTCCGACCGATGCGGCTGCGGCTGAAGCGCCGACCGCAACGGAACCGGCTGCCGCCGCGGAAACGTCACCCGCCGCGGCAGTACCGGAACCGGACGGGTTCCGCGCGCCGCCCTATCGCGAAGCCACGCCCGCGACGCTTGCCGGCGCGACCGTCATCAATGCGGCCGAGGCCCGGACGCTCCACGACGCAGGCGTCCCCTTCATCGACGTCTATCCGCGCAAGGGACGCCCCGCAAACCTGCCCGAGGGCACGATTTTCCGCGAGGAACCTTATCTGACCATCCCCGGCGCGACGTGGCTGCATGACACCGGCTACGAGGCGCTGAACCCGGTCGAGGAAGCCCGGCTGCGCGACGGCCTCGCACAGATAAGCAAGGGGGACATGGCGGCGCCGATGGTGATTTTCTGCCGCCGCGACTGCTGGCTAAGCTGGAACGCCGCGAAACGCGCTGTCGCCTGGGGCTATACGGGTATCCGCTGGTTCCCCGACGGGATCGAGGGCTGGCAGGAATCCGGCGGCAAGCTGGAGCCTACCACTCCGCCAGAGGACCAGCCGGCCAAGTAAACCCGGCGCCGGAACGCCAACGCCAAGCCCGCCGGCCGGGGGCGGCGTCGGGTCGCTCCCGCTTTCTCACCGGGACGTCCGGTTGTGGATTGGCATCGTCGCAGCCCCCTTGATCTGCCGATGCGGAACCCGGGGCCGGACCGCCACAGACAAGCCCGCGGCCCGGCGACGCCTTGCGGTCGCCGGATTGTTTCGCGTGGCGTTCCGGTTGAGGAAGGATATCGCCGCGCCCCTTCGATCTTCCGACCACCGGAACCCGGCTGTGGACAGCCCGGGAATACATCCCCCAAAACCACGGCGGAACCTCCGGTAATGCGACAAAGGTCGTATCATCGGCCACCCCCCTTGATCCGCCCCGACGATCCGACCAGTCTTGCGGTGGGAGAGGATGCGATGAAGCTGATAGCGAGTGCCGCGGCCGCGGTTCTGCTGGTTGCGGTCCTGCTGGTTGCGCTGCCACTGGCTGCGCAGCAGGCGCCGACCACCGAAGTGACCCAACTGCGCGCGGCGGTTCTGCGCATCGACCGGCAGGCGTTGCGCCCGGTGTCGCGGCTGGACGCTACGCCGCCCGATCTGGGTTTCGCGGGCGCCGTGCTCGCGACCGAGGATAACGCGACCACCGGCCGTTTCATGGGTCAGGAATTCGTCACCGACACGGTCGCCGCATCGCCCGAGAATGCGGTGAAGGCGTTGGACGGCATTCTTGGCGCGGGCACGAAATTCGTCACCGTGCTTGCCGATGACGAAACCACGCTGGCGCTGGCCGACCGGGCGCGGGAAACGGCGCCGGACGCGTTGATCTTCAACGCGCTCGCCCAGGGCGACAACCTGCGAAACGCCGATTGCCGGGCCAATGTGATCCATGTCACGCCCAGCCGGTCGATGCTTACCGACGCGCTGACACAGTTTCTGATGTGGAAGAAATGGGGTCGCTGGGTGCTGATGTCGGGCAGCCACCCCTCGGATCAGGCGCTGAAGGCGGCCTATCAGGCGTCGGCCAAAAAGTTCAACGCCAAGATCGTGGCCGAAAAGGAGTTTGCCGATACCGGAGGATCGCGCCGCAGCGATACCGGCCATGTTCTGGTTCAGCGGCAGATCCCGGTCGATACCCAGTTCGGCGAGGATTACGACGTGCTGATCGCCGCCGACGAAAATCAGGTCTTTGCCGGCTATCTGCCCTTCCAGACATGGGCGGCACGGCCGGTTGCGGGCTCGGCCGGCCTGCGGGCGCGGCTTTGGTCGCCGGCGCTGGAAAGCTGGGGCGCGACGCAATTTCAAAACCGCTTCGAGAAATTGACCCGCCGGCCGATGCGGGACGAGGATTATTCGACATGGCTGGCACTGCGGATGCTGGGCGAGGCGGCGACGCGGACCGGCTCGACCGATCCGACACAGCTCAAGCAGTTTATTCTAAGCCCCGATTTCGCGGTCGCCGGGTTCAAGGGCGAAAAGATGACCATTCGCGACTGGGATCACCAGCTTCGTCAGCCCATCCTGCTGGCCACCGACAATATCGTGGTCTCGGTCAGTCCGCAGGAAGGCTATCTGCATCAGGTGTCGCAACTTGATACGCTGGGCACGGACCGGCCGGAAACGGCCTGCAAATTGGACGGAGGGTGATATGCGCAGCTTTTCCCTTGCACTTCTGGCGGTATTTCTGGCGACCCCCGCGCTCGCCAACCGGGTTTTCGTCAGCAACGAACGCAGCAACGACATCACCGTATTCGACAGCGAAACCTGGGAGGTGATCGGCACTTTCCCCGGCGGCAACCGCCCGCGCGGCATCGCCATCTCGCCCGACGGCAAGGAGCTTTACGTCTGCGCCTCGGATGACGATCTGGTCCGGGTCTTCGACCCCGAGACGATGCAGGAAACCCATACCCTGCCCTCGGGGGCGGATCCGGAACTGTTCGTGCTGCACCCCTCGGGCAATCCGCTTTATATCGCCAATGAGGACGACAATCTGGTGACCGTCGTCGATACCGCGACGCGGCAGGTGCTGGCCGAGATTCCGGTCGGCGTCGAGCCCGAGGGGATGGGCATCAGCCCGGACGGGAAATTCGTCATCAACACCTCGGAAACCACCAACATGGCGCATTTCATCGACACCGCGACCTATGAGATCGTCGGCAATGTGCTGGTCGATTCCCGGCCCCGTTTCGCACAGTACAATTCCGCCGGGACCAAGCTTTACGTCAGCGCCGAAATCGGCGGCACGGTCAGCGTCATCGACCCCGCGACCCGCGAGATCACCAAAAAGATCAGCTTCGAGATCCCGGGTGTGCTGCCCGAGGCGATCCAGCCGGTCGGGGTGCGCGTGACGCAGGACGGCAAAAAGGTATATGTGGCACTCGGTCCCGCGAACCGGGTGGCGGTGGTGGACGGCGAAACCGATGAGGTGATCGACTATCTGCTGGTCGGTCAGCGGGTCTGGCAACTGGCCTTTACCCCGGACGAGAAATATCTGTTCGCCACCAACGGCAACACCAATGACGTGTCGGTGATAGATGTTCAGGCCGACAAGGTGGTGAAATCCGTGCCCGTGGGTCAGCAGCCCTGGGGCGTCGTCGTCGCGCCGAACGGCCCTTAAGAAAGAGATCCCATGACCCGGCTGCTTGCCTCGCTTTTCATCGCCACCCTGCTGTCGCTGCCGGCCAGCGCCCAGGACGCCGCGAAAGATGCCGACCCGAGCGGGACGCAACCCGCCACCGACGCGCAGACCGCCGCACCTGCCGATGCCGAAGACGATGAACAGGAAGGCGAGGACGAAACCGGCGTTCATGAAGCCGCGGGTCAGTTCGACTATGGCTTTTCGGGCATCCTCGCCCGGGACAACCGCACCGATCTGGCGCCGCTGGTGCTTGGCGCGGGCAAGCCGGTCGCGACGGCGGAATATACGCTCAAATCCGGCGGCTATTACCGGATCGCGATCAATGCCGACGGCTCGCAGGAACTTGGGCTTTCGGGCGGAGATTTCTTTCGCGCGATCTGGGTCAACGAGATTGTGGTGAACGACGTGGAGATCCGGCCGATGGGGGTCCATTCGATTGAATTCGACAGTCCCGGCACCGCGGTCATCAGCTTCGTCGCCATCGTGCCGGGCCGCTATACGCTTTCGGTGCCCGGCTCTTCCGGCGACGGCCTGCAGGCGGTGTTCAACATCCAGTAGAAAGGCCGGCCATGCCCGCGACATTCCAGCTTGCGTCACGCCGGGAGCGGGGAACCCCTTGGCCGAGATGATAACGCCAGCCCTGTCGGTCGAAAACGTCGGCTATGCCTATGGCGACCGGCGGGCGCTGACGGATGTCTCGCTTAACGTCGCGCCGGGACAGTTTCATGCCCTGCTGGGCGTCAACGGCGCCGGAAAATCGACGCTGTTCGCGCTGGTGACGCGGCTGCTGGCGCCGGATACGGGCCGGATCCTCGTCGCCGGCCACGACATGGCGGCGGGTGCCGCGACCCTTGGCCGGATCGGTGTCGTGTTCCAGTCCCGCGCGCTCGACCCCGATCTGACCGTGATGGACAACCTGCGCTATCATGCCAGCCTGCACGCCATTCCCCGCGCCAAGGCGCAGACCCGGATCGCCGAGGTGCTCGGCGCGGTGGACCTAACGGAGCGGGCGAGATCGAAGGTGACGACGCTTTCGGGGGGACAGCTTCGCCGGGCCGAGATCGCGCGTGCCATGATCCACAAGCCGTCGCTGATGCTGCTGGACGAACCGACCGTGGGGCTGGACGTGAAGGCCCGCGCCGAGGTATTGGCGCAGACCCGGCGGGTGGTCGCGGAAAGCGGCGCCGCGGCGCTGTGGGCCACGCATCTTCTGGACGAGATCCTGCCCGATGACGCGCTGACCGTGCTGCATCAGGGGCGCGTGCTGTGGCAGGGGCGCGCCGGCGATCTGGCCACACCGGCCGAGATGAACCGCGCCTTCCTTGATCTGACCGGGGTCACCACATGACCGGCTGGCCGATCGTCCTGACCGGGATCATGCGTCGCGAGGGGCTGCGGTTTCTGAACCAGCGCGGCCGTTTCTTTGCCGCGCTGGTCCGGCCGCTGGTCTGGCTGTTCATCTTCGCCGCCGGCTTTCGCTCGGTTCTCGGCGTCTCGATCATGCCGCCTTACGAGACCTATGTGCTTTACGAGGTCTATGTCACGCCCGGACTGGTGGCGATGATCCAGCTTTTCAACGGTATGCAGTCGTCCCTGTCGATGGTCTATGACCGCGAGACCGGGGCGATGCGGGTGCTCTTGACCTCGCCCTGGCCGCGCTGGTTCCTGCTCGGCTGCAAACTGCTGGCCTCGGTCCTTGTCTCGGTGGTGCAGGTCTATGTCTTTCTGGCCATCGCGGCGCTTTGGGACGTGCGGCTGCCCCTGCTTGGCTATGTGACGCTGCTGCCGGCGTTGATCCTGTCGGGGCTGATGCTCGGCGCGCTTGGTCTGCTGCTGTCGTCGGCCTTCCGCCAGCTTGAAAACTTCGCCGGGGTGATGAACTTCGTCATCTTCCCGATGTTTTTCGCCTCGTCGGCGCTTTATCCGCTGTGGCGGATGCAGGAATCGTCGATATTGCTGTGGCGTATCGCCTCGCTCAACCCTTTTACCCATGCGGTCGAACTGATCCGCTTCGCCATGTATGCGAAGATGAACTGGCTTTCGGCCGGCGTCACTGCGGGATGCCTGATCCTGTTTTTCGGCCTCGCGGTGGTTTTGTTCAACCCGGCCCGCAGCTTCCTGTCGCGACCGGCGAAGAAGGAGAAACGGACATGAAAGCCCTGCTTGTCACCCTTGTGCTTTGTGCGTCCCCGGCAATCGCGGCCGGCCCGGATTGGCCCTGCGAAAGCCCGAAGCGGGCGGCCTTGTCAGTCGGCCAGATGTGGGCCGCGCCTGCCCCCGATGCGGCCAGCGCCGAGGCCGCCCGGCGCCCGGATGTGGCGGCGCTGGCGGCGCGGCTGGCCAGCCGCAAGGTGCCGGTCGCCGACCTGACCGCCGATCTGGACGCCTTCGCGGCCAGCGCCGATAACACCGCGCTGACCGGGCTTTTTGAGGCCACATTCGATCAGCTCGAAGGGCGCCGGCAGCTGGTGGTGGCGAAGATCGACGAATTCGCCGGCGCGCAGCGGGCCATCGAGACCCGGATCGAGGGGTTTCGCAGCGAAATGGCGGCGCTGGAAAAGGCCGAAAAACCCGATTTCGACGCCATCGACCTTGCCGAGGAAAAGCTGGACCTGAACACCCGCATGTTCAGGGAACGGCAGGATCAGATCCGCTATATCTGCGATGTGCCGAACCTGATCGAGCAGCGTGTTTTCGCCATATCGCGCGAGATCCAGTCGCGCCTGAAGTGATCACTGCCACTCCAGTTCGGCATAGGCCGTCGCGGCGTTGCGCGCCGTCGTCTCGTCGAAATCGGCCCAGCCGGTCGCAAGCGGCTGCATCGCCTTGACGATCCGGGGAACGGCGTCGGACAGGGGCGTCGCCGCCGCGATTTCGGCCAGCGTCGTATCTTTCAGCGTCTGAAGATAGGTCCGCATCGGCGCCACGGCCTCGTTCCAGTCCGTCGCGACGGGGCCATGACCCGGGACGATCGGGCCCGAGGCCGGCGCCGGGGTTTTCGCCAGCCAATCCAGCCAGCCGGTCAGCGAGCCATCCACCACCGGGGTCAATTCGCGGAATATCAGGTCGCCGGCGAAAACCGTGCCCGAAGACTTGTGCACCGCCATCAGATCGGCGCCGGTATGGGCTTCGGGCGCCGGCAGCAGCGCAAAGCCTTCGGGCGCCTTGGTAGAGGTCGGCGTCGCAAAGGCGCTGCCCAACATTTCGGCCGTGCCGATGCCGTCGATATAGGAGCCGAGCCAGGTCTCGCGGCGGGGCAGAAGATAGCTCTCATACCCCTCGGCCGCGATGATTTCTGCACCCGCCTCGGCAAAGAACGCGGCGCCGAAACTGTGATCCGGATGGGGATGGGTCAGGATCACCGCGCCGATCGGCGCCGCGCTGCGCAGGCGGATCGCGGCATAAAGCGCCTCGGCCTCGGCCCGGCTTCCACCGGGATCGATCACGGTGATGGACGGCCCGATCACCACGCCGATATTGGCGATCCGGCCGCGGTTTTCGGACGAAGCCATCGCCACCGTTCCCTGATGAACCAGCACGCCGGGGGCGATTTCGTCCAGCCGCAGGGCGGGAAGCGCCCCGGTTTCAACACAGCGCGGCCGGTTCGCCGTCAGCCCCTGACGCGCGGGCCAGTCGCCTAGCGCCGCATCGGCCCGCGCCTCACATTCGGCCCGGGTGGGCGCATCCGCAGCCGGCAGCAACCGATCCGCGCAGACAGCCGGATCCGAGGCCAGACAGGCCGTGACCAGAAGGTGGAACATGTTTCCTCCAATTCCCGCCAGCCTAGCATTACGGCCGCCGGGCCGAATTCATACTTTCGGACTATGGACGATGGCGGGCGGTTGCTCCAACATGGATAAGGGGATGAGGAAATGAGACTGTTATTCGTGGCGGCGGTGCTGATGCTTTCGGGGCCGCCAGTTTTTGCCCAGGACAATCCGTTGCAGCCTTCCGAAACATGGGAGGGTTTGCGTTACGACGTCATCCTGCAGGACACCGACCCGCCCGACGCCGCCGGGGTGATGGCCCTCGACGCACCTGCGCGCGCCACCAATCCGGCGCTGGTTCCGGTGCGCATAACCCAGCCCGAAGGCGCGCCCGCGATCCGCAAGCTGATCGTCGTCGTTGATGAGAACCCCGCCCCGGTGGCGGCGACATTCACCTTTGGCGACAGCATGATGCCGCTGGATTTCGAGATCCGACTAAGGGTCGACGCCTATTCGGACCTGCGCGCCATCGCCTATCTGGACGATGGCCGGATGGTCATGGCGGGCCGTTACGTCAAGGCATCGGGCGGCTGCGCGGCGCCGGCCGGTTCCGGCCCCGACGCGCTTGCCCGCGCCGGCGAGATGCGGCTTAAGACGATCAGCGAGGGCGACCGGCAGGTCAGCACGCTGATGATCCGCCATCCGAACTTTTCGGGGTTTCAGCGCGATCAGGTGACATTGCTGAACATTCCTGCCCGCTTTATTGATACGCTTGAGGTGACGCAGGGGGGCGAATCGCTGTTCACCATGGAGGGGGGAATTTCGATATCCGAAAATCCCGTGTTCCGTTTCGCGCACCAACCCTCGCAGGAACCGATGAAGGTGCATGCGACCGACATCGACGGCGCGGTGTTCGATCAGGTCCTTTCGGGCGGCGGCACGGGATAGGCGGATCGGTCCCCGCGGATCGGCCCCCCATGGATCGGTCCCCAACGGATCGCCCGGAAGCATCGCCCGGAAAGATCGCCCGGCAGGAGGAACGCGCATGTCTGATGCAATAATGTCAAAGGAACGCCGGACGGGCGAAACGGTCCGGTCGCTGCTGATCGTCGACGATCACCCGCTGATGTGCGACGCGCTTGCGTTGACGCTGCGGGTGTCGCTGGGGCTGAAATCCGTCGCGACCGAACGCAGCCTGCGCGACGCCGCCGAAAGGGTCGTCGCCGACCCGCCCGATGCGGTCATTCTGGATGTAAACCTGCCCGACGCGAAGGGGATCGAGGGCATCGTGACGCTGCGCCGGCTGCTGCCTTCGGTGCCGATCACGCTGATCTCGGCCGATCAGGAACCGGGCGTCATCGGCGACGCGATGACGGCGGGCGCGAACGGTTTTCTGGCCAAGACGCTGCCCCGGGACGAACTGGTCTCGGCGCTGCTCAGGATCTGGAACGGCGAGGTGGTGCTGCCGGATTTCTACGACCCCGAAGCGCGCAGCGAAGACGACGAGGAGCGCAGCGACATCATCCGCCGCTTTGCGACGCTGACGCCGCAGCAGTTGCGGATCCTGCGTCAGGTCTGCATGGGCAAGGCGAACAAGGAGATTTCATACGAACTGTCGATCGCCGAAGCGACCGTCAAGACGCATCTGACCGCCATCATGTCAAAGATCGACGTCTGCCGCCGCACCCAGGCGGTCCGGCTGGCCAATATTGCGCAGCTTTTCAACGATAGCTGAGCGATGACGCAAAGAGTGTTATCGGCTGTGGGCCCCGGACCCGCGCCTGCCGCGCCGATAAGCCTGTGCCTTGACACCGAGGACGAGGCCGCCGCCATCGCCGGCCTTGCCAGTGCCGCGGCCTCGATCCAGCCGACGCTGGTCCTGCTGTTCGTCTCGCCCGCCCCGCGGCTGCAGGCGATCGCCGACGGCCTGTTTCCGTCCCTGCCGAAGGATTGCCGGCTGATCGCCTGTTCCTCGATGGGCGAATTCCATCACAGCGGTTACATGCATGGCCGGCTGGTCGCGGTGATGTTTCCCCAAAGCAGCTTTCGGGTCAGCGTGGTCCAGCTTTCCGATGTGTCGCGCCTGCCGGTGACCGAATGGATGGACCGGTTGCGCCGCGCCGCGACGGATTTCGCCCGCACCCCGGGGCGCGACAGCTTCGGCATCCTGCTGACCGAATCCGATGCCGGGCAGGAAGAGGTCGTAAGCGCCACACTGGACGCCTCGCTGCCCTGGCTCAATGTGGTGGGGGGCACGGTCGGCGACATGGGCGATTCCAGCGCGGCCTGTCTGACGCTCGACACGCGGCTGATGCGGGATTCGGTTTTGCTGTGCATGATCGAGACCGATTTTGCCGTGCGCGAGGTGGTCTTTTCACACTTCACCCCCACCGCGCAGCGCATGGTCGTCACCGCCACAAGCGACAGTCACCGCACCATCATGCGGCTGAACGACGAACCGGCGGCCGAAGAATACGCCCGGCTGATCGGCGTGCCGCGCGCGGCGCTGTCGCCGGTCTTGTTCGCGCGCCATCCGCTGTTGCTGCACATCGCCGATCAATACCATGTCCGCGCCATCGCCGGCGCCGGTGCCGATGGCGGTTTGGAACTGATGTCGGCGGTCGAGCCCGGCAGCCTGCTGACGCTGGGCGAAGCGAGCGACGATATTTTCGACGATATGGACGCGGCGCTTTCGGATCTGCCGCAGCTTCCCGAACTCGTGCTTGGCTTCGACTGTATCCTGCGCCGGCTGGCAGTAGAAAAAAGTCGTCATGCGCCGGAACTGGCCGAGCTTTTCAACCGCTATCGTATCGTCGGGTTCAATACCTTGGGCGAACAGCATGGCGGCATGCATGTGAACCAGACCTTCGTGGGGCTGGCGTTCATGCCGGCGGGGGGAAATGATACGGATGGCGACGACCGTGCTGCGTGACGAAGACGATGCCGCCCGCCGGCAGGAAAAGCTGGAACGTATCAACGAGGCGCTTCTGGACCGTCTGGCCCGGATCGAAAGCAGGCGCGGCTCGGCCTGGGCGGTTTTTCAGGCGGCTGCGGCACTTGAAAAAGAAGTGGCGGCACGCAACCGGGATCTTGAAAAAGCGTTGCAGAACCTTGGCGAGCGCAATCAGGAACTTGCACTGGCCCGCGCGGCGGCGGAACAGGCCAACCGGTCCAAGACACGCTTCCTGCGTGCCGCAAGCCATGACCTGATCCAACCCATTGCCGCGGCGAAACTGTATCTGGAGACATTGGGTGATACACCGCTGTCCCCGCAGCAGCAGGACCTTCTGGCGCGACTTGGCAGTGCTTTTGCCTCGGTCGAGGAGCTCATGCAATCGGTCATGGAGATGGCACGGCTGGATTCCAGCCGGGTCCGGTTCAACCTTCAGCCGGTCGCGCTTGACGAGATGTTCGGCCGGCTGGCGGATGAATTCGGACCGATCGCGGCGGCGAAGGGGCTGCGGCTGAAGGTCGCGACAAGCTCGGCGACGGTCGAAAGCGATATGGTCTATCTGCGGCGGATCGCGCAGAACCTTCTGTCCAACGCGATAAAATACACCCCCGCCGGAAAGGTCCTGCTGGGCGTCCGGCATGACGGCGACCGTATCTGGATGGAGGTGCATGACACCGGCGTGGGGATCGCCGAGGCCGACCGCAGCCGGATCTTCGACGAATTCCAGCGGCTTCCGAATGACGGCGTCGCGGGCATGGGGCTGGGGCTGTCGATCGTGCGCCGGGCCTGCGGGCGGCTGGGTTATCCGATCGAGATGCGGTCCCAGCCTGGCCGCGGCACCATGTTCCGCGTCGGGCTTCCGCTGGCCGATGAACCGAAAATATCCGAAACGACAAGCGCCGATGCCGCGCCGGCGCCCGAAGGGCTGGCCGGATTGACCGTGATGCTGATCGAGGATGACGCCGGATTGCGCCATGCCTACGAACATCTTCTGGCGGACTCGTTCAGGATGCGGGTCGCAAGCTTTGGCTCCAGCGCCGACGCGCTTGCCGATCCGACCGCGGTGCCGGATGTGATCATGGCCGATTACAACCTCGGCTATGGCGATACCGGGCTGCTGGCGATCGCCGGGCTGCGCAACAAATTCGGCGTGGTGCCGGGGCTGATCATCACCGCCCAACTGGATGACGCCACGGTCGAGGCCTGCGCCGATCTTGGCATTCCGGTCCATCCCAAGCCGATATCCGCGACGCAATTGCGCGCGGCACTGGAAAATGCCGTCCATGAACAGAGGTAAAGGCCCATGTCCCTGCTGCGAATGATCTGTCTGCTTCTGGTGCTGGTCCTGCCCGGCGCCGCCTTTGCCTCCGAGGCAAGCGATCTGGTTTTCGCCGACCGCGCACCCTGGGCACCCCCGTCGGGCGGCCTTGTCTGGCAGATCAGCCGTGACAATGATACGGGCGAAACCCAGGGCGAGCTGCTCTTGGAACAGGTGACCGACGCGGACGGCAGCCCGATCCTTGAGATGTCGGAACGCACCGGCGGCGCCACCCGCCCGCTGACCCGGTTTCCGGTTTCTGCCGGCGATCCGGTGGTGGTCTATTTCCTTGAGGCGGTGACGCGCGACATGGCCCGGATGAGCGGCGGCAGCCCGTTCTATATCCGCAACCGGATCCGGGACGGGATGGGCGCGGGTGCGCAGGTCACGCGCGGGTCTGACGGCGTCACGGTGGTTCTGACGCCTTTCAAGGATAACCCGAATGCGGCGCGGATGGGCGGTTTCGCCTCGCTGTCGCTGACCTTCGATCTTGGCCCCGACCCCAAAGCCCCGATCCGGCATCTGCGGGCCGAGACGAGCGCGCCAACCGGAACCGGGCGGCCCTATGTCGTTGACCTGACGCTGAACCCGGTCGAAGGAGAGGACAAGAAATGACCATTTTCCAACGTCCCACGCTATTCCACGCCGCGATCCTTGCCGCTATGGCCCTGCCGGCCGCCGCGCAGACGCCGGCGGCCCAGAGCGATTTTCCGACCGAGGACCGGGTCCGCTTCGTACTTCTGTGCATGGAGGCGAACGGACGGTCACCCGAAAATCTGCGCCGATGTTCCTGCAAGATCGACGAGATCGGCGCGCTGATTTCCTATGATGACTATGTCGCGGGCGAGACGGTTTTGCGCATGCAGCAGGTGCCGGGGGAAAGGGCCGCCATGTACCGCGGCGCCGGCATGCTGTCGGCCACCGTCGACAAATTGCGCAGCGCCGACGCCGAGGCCGAGCTGGTGTGCTTCTGATCAGACCAAAGTCGCATTTTGACCGGCGTGGCTTCATGCCAGCGTTATCGAACAATGTTCTGGGGGGAAGCGCATGACATTCGTTCACAAATTTACCGTGGCGCTGGCTTTGTCGGCGGCGCTGTTTTCCGGTGCGGCTGTCGCACAGGAAAAGGTGATCAATGTCGGCACCTTGGCCGGCGGCACGGTGATGTGGGAATTGCAGGCGATGCAGGACCTGGGCATCGACCGTGAGAACGGCTTCGATCTTCAGACGACCGAGTTTGCCGGCAATCCGGCGACGCAGGTGGCCATGCAGGGGGGCGCGGTGGACGCGATCGTCTCGGACCTGCTGTGGGTGGCCCAGCAGCGCGCCGCCGGCAGCGATTTCGTGTTTCTGCCCTATTCGACTGCGGTCGGCGGTGTGTTGGTCGGCGCCGACAGTCCGGTCCAGTCGCTGGCCGATCTGAAGGGCAAGAAGATCGGCATCGCCGGCGGTCCCGTCGACAAATCATGGCTGATCCTGCGCGCATGGAACCGCAAGACCAATGGCGAGGATCTGGCCGCGGTCACCGAACAGGTTTTCGGCGCGCCGCCCCTGATCATGCAGGCAGCCCTTTCGGGTGAAGTCGACGGCGCGATCAACTTCTGGCATTTCATGGCCAAGATGAAGGCGGCGGGCATGCGCGAAGTGATGTCGGTCTCGGACGCGGCCAAGGATCTGGGCCTCGACCCGCAAACGCCACTTTTGGGCTATGTATTGTCCGAGGCATGGATCGCCGAAAACAGCGACCTCGCCGCCGCCTTCGCCAAGGCGGTCGGCGAAACCAAGCAGAAACTCGGCTCGGACGATGCGGTCTGGGACAAGCTGCGGCCGATCATGAACGCCGCGGACGACGCCGAATTCGTGGCGCTGCGCGATGGCTGGCGCGCCGGAATCCCGCCCTCCGGGCCAGTCGACAAGGCCGGTGCCGACGCCATGTTCAAGGTGATGGCCGAGCTTGGCGGCGAGGAACTGACCGGCGGCCTGCAGGCGCTGCCCGAGGGTCTGTTCTGGCAGCCGTGACACCGCAGCACCCGCACCTTTGGTCTGCGCGGCGCCTTGGCGCGTGCCATGCCCCGGGGTCGCCGTACAGAGGTAGACCGGAAGCATGACCAAGGCGATCTCTCGCGCGCGCCGCCCCGGAACGCCGCCGGCCTGGCTGCCGGCGCTGGCCTCGGTGGCGGCGATCGTTCTTGGTTGGGCGGTGCTTGCGGTTCTGGTCGATACGCCGCGCACCCTGCCGGCGACGTGGACGGTCGCGCGGCTGATCTGGCGCGCGGCGGTTTCGGGCGATCTGTGGTTTCAGACCGGCATGACGCTGTTCCGGGTCGCGGCCAGCTTCGTTCTGGCCATGGGCATCGGCGCGGTGATCGGGCTTTGGCTGGGGCGCTCGGCCAAGGCCGACGCATGGTTGAACCCGGCATTGGTGATGACCCTGAACATCCCGGCGCTGGTGGTAATCGTGCTCTGCTATATCTGGATCGGCCTTAACGAGGTCGCCGCGATCATCGCCGTGGCGATCAACAAGATCCCGCTGGTCGCCGTTATCATGCGCGACGGCACCCGCGCGCTTCGGCCGGATCTGGACGACATGGCGCGGGCCTATCACATGCGCCCGCTGGACCGTCTGCGCCATGTCATCCTGCCCCAGCTTGCGCCGCATTTCGCCTCGGCCGCGCGGGTCGGTATCGCGCTGATCTGGAAGATCGTGCTGGTGGTCGAATTCCTTGGCCGCTCCAACGGCGTCGGCTTCAAGCTGCACATGTATTTCCAGATGTTCGATGTGGCCAATGTCATGGCCTGGTCGCTGAGCTTTGTGATCGTCATGCTGACCATCGACTATCTGATCCTGCGCCCGTGGGAGCGGCGGGCGAACCGCTGGCGACGCGATGAGGATTGAATTCTCGGGCAAGGCCTTCGGGTCGCATCAGGTCCTCGGGCCGGTCACGCTGGACCTCGCGCCGGGTCGACGGCTCGCGGTGCTGGGGCCGTCCGGCATCGGCAAATCCACCCTGCTGCGGATCATCACCGGACTGGACGGCGCGGCGGATCTGCGCAGGCAGGGCGATACCCGGCTGGCGGTGGTCTTTCAGGAACCCACCCTGCTGCCCTGGCGCGACGCGCTGTCAAACCTGACCCTTGTCGCCGGGGCCACCGACGCCGTTGCCCGCGACTGGCTGGACGCCGTCGGCCTCGCCGGTCTTGAAAACCATTTCCCGCGGCAATTGTCGCTGGGACAGCAGCGCAGGCTGGCGCTCGCGCGGGCCTTCGCGGCGGGGCCGGACGTGCTGGTCATGGACGAGCCCTTCGCCTCGCTCGACCCCGAAACCCGCGACCGGATGCTGACGCTGACCGACAGGCTTCTGAACCGAAGCGGTGCGGGGCTGCTGCTGGTCACCCATGACCGGACCGAGGCCGAGGCGCTTTCCGCCGCCATCCTCCGGCTGGACGGCCGCCCGGCGCTGTTGTCCGCAGAAAAGCGGTCGGGGTGAGTGCTTCTCCAACCTTGGTCTGATTGCGCCTGCCCGCCCCGCGAAACTAGGTTGTGGCAGGTAAGATCCGCCCTGCCCGGCGCGGGCCGTTCGAGGACGGCCGGCTGCCTGTATCGAGGTTGAAGACAAGGAGGAAACGATATGCGAACGCGCGCTGCGGTTGCCGTGGAGGCTGGCAAGCCTTTGCAGGTTATGGAAGTGAACCTCGAGGGCCCGAAGAAGGGCGAGGTTCTGGTCGAGATCAAGGCCACCGGCATCTGCCACACCGATGAATTCACCCTGTCGGGCGCCGACCCCGAGGGCATCTTCCCCTCGATCCTCGGCCATGAGGGCGCGGGCGTGGTGATCGAGGTCGGCGAGGGCGTCACCTCGCTGAAACCGGGCGATCACGTGATCCCGCTATACACCCCCGAATGCCGGCAATGCCCGTCCTGCCTGTCGCGCAAGACCAACCTCTGCACCGCGATCCGGTCGACCCAGGGCCAGGGGCTGATGCCCGACGGCACGACGCGGTTCTCGATGCTGGATGGCACGCCGATCTATCACTACATGGGCTGCTCGACCTTCGCCAACCACACGGTGATGCCGGAAATCGCGCTGGCCAAGGTGCGGGACGACGCGCCTTTCGACAAGATCTTCTATATCGGCTGCGGGGTGACCACCGGCATCGGCGCGGTGATCAACACCGCCAAGGTCGAGATCGGCGCAAAAGCCGTGGTCTTCGGTCTGGGCGGCATCGGTCTGAACGTGATCCAGGGCCTGAAAATGGCCGGGGCCGACATGATCATCGGGGTCGATCTGAACAACGACAAGAAGGAATGGGGCGAGCGTTTCGGCATGACCCATTTCATCAACCCCAAGGAGATCGAGGGCTCGGTCGTGCAGGCGATCGTCGATCTGACGAAAACCCCGTTCGACCAGATCGGCGGCGCGGATTACAGTTTCGACTGCACCGGCAACGTCAAGGTGATGCGCGACGCGCTGGAATGCACCCATCGCGGCTGGGGCGTCTCGGTGGTGATCGGGGTGGCGCCGGCGGGGGCCGAGATCAGCACCCGGCCGTTCCAGCTGGTCACCGGGCGGGTCTGGAAGGGCACCGCGTTTGGCGGCGCGCGCGGCCGCACCGATGTGCCGACGCTGGTCGACTGGTACATGGACGGCAAGGTCGAGATCGACCCGATGATCACCCACACGCTGAAGCTGGAAGACATCAACAAGGGCTTCGACCTGATGCATTCCGGCGAATCCATCCGCTCGGTGGTGGTTTACTGATCGGGTTCCGGATGGCGGCGGCGGTCGCGGATTTCGGGCGCGGGATCGCCCGGACATGCCGCGGCCGTCTACGTCTTTTGACGGAGTTGCCATCCTTCGCCACCCGACTATCCTTTAACAATCCTGCGTCGACGACGCGCGAATCTGGGAGGGTTCACCATGGCCAAATACGAGGGCGGCTGCGAGCACGTCCATGTCACGTCCGATGCCGAGCCGATCGACAATCACGAATGCCATTGCAATGTGTGCAAGTCGGTGACCGGCCAGCAAACCACGCATGTCGCCTTTTTCAACTATGACGACCTGAAGGTCGATCATCCCGAAAAGATGAACCGGCAGCCGTTCAACAAGGACAACCCCGACGGGCCATTGGAGCTGTGCACCTGCTCCATATGCGGCGCGGCGCTGTTGCTGGACGACAAGCAGCACCGGATCCGGGTCGCGGTGCCGAATGTCATGGGCTATGACGACGCCAATTTCCCCGAGGCGACCTATCATGCCTTCTGGGATCTGACGAAAGGCTATCCCAAGCCGGATGACGGACGTCCCGTCTATGAGGCATTGCGGCCCGATTTCGTCTGGCCGACCCCGGCGCCCTGACCCCCGGTTGGTTCTCGCCGCGGCCTGATCCCTGCGGCGAGAACCCGGCCGTTACTTCGGGACGATTATCCATTTTTCCGTGCAGCCGGCGGGTAACCGTTGGACCGTAGGCGGTTGCGCCGAGGAAAACCGGGGACAATCGTCGTCAGCCACGATCCGACCGGCGTGAAGGCGGCCGCACCGATCCTGATCCGATTGCGCCGCGTGCAACACCTGTTTTCGCCTTGGACGGGTGTTTGCCGCCATCCGGCCAATCGGCTTTTCCCTTGGCTCTTCAACAGTTCCCTGAATCGGCCGGCATCGGCGCCACGAACCGCAGACGGCCGGTCAACAGCAACCGGGGCGCCCTGCCCCGCGCACGAAAACCGGGTGCAACGGGCGGCATGTGGAGCCGGCAGCGGGATCGGGATTGCAACCGTTTTCCCCGGACCGCCCGCCGATAGCGCCTAGATTACCCTGCCGCGCTCGGCCAGAAAATCAAGCAGCGCCCGGACGCGCGAGGGCAGCGGTCCACCCTGCCCGACATAGACGGCATGGAAGGCTTCCGTTTCACCGGTATCAAGGTCCCCAAGGACCGGCACAAGCCGACCGGCGGCGATGTCCCCGCGCACCGTGAACGCCGCCAACCGGGCAAGACCCACGCCCGACAGCGCGAGCTGGCGCAGCCCCTCGCCATCGCTTGCCTGCACGCGGCCCGTTACCGGCACGATCGTGGTTTCCCCGTTCTCCCGCAGCGGCCAGCCATCGACGGCGCGGGCATAGCCGAAGCCAAGCCGATTATGCCCGTCCAGATCGGCGATGCGGCATGGCGCGCCATAGCGTTCCAGATAGGACGGCGCGGCGACGATTGTCAGCGCCGTCTCGCCGAGTTTGCGGGCGATAAGGCTCGAGCTTTTCAGCGGCCCGGCGCGGATCGCGACATCGGTGCGCTCGGCCAGCAGATCGACCACGGCATCGGTTTGCACGATGTCGAGCGTGACGCCCGGATGCAGCGCCAGAAACTCTGGCAACACAGGCGCAAGAACGTGATTGAAATAGGACGCGCTGGTGTTGATCCGCACGCGTCCCACCGCCTGTTCACCGACGCCGGCCGAGCGTTCCGCATCCTCCAGATCGGCAAGGATGCGCGTCGCGCGTTCATAGAAGGCGCAGCCCTCGGGCGTAAGCTGCAATTGCCGGGTCGAGCGGTTGAGCAGCCTTGCGCCAAGCCGCCCCTCCAGCCGCGCGATCAGTTTGCTGACCGCCGAGGGTGTCATGCGCGCGGCCCGTGCGGCGGCTGAAAAGCCACCCTGTTCGACCACGCGGACGAACATCTCCATCTCGCCGGACCGGTTGACCTCAAGCCGCGCCATTATGAATTCATCTCACAAGTGATGTTCCACAACCGATTCTATTTCATCCAACCCCGAACGTCTATCTGTCGGTCAACGAAACCTTATCGGATAGTTATCATGCCCGTCGCGCTTTACGCCCTGACGGCCGGGGCCTTCGGCATCGGCGTCACCGAATTCGTCATCATGGGTCTTTTGCTGGAGGTCAGCCGAGAACTGAACGTCACCATCGCCGCCGCCGGATTGCTGATTTCCGGCTATGCGCTTGGTGTCACCATCGGCGCCCCGGTCCTGACCGCGCTGACCGCCGGCTTGCCGCGCAAGCAGGTGCTGGTCGGATTGATGGTGATCTTCGTCATCGGCAACGCCGCCTGCGCGCTTGCCCCAAACTATGGCTGGCTGATGGCCGCGCGCGTCCTGACCGCGCTGACCCACGGCACCTTCTTCGGCGTCGGGGCGGTGGTGGCGACCGACCTTGTTGCCAAGGACAAGCGCGCCTCGGCCATCGCCATCATGTTCACCGGCCTGACGGTCGCCACCGTGCTGGGCGTGCCTTTCGGCACTTGGCTCGGCCAGAACTATGGCTGGCGGGCGAGCTTCTGGGCGGTGACGCTGGTGGGGCTGATCGCGCTTGTCGTCCTTGCCGTTTTCGTGCCGCAGGACCGGACCCGGCCCGAAGCCGCCGACTGGCGCGCCGACCTGCGTGCCATCGCCCGTCGCCCGGTGCTGCTCGGCCTGCTGACCACTGTGCTCGGCTATGCCGGGGTCTTCGCGGTCTTCACCTATATCGCGCCGCTTCTGACCAAGATCACCGGCTTTGCCGACGGCGCCGTCTCGCCGATTCTGCTGGTGTTCGGCGGCGGTTTGGTCATGGGCAACCTGCTGGGCGGCAGGCTGGCCGACCGGAACCTGATCCGCGCCATCCTTGGCACCCTGACCGCGCTTGCCATCGTTCTGGCGGGGATGGGCTTTGCCCTGAACAGCCGGGTCGCCGCCGTCGCCTTTACCGGCCTGCTGGGCGCGGCGGGTTTCGCCACGGTCGCGCCCTTGCAGATGTGGGTGCTGTCCAAGGCCGAAGGCGCGGGGCAAAGCCTCGCCTCCAGCTTCAACATCGGCGCCTTCAACCTCGGCAATGCCATCGGCGCATGGGCGGGCGGAATGGTCATCACCCACGGGCCGGGCCTCGCGCTGGTGCCGATCACGGCGGCGCTGTTTCCTATGCTCGCCATCGCCACCGCGTTGATCGCCGTGCGGACGGGCAAAAGCGCGCCGCTGACACCCTCATGCAAACCCGTTCACTAAGGAGTATTCCGATGGAATATCGCAATCTCGGCAATTCCGGCCTTAAGGTGCCGGTCCTCAGCTTCGGCGCCGGCACTTTCGGCGGCTCCGGCCCGCTGTTCGGCAACTGGGGCACGTCCGATGCGTCCGAGGCCCGTCGCCTCGTGGATATCTGCCTCGAGGCCGGCGTCAATCTGTTCGACACCGCCGACGTCTATTCCGACGGCGCTTCCGAAGAAGTGCTGGGCGCGGCCATCAAGGGCCGGCGCGATCAGGTGCTGATCTCGACCAAGACCGGGCTGCCGATGGGCGACGGGCCGAACGATGCCGGTTCCTCGCGCTTCAGGCTGATCCGAAGTGTCGAGGATGCGCTGCGCCGCCTTGGCACCGATCATATCGACCTGCTCCAGCTTCACGCCTTCGACGCCTTCACCCCGGTCGAGGAAGTGCTGTCCACGCTGGATATGCTGGTGCGCGCCGGCAAGGTCCGCTATGTCGGCGTCTCCAATTTCGCCGGGTGGCAGATCATGAAATCGCTGGCCGTCGCGGAACGCCACGGCTGGCCGCGCTATGTCGCCAATCAGGTCTATTACTCGCTGGTCGGACGCGATTATGAATGGGATCTGATGCCGCTGGGCGCGGATCAGGGGCTTGGCGCGATGGTCTGGTCGCCGCTGGGCTGGGGGCGGTTGACTGGAAAAATCCGCCGCGGGACGCCGCTGCCCGACGGCAGCCGTCTGCACGAAACCGCCAGCTTCGGCCCGCCGGTGGATGACGAACAGCTTTATCGCGTGGTCGATGCGCTGGACGCCGTGGCGAAGGATACCGGCAAGACCGTGCCGCAGATCGCGCTGAACTGGCTGCTGCAACGCCCGACCGTTTCATCCGTCATCGTCGGCGCGCGGAATGAGGCGCAGCTTCGCCAGAACCTTGGCGCGGTCGGCTGGAGCTTGACACCCGAACAGGTGGCCAAGCTGGACGAGGCCAGCGCCGTCACCGCCCCCTATCCGCATTTCCCCTATCGCCGGCAGGAAGGCTTTGCCCGGATCAATCCGCCGATGGCGGGGTAACGGCTGGGACGGGCGGAGTGCGGCGTTTGCCCCCTGACGAAAGCTAAAGCTCGGCGCTGCCCGGCAGCGCCGCGGCCAGCGCGTCGATGGCAAAGCGCACGCGCAAGGGCAAATGCGGGGTTTCGGGCCAAAGCGCATGGGTTCGGAACACAAGGCGCGGGGTGTTTTCAAGCAGCGGAACCAGACCGCCGGTCCGCACCCGGTCGCGGATCAGCCAGCAGGGCAGCCAGGCGAGGCCATGCCCGGCCTCGACCGCATCGGCGATGGCCTCGAGGTCGTCGAAGCGAAGCCGGTTCGGCGGCGTCGCCTCGCGCAACTGCCCGTCCGGCCCGGTCGGGAATTGCCACGTCCGGATGGCCCCTGCGCGGCCATAAACGACGCCGCGATGCGCGCTTAGATCGTCGAGCGTTTCCGGGGTTCCGTGCAAGGCAAGATAGTCCGGCGCGGCACAGACCGTCATGCGCTGCTGGCTGATCGTGCGCGTCATCAACCCCTGACCCGGACCGACCTCGCCATTCCGGATCGCGAGGTCGAAGCCGTCGTCGACGATGTCCACCCGCCGGTCGTTGAAGGAAAGATCAAGCTCCAGCTTCGGATGATCCGCCGCCAGCCGCGCAAGGACAGGCGCCACGCAGCGCCGCCCGAACAGCACCGGCATGGATACGCGCAGCCGACCCGACGCCTCGCGCCGGCCGGAATCAAGCGCCGCTTCGCCAGCGCGAAGTTCGTCAAGCGCCCGCACGCATCGTTCGTAATAGATCTGGCCGTCCTCGGTCAGGCTCTGGCTGCGGGTGGTGCGGTGAAACAGCCTCACCTCAAGGCGCGCCTCGATCCGGGCAATGGTTTTCGCGACGGCCGAGCGGGTCAGATGCAGCCGGTCGGCGGCGGCCGCGAAACTGCCGTTTTCCACGGTGGCGACGAATACATCCACGCCCGACAGCGAAACATCCATCATTGTCACCCTTATGGAACCAATCAACGGAAATCTTATCACCACTGGCAACGTGGTTTCAACGATATGCTGCAGGCTCAACCGCATAGGAGCTTGCGATGCCGCAAATGATGAAACGCTGGGAGATGAACGAGATTGGCCGGAACGCGCTGAAACTGCACGAAGTTCAGGTGCCGGAACCCGGACCGGGCGAGGTTCTGGTGAAGGTCGCGGCGGTTGCGCTGAACTACCGCGACAAGCTGGTGATCGAGGCCGGGATGGGCCTGCCCCTTGAATTTCCGTTTACCCCCGGCTCGGATCTTGCCGGGACGGTCGTGGCGTTGGGTAAGAATGTCAGCCGTGTCCGCGAAGGCGAGCGGGTGATCGCGACTTTCGCCCCCGGCTGGATCGAGGGCGCGCCCTTGGGTGATGCCCGGACCCCGCCCTATCGCACCCTGGGCGGCGCCTATCCCGGTGTGTTGGCGGAATATGTCGCCTTTCCCGAGGATTGGCTGGTCAAGGCCCCGGCGACCCTCTCCGATGCCGAGGCCAGCACCCTGCCCTGCGCGGGGCTGACGGCGTGGACCGGGCTGATCGAAAAGGGCGGGCTTCATGCCGGCGAGACGGTTCTGGTCGAAGGCACCGGCGGTGTCGCGCTGTTCGCCCTGCAGATCGCCAAGGCGCATGGCGCGCGGGTGATCGTCGTCTCGGGAAGCGCCGAAAAGCTGAAAAAGGCCGCGGCGCTTGGCGTCGATCACGGCATTGATCGCAGCGCCGGGGATTGGGTCGAGGCGGTCCTGCGCATCACCGGCGACCACGGCGTGGACCATATCGTCGAACTGATCGGTGGGCTACATCTCGGCAAGGCCGTGCAGGCCGCCGCGATCGGCGGAAAGATCTATCAGATCGGCGTGTTGGAAGGTTTCGATGTCGCGGCGCCGGTCGGCCCGCTGATGCTGAAAAACATTACCATCCACGGCATCAGCGTCGGACACCGCAAGGGACTGGAAAATCTGGTCGCGGCCGTCGATAGCACCGGGATCAAGCCGGTGATCGATGCATATTATCCACTGGGTGATCTGCCGAAGGCGCTTGATCACCTGGAACGCGGAGCCTTCGGCAAGATCGTCGTTGATCTGGAGAGCCGCTGAAATGGGCGCCCTTGTGCGCAGGTATGCCGGATAACGGCGCTCGCCCGGGATGGCCGTCCATCAATCGAACAGGTAAGGTCGGCGGGCGCCCCCCCCCGCCGACCCTTGGGTTGATCCGCCACGAAAACGACCGATGCCGTGATCGTCGTTTCTCGTCGTGCCTCACACCGCATGCCCGGCAGATGAAGCGATGGTGGACGGTCCGGGATAGCCCCTGCCCCGTTCGTGCCGCGCCGCCGGAAAATGCCGTTGCCGATGCGATTGTCGGCAACGCGCCGCACTCCGCCCGGCGTGTCCGGAAGAACGGGTCATCGCTCCGGCTGCCGGGTCAGACCGCGCGTGATTCATCTCCCGGGACCGAAGATGAGCTACCCCTGCCCGGGCATGTTGTTCGATAAGGCAGAGGCCCGGCCTCGCGCATCACCCGTCACCCGGCGGCCGGGAACCCCGGCGTCAGACCTTCCAGACGCCGCTTGCCGCCATTTCCGCCGCATAAACGGCGAAATCGCGCGGCGGCCGGTTCAGCGCCGTCTGGACCCCGTCCGCCACGGCGCTGTTGCGGCCGTCCAGAACCACGGTGAACAGGTCCAGAAGCAGGTCAATGACCTCTTGCGGCGCGTGCCCCTCCATCGACGCCGCAAAGTCGGCGGCGGAAACCTCGCGGAAGCGGATGGTGCGCCCGGCGGCGCGGGAAATCGCATCGACCGCCTCGGCGAAGGTCAGCGCGCGCGGGCCGGTCACCTCATAAAGCCGGTTCAGATGGCGCGGATCGGTCAGGGTCGCCACCGCCACATCGGCGATGTCGCCCGCGTCGATGAACGGCTCGGGCACCGGCCCCGCCGGAAGCGCAAGCTCGCCGTCCAGAATTGAGCCGAGCAGATAGCCTTCCGAGAAATTCTGATTGAACCAGCTTGCCCGCACGACGGACCACGGCAGGCCGCTTTCCCACAGCGCCGCTTCGGCACGCTGCGCCCCGGGTTCACCGCGGCCGGACAGCAGCACCATCTGTTTCATCCCCGCATCGAGTGCCAGCTTCGCCAGATGCGCGATCGCCTCGTCGGCCCCCTCCACCGCCAGATCGGGCTGATAGCTGACATAGGCCCGGGTGACGCCGGCAAGCGCCGCCTTCCACGTTTCCGGCCGGTTCCAGTCGAAAGGTATTTCGGTGCTGCGCGATACCGCCCGCACCGGGATCCCTCGCGCCGTCAGTTGCGCCTTTACGCGGCCGCCGGTCTTGCCGTTCGCGCCGATGATCAGGGTCATGTCGTTCATCTCAAGCTCCATAAAACGAGAAGTTATCGTATTTGACAAAGCGATAAACTCTCGTATTCTGCTAGTCAAGGGGCTTGCGGGCGGGGCACCTGAAGGAAGCGGAGGAGACGGTGAGGGGTGTGGTGGCGGAAGGAACGGTTGAGGGCGTGGTCCGTCTGGTGCCGACGCAGAAGCGCAGCCGCGAGCGGTTCGAGAAAATCCTTAGCGCGGCGCAGGATCTGTTGCTGGAAAAGGGCGCCGAGGGGTTCCGGATGAGCGAGTTGGTGCAGCGTTCGGGCGTGCCTTTTGGCTCGCTTTACCAGTATTTCCCCGATCGGAGCGCCGTGCTTGGCACGCTGGCGGAACGTTACAACGCCGAGGGGCGCGCCTGCGTCGCGGCCGAGCTGACCCGGCTTCGGCAGCCCTCAGATCGTCCGCAGGTGCTTTCACGCATCACCGACGGCTTCTATCGGATGTATCAGGATTATCCGGTGATGCGCGCGGTCTGGCAGGCGACGCAGGCCGATCCGGTCCTACAACGGCTGGACGCGCAGGATTCGGCGCAACTGGCGCGGATGCTGGCCGAAGCGCAGTCCGGCACCACCGCCGATGCCGAAGCCTTCGCCCGGGCCGGACTGGCGATCACCCTGATCGGCGCGGCCGTCCGCCACGCCATCACCCTACCCCCCGCCGAGGCCGACCTTGTTCTGACCGAGTTCAAACGGCTGATCGGGGCGACTTAGCGGGGTTATCGCTATTCAGGGGCACTGCGTTGCCGAGCATAGGCGATGGTTTTGGAGCACCCACCGCGTTGCGTCAGAACGAGCGCTCCTCGACATTCGCGCGCAGAGTTGCCGCATCCCGGCATCGACTGTTCTCAGGCCGCGCTAGCGGCTCGTTCTGGACTAACTTCTGCCCGTCTTCCATGCGTCGATCGTCCGGGTTGGCCTGTCGTCCGTGGCAGACACCGTACAGTCCCCTCCGAAACGCCGTCTTCGTGCCGTCCGGAGGCGGTCGGCAGCCGGAGCTGGTATATCGGTGATCAACGATGACTGCTCAAGTAGGGCGTTGATCGGCTTTGGCGGCATCGGCGAAAAGCAATGGGTCCGCCATCGTCAAAAGCTCGGTCCACGAAGCGATGTCCGGGGCGGACGCCTCCGCATATTTACTGAACTGCGGTAGCCGAGCGAGATAGAGGTTCTCACCCGCGTGACTGATGGACGGGGCGGCGCCGTCACGAACAACCAGCAGCCGGGCCCCGCCATGCGTGCGGACTGCGGCGGCAAGATCTTCGGCTTTTTCGTCCGTGATACCGTGGTTATGCTTGTAGACGAACACCGAAGCCGGGTCCGACAAGGCGGCGGTCAGCTTGCTTCGCAAATGGTCGAGCTTCTTCATCTCGACGGCGTGGATATCTCTGCGCTCGGCTTCGGACGCGATAAACTGCCCCTCGCGCGACAGCATGGCACTGTGAAACTTGATGCCGCTGGCCTTGTCCGAGACCATCTTGTCCGAATAGGGTGAGAGGTTCTCGAACTCGAAAATACCCTCGAAACTGTTCCGAATATTGGCGGCCAGCACGTCGGGAAAGGTGATCGCCCAACGAAGCAAGCCTCCATCTTCGCAACCGTAATGTCGCTGGACGAATCCGAATTCGCAGTTATCGCCCAAGCTGACATACTTCCGCACAAGATCGGACCGAAGGTCGCTGTCTGTCAGAACCGCCGTGGACGCCGTCGAAGCTGCGGCGACGGGTTCGTTAGGCCGTTCAGGCGGGGACACGGGGACGGCCGGGGTCGATTGTTCGCGCCCTACAGGTCCGGGGGCATAACCCAGCGTTTCGAAATCAAGCGCATAGTGCTCGCGCATCCGCAACACGTCGGCGCGATCCCAGACAACCATATCGTCGGTCGTGGCTGTGGCGAGGGTGTGCGGCACGCGATCGGGCGTGGGCAGGCCCAGATCGGCCGATATCTGCGTCAGGATTTGGTCGATCCCGTCTTCGAATCGAAAGATGCGCAGCTTGTCGCTGAGAAAATGCCATTGCGGGCGCAAGTGGTTGTCCATGTGGTTCGGGTTCGCCTGCGCATCCCGCAGCGAGCGTTCAAGCCAACTTGGAAAGCTGAGCTGGCCGCCGAAAAAGCCCTTGCCGCGCAGTTGGTTGCGCATCCGAAACTCGGACTCCATGCGCGAAAAAGGATTGCGGACGACGGTGAAGGAATAGTCGAAATCGTCGCTGCCCCACATCGTTTCGATATCAGCAAAGGTCAGATGCTGCGGCGACACAGACAATCCGACGGGGCGTTGGTCGGAATGCAGGCGCGTGCGAGCGTGCGACTGCATCCAGCGCGTCACAGAGGTGCCCCCGGTCTTCGGAATATGGATGAAAAGTACGCGGCGATCGTTGATCGTGGCTATCGGCAACTGAACTGACCTTAAGTGGACTCAATTGGGTTCGTGGTGTGACCGCTGCGGACCAGCCCCACGACGTGTTCATAAAGGGCTGGGTCGATCTCGGTACGGGCGAAGATGCGGCGACGCTGCTCGATCGTCAATGCCGACCGCGGCAAAACGAGATAGGTTCTTGACGGACGTTCGCAACAACTGTCCTCGGAGATATAGGTATGGTTGCGGCGTTCGACGTTGATGTGACCAAAGGCCAGTTGCCAGATCTGGGCATTATCCTTGTCCTGCGAAAAACGAGGGCGGCGCGTATCCAAGGACCCGTCAAAGCTCATCGCCCGGACGGTCTCCGGTCCGTTATCCACCTGATGTCGATAGGAATAAAGCGACAGGATCCGGTCGAATGGATTGCGCAGCACGGCCATGAGCTCGACGTCCAGCGCTCCCGCCGTCATATGTTTCATATGGATGCAAAACAGACGCTTATGCATGTAATCTCCGCGCGTATTACGGTCGCACTGCGGCTGAAGGCGGAAATCGCAGATATCTCCGGCGGGAAATTCCCGCTACAGCATTGTGCGCGACCAAGTTCCGGTAGATTTCGCGATGTGGACATGGGCGATGCGGGGCAACCTGACAGGTTCGGCATGACGCCTCATGATTTGACCGCTTTCATGATCATCTCCCTCACGGGCTCATAGGCCAGATGCAGCGCCTCTCACCGCTGAGCCCTGAGCTCCCCGGGGGTATAGAAGATCGACGTCATGCGCGACACGTGCACAAAGCGACCGAGAGTAGAATAACCGCTCCACAGACGCCAAGTCTATTTTGGCGCCGCCGGGTGGCGATCAGGCCGCGGTGCCAGTCCGAGAGCAGGGCATCCGGGCGGCGTGCAGCGCCTTCATTGATAAACGCGATGGGGCTCGACCCTGCATCATCCGCAAAAAGCTGCGCCCAGCCCGGCGACTTGCGCAGTGCGGCAAAACGCCGCGTCAGGCCCGACAAATCCTCACAGTGCAGAATATGTTGGGCCGGCATCGGACTCTGCCAGTATCCCCTTTGGAAGCTGCGACCTGGCGTAACATTCTGCACATAAAGCGTCGCACTTGGGTTCCTTACTGCCTGCGCCCCAATCAATGCCGCCGGGAAACCAATCACCGTATCTGAAAAGTTGAAGCCCATCCGGCACTTGGGATACCGGCAGCGTGGCGTCAGGCAGGAAACCAAACGGCCGCAGCGCCCGCTGTTGACATTCCCGGCGCGGCTCCCCTATCGCAGGGCAGGCAGTGACCGCCGGACAGACACCGGGCGCGATCGAATGCAACGACGAAAGTCGACCGGACGGAAACAGGATCGGATCTGAGATGAGCGACAGTTGGCCAGTCGGTGCCCTCGACCCGCTGATCGAGGCGCTCCAGACCTGTTATATTCCGGATCACAGTCCGCCCGACATTGCGGGGTTGGTGGCAGACCGCCGTCTGGGCCGGATGGCGATTGTGTCGTCTTTCGGCACAGAAAGCGCGGTACTTTTGCATCTCATGTCACGGGCGCGGCCAGATGCGGATGTACTGTTCCTTGATACGCTCAAGCATTTCCCCGAGACACACAGCTATGTGGACGAAATAGCCACACGCCTTTCGCTGAACCTGCGGGTGATTTGTCCCGATCCTGCCCTTCTCGCAGATGAAGACCCGGACGATATGCTGTGGGAAAACCACCCGGACGGGTGTTGCCGCATCCGCAAGGTCATTCCCTTGCAAGATGCGCTGGACGGCTATGACAGCTGGGTGTCCGGGCAGAAACGCTATCAGAGTGTCGCTCGCGCTGCTGTTCCGCTCATCGAGCGGGATGGCATCAAGATAAAACTGAACCCGCTGGCACTATGGACGGCGGCAGACATTTCCCGCTATTTCACCGACCATAATCTGCCGCCACATCCGCTGGTCGCTCAAGGGTTTCCGTCCATCGGCTGCGCCCCCTGCAGTCGTGCGGTGCGTCCGGGCGAAGACCCGCGTGCCGGGCGGTGGGCACATACGCCCGAAAAGACGGAATGTGGTATTCACCTCGGGCCCGACGGCAGGTTTCGGCGGGGCTGACAAAAAAAGGAAAAGCCATGAAGAGTTTGGCATCGTGGATCCAACGACGCCTCCATGACAGGAGGGCGGATATCACAGAGGACACAGATATCGCAGAGGATGCGGGTCTCGCAGAGGATGCGGATATCACTGAGGATACGGTGAAACGGGCGCTCGAGCCCTATTTCGACCGCGACTATTACCTCTCAGCCTATCCCGACGTGCAGTTGTCGGGCCAAGACCCGCTGACCCACTATGTCAAGTGGGGCGACCGAGAAGGGCGCCGGCCCAGCGCCACCTTCGACCCGGCGCAATACCGCCTGCGCCATTCGCCCACCCGCGCTAACGCGCTGTATGACGCGATCGTCGAGGGCAAACTCGGCCAAGAAACCAGCCGTGAGACGATGGCGGCTGAATACGATGCGCCGCCCAGGAAATCGGCCGGGAGAGATCCGTCTGGCCCTGTTCCAGCGCCGCCCAATGGCTTCTTCCGTCTTATATCAAAAAAAGACGTTACTCTGATTGCATCCCGGATGAACGAATCCTGGTATTTCGCCCGTTATCCTGACGCGGTCGAGTTCGGCGGTTCGGCCGCTGCGCATTATCTGGGAGTCGGGTGGCTGCTTGGCTATGATCCAACTCCGAGCTTTTCTACCCAATATTATTTGCGCGCAAACCGCGATGTTGCCCGGGACGGGCTCAATCCGTTTCTTCATTACCTGATGGCGGGCCATAAGGAAGCGTGGCGTAAAACCGCAACGGTTGACGAGGCGGAGGTCCACAACGCTTTCGAAGGCCCCTTGGCCGAGGACCTGGCTGAGGCGATTGCCCTTGATCCGATGGTCGCATTGCCGCTTGAGCGTCGCAAGGTTACCAGCCCGTTCGATCTTCCCCGTCCAGCGCGAGATGCGCTGCAAATCCTGCGGCGCGACCTAAGCGCACAAGAATATCCGCACGTCATCCTTATCCCGCAGGTGCGGATGTCCGGCGCGGCGCGGGTCGCGGGAATATATGCGGCAACCTTGGCGGATCAGGTAGGGGCCGAGAACCTTCTGATCGTCCGCACCGATGGCGAAGCCTTCGAACATCCCGAATGGTTTCCGGCCGATGTGCGCAGCTATGATCTTTCGACAGTGCTGGCACCGGTCCGGGAAAAGCAATTGCATCCTCAGTTGCTCGTCGATCTTCTGCGCGGCGTTGGAGCCCGCTCTATTCATCTTTTCAACAGTCGCCTCGGTTGGGATACTTTGCAGGTTTATGGCCGTCAGTTGTCCCAGGAAACCGCGGTGACGGCCTATCTCTTTACGTGGGAAGAAACTGCGGATGGGCGTAAGATCGGCTATCCGATCCAGTGGTTGCACGACACGATTGATTATTGCCATGTGATCGTTTGCGATAGCGACGTGCTGGCTGACCATATCCGACAGCGCTTCGGTTTGCCGGCCAGCGGCTTCGGTGCACCTGTCGTAGCGCTGACGCCGGCGGACCTGCCCGACCCGGCCAGCTTCCAGATCTATCAGCAGCATCGGCTTTCACGCGCGCCCTCGAACCGCGTGCTGTGGGCCGGGCGACTGGACCGTCAAAAGCGCCCCGACCTTCTTGCTGCAATTGCGCGGACGATGCCCGACACCCAGTTCGAGGTCTATGGCCGTGCGGTCCTGGACAAGGCGCCCGAGGGTCTGAAAAAATTGCCCAACATCGCGATGATGGGGGAATATGATGACTTTGCAACGGTTGTTGAGCGGGACTACGACGCGTTTCTTTACACCGCGCAGTGGGACGGAACACCGACGATTCTTTTAGATGCCATAGGTCACGGTCTGCCTGTCGTGGCTTCGGCAGTGGGCGGTATCGCAAAACTTCTTGAAGACGGCCGAGGCCAGGTGATCTCGGATATCGAGAATATCGAAGCGTACCGTACGGCTCTGACCGAAATCATCGAGAACCCCTCGGTGGCTGCCGAATGCGTCGGGCTTGCCTATGACCACGCTCGGACGGCCTATGCCCCCGCGCCTTATGCTGAAACCGTTCGTGAGGTTCTTGACCGAATGGAATACGTCTCGGCTATCGCTGATCCGCAGCCCCAACCGTCCGCGCCAGAAGCAGCCGAAGCGCCGGCCGCAATTACATCCAAAACCGTGTCGGAGACAGTATGATGACCCCAACCATCTCGGCAATTGTCACCGGACACCGCGAACGCCGCCTTTCCATTCCAACGCTGCGCTCCTTCGGCAATGCGATCGCAGACGCACAGGCTCAGGGTTACACCGTCGAGGCAATCCTGTGCCTTGACCGACCTGACACCCTGACCGAGGAAATCTTCCATCGCTTCGCTCCGCCCAAGGCTCGGATTCTGACCATGGATCATGGCGATCAGGGGAAGGTTCGAAACGATGCCGTTGTCGCGGCCACGGGGCAGTTCGTCGCGTTCCTCGACGGCGACGACCTGTGGCAAAAAAGCTGGCTGCATCGCGCGGCTGATTTCCTCATCGCATCAGGGCGCGACGATTACGTCGCCCACCCGGCCTACAATTATTTCTTTGAGGGTCAGGCGACGACTTTCCGTCAGATTGACCAGGACTCGCCCGATTTTGACATCGACCTCCTGCGGATGCGCAACTACTGGGACGCATTGAGCATGGCGCCGCGGTCGATCCATGAGCGGTTTCCCTACGCTCATCGGGACATCCCCAATGGTTGGGCCCTTGAAGACTGGCAGTGGAACGAGGAAACGATCGCGGCGGGTATTCGTCACAAGATCGTCCCGGACACAGTCCTCTTCAAGCGCCGCCAGAAGGAATCGCAACACAGCCGCGCAGCGAAAAGCAAGGCAACGCATCGCCGCAATGGCATGACGTCCTATTCCGCTCCGATCTTTGCCGCATTTGACGGCCCGACCGTCTGATCGAGTTCGTCGCCGGCCCGCACGAAGATGCAGGCCGGCGACATCATTCCGAGGCAGTTTTAGGCCACGGACCTGGCTTCCGGATTGTGATTGATCCGCTGGGCGATATCCTTGGTCCATGCGCTGACCGCAGGGACGCGAGAGCGGTCAATGCGGTGGGCGTATTTCTTTGCTACATCCACGACCTCGCTCAGCAGCCCTTCCTGCAAGGTGATCGGATTGAGACCCAGCGCCAGGAACTGATCGTTCTTAACGATCAGGTCGTTCTCATCCGCCTCTTTCCGCGGGTTGGGAAGGAACTTCACCTCGGCTCCGGTCATCTCTGCGACCATCTTAGCCAGGTCACGGACGCGATGGGTTTCGGTCATCTGATTGAATATCTTGACCCGCTCGCCCGATTTCGGCGCGTCCGACAGCGCCAGCTCGATGCAGCGCACACAGTCCTGCAAGTGGATAAAGGCGCGCGTCTGGCCGCCGGTGCCGTGGACCGTCAGCGGATAGCCGATCGCCGCCTGGATTAGAAAGCGGTTCAGCACTGTACCGTAATCGCCATCATAATCGAAGCGGTTGATAAGCTGTTCATGCCGGCGCGTCTGGTCGGTATGCGTTCCCCACACGATACCCTGATGCAGGTCGGTGATCCGCAGCCCATCGTTCTGGGCATAGAATTGGAACATGATCTGATCGAGGCTCTTGGTCATGTGATAGGCCGAGCCCGGGCGCGTCGGATAAAGGATCTCCATCCCCTTTTTGCCCTTGGGGGCGTCGATCTCGACGTTCAGATAGCCCTCGGGGATCGGGGCGCCGACGCTGGAATAGCCATAAACGCCCATCGTCCCCAGATGCACCAGATGCGCGTCGATACCGGTTTCAACCAGCGCCGCCAGCAGGTTGTGTGTCGCGTTGACGTTGTTGTCGACGGTATAGACCTTATGGCGGTCGGTTTTCATTGAATAGGGTGCGGCGCGCTGCTCGGCAAAGTGGATCACCGCGTCGGGGCGGCATTCGGTCAGCCACTGTTTCACACGCTCGTATTCGTTGGCGAGGTTCAGCAGATGGAAATGAATGGTATTGCCGCTTTCCTGTTTCCAGATCCGGCAACGCTCTTGAATGGAAGCCATCGGGGTAAGCGACTGAACGCCCAGTTCGGTATCTATCCAGCGGCGCGACAGGTCGTCGACGATGTGGACCTCATGGCCCAGATTGGACAGATGCAGCGAAGTTGGCCAGCCCACGAAACCGTCGCCGCCAAGAACCGCGATGCGCATATTGCTTTCTCCTTACAATTGACTAGCTCACGGATGCAACGCCAATCGGAGGTAGGTCAACCGCAAAAATCCTCACTTTTTCGAATTTTGTCGGGGGATGACGGGGGCTGCGTCATGTCGTCACGGGGATGATTGCCCACCGTCACCTGGGACGAGGACCGCCGCGCCCCCCTGCGCGCCGATCTCGAAATCTTCTACCCCCGCGTCTAAGGCCCTGACCCGCGGCGAAGTGCGCGGTACTCTTGACACCACCGGCATGAGACTTGGCAAGAGCAAGGCGGGCGCGCCCTCGGCCGACCATCAATGAAAGCTCGCCTGAAAGGACGTCACGGTTAGTCAAACATGCGCGCCCAGCGCAGGATGCGGCTCAAACCCCAACGGCTTACGCACGAAATTCCAGAGCCGGAACAGCGACCATTCCGAGCGCAGCTCCTCGGCCACGGCCAGTTCGTTATCGGTGATCAGAAACGGCGCGCACTCCCAACCGTTTGTCGTCCTGACATCGATCAGGCGCGGACAGCCATCCGCCGGGAAGCTCTCGATATCGTAGCCCGCGCCATCGCCATCTTCCACCGAACAAACCTTGCTCGCAAGGTCGTCGCGGCCCGCCTATGTTAGGGCCATGGGTTAGATTTTATGAGTCCGCTACCTAGAGGGCGTCTTCATTTAAGGGATTCCCATAGGGTTTGAGTTCTGATTCAAGATCGAAAACGGAGGCGATCTTGAGCAGACGGACTTTGACGGCCACGCAATGGGCGCGGATTGCGCCACTTCTTCCGGGCAAAAAGGGCGATCGGGGCCGCAGCGGATCAGACAACCGGCTGTTTGTGGACGCGGTGCTCTGGCTGGCGCGGACCGCCTCGCCCTGGCGCGATGTGCTCTGGCTGGCGCGGACCGCCTCGCCCTGGCGCGATCTGCCGCCGGAGTTGGGCAACTGGCGGACGGTGCATTGCCGGTTCCGGCGCTGGACGCTGGCGGGCGTGTGGGAC
>NZ_JBHUEN010000020.1:193948-197435 GCF_042680785.1 Paracoccus pacificus
GCCTGCCGGTCCGCTTCGAACTCACGCCCGGGCAATGGGCCGACAGCCCGCAGGCCGAGAGGTTGATCGCGGGGCTCGAAGGGGTCGGCCATGTCGTGGCCGATTCTGGCTATGACACCGAGGCGCTGCGCAGCGTAATCGCCGAAACCATGCAGGCCGAAGCGCATATCAAGCGCAACCGAAGCCGGGCGAGATGCTGCCATATCGACTGGACGATCTACAAGGAGCGCCACCTTGTCGAGAGCTTCTTCAACCGTATCAAACGCTTCCGTCGGATCACGCTTCGCGTGGAGAAGACTCTCTCAGCGTTCAAGGCCTTCGTCTCAATCGCATGCGCCATGGCCTGGTTGGCCTGAATGAAGACGCCCTCTAGCTGCGATCCGTTTGAACTCCTTGAGTTTTCCGAAGAAGTTCTCGATCAGGTGACGCTTTTTGTAGAGATCAGGATCGATCGGCAACGGCGCCGTGCGCTGCGCGCGCTGGGAAATGCAGATCGCCGCACCGCGTTCGTTCATCTCGGCGATGATCCAGTTGCTGTCAAAGGCCCAGTTGCTGTCAAAGGCCTTGTCAGCGAGGATCGCATCGAAGACGACGCCGTCGGTCAACGGCGCGACACCGACCGTGTCGAAGCGGTGCCCCGGCAACAGAACGAAGCGCACGAGGTGACCCAAGGCATCCGCCAGGGCGAGGATCTTGGTCGTCCAGCCGCCCTTCGACTTGCCGATGGCCTGACTTCGAGTCCCCCTTTTGAGCCCTGTCCGTGGCGGTGAACCTTGACGATGGTGCCATCGACCATGGCCACCCGCATGTCGGGCTCATCGGACAGGGCATTGAAGATACGCTCAAAAACCCCCGAAACAGCCCAGTCTCGGAAACGGCAGTAGACCGAGTTCCACTTGCCGAATTCGGCCGGCAGATCACGCCACTGCGCCCCAGTCCGGGCGATCCAGAACACCCCTTCCAGAAACAGACGCCCGTCCCCGCCCGTCCGACCGGGGTCCGACTTCTTGCCTGGACAATGCGGCTCGATCATCATCCACTGACGATCCGTGATGATGTAACGGTCAACAGCCATCAAATCCTCCCTTTCGGGAAGCTTGAACCAGAAATCACGCCGAATGGGAATCCTGATACTCAACAGGCCCTAGCTTGGACTCTAAAAGATCCTCGTTCACGCGCACATCTTTATATTGAGGACGGACAGGGCGCTATTAAATTTCAGATTGCCCATCAAAAGCGAGCATTAGAGGCCGCGACAGCCCCCAATGACGCGGCTGAACTGAGTCAGATGATCAAAGTCTGGAGTGACGGGCTAGCAGGGCAACGGATTGAGGCTCTTGTTGAGGTGAATCTTGGTAGTTGGTCCGGTCTCAACATCAGAAAGATGGCCGAAGAGGCCGGCTTTATCGACTTCTACAACTATGTCTATCAGCCATTTAGTAGCGTTGTGCATTCACACTGGGCGCATGTGAGTATGTTCAACATGATCTATTGCCAGAATCCGGCTCACCGGTGGCATCGTGGAGCGGCGATAGCTCCAGCATCGATTGATCTAAACTGGCTCTACCCAGCATCAAAGTATCTCAGCAAGATGTTCGGACATTTCGATAACGTATATGGTCTCGATCCGCCTCATGTTGCGTTCGAACTTGTTGTGTCCCCGCTGTCCCAGACGATGAAATATACTGAAAACTAAGATTTTTTCTTTGTCTTACAGCGAGGCGACTCGTAATTTTGTCGTGCAATCGGATATCTGAAGATAATCAAATCTATCTGAAAAATCATAGTATGCCGAAGACGACCAGAAGTACCTTGGATAAACATTGTCAGGAAAGAAAATTGGAGTGTGAAGATCTCGAAAAATTGCGTGAACGTTCGATCAGCAAGCTCGACGATGACGCTGCGCTCAATCATATCGGTACATTGATCGACGCTTCGCGTGACGCTGGCTTCACCCGGGGAGCAGACCGCGCGATCTACCTTCTCGACGAATTTGCAAAGCGCGATCTGAACGTCCAACATGGCGCGGTTCTCGAATATTTTCGATCCAATGCATGGGCGGTTAAAGAGATGACTTCCGGCATCCGCGGCACCTGGGCTTGGGAACACCCCGAACGCGAACAGCAAATCCTTGCCTTGTCTCGCGCAGCTGCTCATCCTGGCTTGTCGAACTCGATCTCATGCGTCGTTGTCAGATCCTGACCAATAGAGCAAACCAACTCAATGTGATGGGGCGCTTCATCGACGCGATTGAAGGATGGGACGCAGCGCTTCGCATCATTCCCAAGTTCGCGATGGCGCAGGCAAATCGTGGTAATGGCCTTAAGCACTATGCTGGGATGTTGGATGATGATCGCGAACGTGCGATCTTATTGTTGCACGCCCATGATGGGTTGATTGCCGCGATCGCCGCCGATGCTGTACATGACTCCATTTACCCGGACGCATTGGCGCAACAGTTCGCTGAAGAAGCCAAAAAATATGCTGCGGCGGGCGATCTCAATCGAATACGC
Source organism: Paracoccus pacificus (assembly GCF_042680785.1). Lineage (NCBI taxonomy): Bacteria > Pseudomonadati > Pseudomonadota > Alphaproteobacteria > Rhodobacterales > Paracoccaceae > Paracoccus > Paracoccus pacificus. Next base: position 196,462 of record NZ_JBHUEN010000020.1, read on the forward strand.
GAGTTGCAGGATTTTGGTGTGCCGCCGCTCGGGCGCAGCAAGGTCGAACAAAAGTATCGGCAGTGGTGTCTCGACCATCGCCTGTTCCTGAATCCACTCAATGATCTCGGGTCGCACGCAAGAGCAGCATGCGACGACCTCGTCCTGCCGCCCATAAGCGAAAGGTTCGATGAGAGACCGGGCGTCGTTACGCCACCACCAGTCATCGGTTTTTTCAATCAGATGAAACAGGAGTAAGTGTCGGCGCGCTTCATGCTCTACGAGGGTCTTTCCGACACAAATCTGCACTTTTCTGACCGTCGCGTTAGGCTGTTCGACACACTGGACTATCCGATGCACTCGCTCGCAACCGAACGGGTGCGTACAGCATACCGTATTGCCTATTCTCTGCTCGATAAGGTGGCGTTTCTTGTCGATCATTATTGGAAGTTGGGAAAAGTCGCCAATCGCATCAATTTCAAGAATGTCTGGATGATCGAAGGGAAGCCGCGGCTTCTCGACCGCTTTAAAGATTATCCAAACTGGCCGCTTCGCGGACTTTTCTGGCTTTCGAAGGAGTTGTTCGACGATCAACTAAAGCGGACGACCGGACCCGATGCGCGAGAGTTGCATGACATCCGTAACGCGCTCGAACACAAATTCCTTCAGGTACACGAGGGCTGGGCACGGCCGTTTATGTGGGCCGCACCAAGTAGCGAAGGCCTAGGGTTCTCCATCGACAGCGATCTTCTCGAGACTAAGGCTCTTCGTGTGATCAAGATAGCGCGTTCCGCGCTCATTCAGTTGGCCTTGGCAATCGGCGTCGAAGAACGAGCGCGAGCGCGGGAGCGACCTGACACTTTGATTGAAACTATGTCCCTTTTTGGCCTCGATGATCGCCGCAAACGACGTGATCCGATGGGCACCTCGATTTTTCACTGAATTCCTCTGAACGGACGAGATCAGCGGCTTGAAGCGGGGACTGCGACCGCCCG
>NZ_JBHUEN010000021.1:0-319835 GCF_042680785.1 Paracoccus pacificus
TTCCTCGGCTTCATTGATATCACGTCCATCCGTCTCTGGATCCGCCATTTGTCAACATGACCTAGGGTTGCCAACGAACCCAGTCGCCGAAACGACCGTGATTTTTTGCAGCGTTTTGATCTGGTCCAGCGCGTCACGCGCGGCTGCAGACGGGCGCAGGAATATGTCGCCATTGCTTAGCTGCACAACCACGGCAGGATAGCTTGAAGTCGTCCCGTCCGGGGTGAGAATGTCGATTTGCACGACGGCAAAGTAGTTCAGCGTGACATTGGTCACGGGCTGACCCGTCGTCGGAGAGGTATAGTCGAATACCGAGTCGGGGGCAGAGACCCCTTTTTGTTGCAGGTGGTATTTCGGCAGAAACCATTCGCCAGGTCGCGTTGAGTTGCTGGAATAGGTCGTTCCCGTCAGCTTGGTCGGTATGATCTCTTTGGAGCCTTCCCGGGTCAGCCCCACGACGCTCTGGATTTCCGCATCAGTCGGAGGGGTTCTTGTGTTGGAGTTGAGCGCACTCTGATTGCCCATCCAAAGCCAGTCGACAGTCGAGGTTCCCATGTCAGTCAAAATCCTACACTATTTACCAAGTCAGTGCAGATACTTCCCCCATTCTTCAGGTAAAAGAGGCGGCCCTCGATAACGCCGCGTAACGCGCATGTATCGCGCCGATATGGTCACATGTTTACGATCACATGTTCGGCAAGCTACGGCGGCCTGGCTGTTCAGCACACGGCGCAACGCGCCACTGTCATGCGCTTCGTCGTTGGTCGGTTTCGGCTGGAAATTACGCCAGGGTTCGGTATTCCAGCATGGTCTGGAACGAACAAAGCTCCGGGGTCGGAAAGCGTATCGTTGCGGCCTGCGGTGTGAGCCGTTCGACCGCCGAGGCGAGGATCCGGGCCAGCGCCTGCTGATCGTCCGGGGTCAGCCAGTCGCGCAGATAGGCGATCCCAAGGTGGAACTGAAAACCGTCGTGGCCCGGGCGCCGAACCTGAAAATGGCTGGCCAGATCGTTGCGCAGCGCACGCATCTGCGCCTCGGTTTCGGCGGTTCGCGGAATCAGATGAAAGCCCAATGCCGCGTTGTCGATGACCAGATCACCCAGCCGCATATCGAAATGAAGCTGCTCGATGCCCGGAAACTGGCCAAGCCGGCGGCGGACGAAAGCATCGCAGTCATCCATCGAGGCGTCCATCGCAAGATCGGCCGGCCACGGGCCCGGCGACCGCATGGCGTCGTTGGCGATGCCGAGAATGGTCATATGCATGCTCGACGCCGGTAACACGGCAAGCTTGGCGGCGACCGGATTTGCGCGCAGGCTGTCGAGAAAATCCGAAACCCACCCATAAAGCGGATGCGCCGCCGGCAGTCGGGACAGGATCGTATTGCCACGGTAGATCAGCGCGCGACCGTCGGCCGTGAACTTGCTGCCGATTCCGGTGGGGACGGCCGGCTTCCGGGCGGCCGTGTGGTCCGAAAGCGTGATGGGCGAAAGATCGGACGTGCCGGACATGATCAGTAGAATCCTTCCTTCAGAGGAACCATTGCGGCGCCGATGGCCGAGGCGGTGCCGCCAAGCTGCGAGATGATGAATTTCGGGCGCGGGGCGGCGACGCCATAGCGCGCCTCGCTGAAGATGCGGATGCCGTCGATCAGCATCTGGGCCAGCGCGGGCGGGATCTGCCCGCCATAGACGATGGCCTGCGGGTTGATCACGGCGATGATGGCGTTGACCATGCGGATATGGGCGGGCTGGACCTTCTCGATCCATTCCCGGACGCCGGGCCAGTTCGGGTCGAAGCGTTCGCGCAGATAGGTGATCGAGGGGATCTCGACGCCGTAACCCGCCAGATGTTCGACCAGCAATTGCAGGGCCGGACGCAGCGGGCGGTCGGTTTCGTCGAACATGCCACCGAATTCACCGGCATTGCCGAAGCCGCCGGTCAAAAGCTCTCCGTCATGGATCAGCCCGCCGCCGAAGCCGTAGTTGAACGACAGATAGGCGAAGGTGCGCACGTGATTGCCGATGCCCATCATGTTTTCCGCCAGCGCCGCGGTATTGCCGCCGTTGTTGACCCAGACCGGCTTGCTGAAGCGCGCCGACATAAGCGGCCCCAACTCGATCAGCGACCAGTCGTGAAGCGGCAGGGCGGCGTTCATCTGGGTGCCCCCGACGTGATAGCCCGCGATGCTAAGGCCGATGCCGAACAGCCGCGATTCGTCCAGGTTCAGCTCGGCCCCAAGGGTGGCGATGACCGCGCGGATGCGGCCCAGTTCCTCCTCCATGCCGCGATCGCGGGGCATCGCGCGCTCGGCCAGGATCCGACCGGACTGATCCATCACGCAGATGTCGATGACGTTCACATTGACCGATATGCCCACCGTATAGGCATGGGCGCCGTTCAGCCGCAGGGTTGGGCTGGGCTTGCCGCGGCCGGTGCCCGGGACGGGCGGCCCCATGGCGACGATACCGCGCGCGCATAGCCCATCGACCAGCCGGTGAATGGATTGCTGGGCAAGGTCGGAATGCTGGGTCAGTTCGACCCGCGAGATGCCCGGCTGGCGCCAGATCTGGCGCAGAATCTGCCGTTCGCTGCCGGTCACCGTATCGCGAATCGCCGATCCGTCGGTTTGCTGCGTGGGCGCGGCGGGAAGGGGCGGTTTGCTGGCTGACATGCTATTTAATACGCATATTGGATATTAAAATAAGAGTAGCCCAGGAAATCCGTGCTGTCGACGGAAGAATTATGCTTGACTCATGGCCCGCTGTCATAGTTTTGTTACTCATCAAGGATGATAAATCGGCGTCTTGATGATGGCCTCCGGTGCTGCCGGCGGTCAATAGGAGGGTTCGATGAAACCAGTCACTTTGCCTTTTGCCGCCGCCCTGCTGCTGGCGGGCATGGGCCCCGCAGCGGCCGTGGATTTCCAGTTCTGGTACGGCAATACCGGCGCGGCCGAGACCGCGATCCAGAACGCCTGCGCGGCCTTCAACGACAGCCAGACGGAACACAAGATCACCTGTGTCGGGCAGGGCTCCTATGACACCGCCATGCAGAAGGCGATCGCGGCGGTTCGTGCGAAACAGCATCCGGTGCTGATCCAGTTCTTCGACGCGGGCACGCTGGACCTGATGCTGTCGGGCGCGGTCGAGCCGGTGGCCGAGGCGCTGCCGGACGTCGACTGGAGCAATTATGTCACCGGCGCGAAATCCTATTACGAGACGTCCAAGGGCCAGCTTTATTCACAGCCCTATAACGCCTCGACGGTGGTGTTCTACGGCAACAAGGAAATGATGGCGAAGGGCGGGATCGACGCGCTGCCCCAGACCTACGAGGCGCTGGTCGAGGCGCTGCGCAAGCTGAAGACCGCCGGCGTCGAATGCCCCTATGTGACCGACGGCCATCCCTGGCGGGTGCTGGAGCAGGTGGCGGCCCGCCACGGCGCGCCCATCGCCAGCCGCAGCAACGGCTATGACGGGCTGGACGCGGAATATCTGATCAATCAGGGCCTGCCGGCGCAGCATCTGACCAACCTCGCCGCCTGGCATGACGAGGGGCTGGTGAAGCTGGACCCCGAAACCCGCGCGGGCACGTTCAGCGATGCCTTCAACGCCGGCGAATGCGCCTTTATGGAGGCTTCGACCGCGAATTACAGCGCCGCCTACAAGGCGCTTGGCGACAAGGTTCTGGTCGGGATGGCCCCGGTCTATGAAGGCACCGAGCGCAAGAACACCTTCGTCGGCGGCGGTTCGCTGTGGATCATGAAGGGCCACGACCCCGAGGCCGTCGCGGCGGCCGGCGAATTCCTGAATTTCGTCCGCCAGCCGGAACAGCAGATCAACCTGATCCGTGAGGCGGCATTCGTCCCGGTCACCAACGATGTCATGGCGGTGATGCGGGAACAGAACCTGCTGACCGACCCCGCTTTCGGCTCGATCGAGGCTGGAATGGAATCGCTGAACCAGCCCGGCAACGAAAACAGCCGCGGCATCCGGCTGGGCTTCTATGTCCAGTTCCGCGACATCTTCAAAGAGGAAACCCAGCGCGCCTTCAGTGGCGAGCAGACCATGCAGGCGGCGCTGGACAACGCCAAGACGCGGGGCGACGAGCTGCTGCGCCGGTTCCAGCAGACCTATAGCGGCGTCGAACTGCCGTGATGCATCCGAAGGGCCGCCCCGATCACCGGGCGGCCCTTTCACCCATGTAAGAGGCCGGTCATGCCCCCTTCCTTCGCCGGGCGCTGGACGCCGTTCTGGCTGTCGTTGCCGATGCTGCTGATCGTGGCATTGTTCTTTTATATCCCGGTCTACCTGTCATTCTGGTGGTCCTTCACGCTGGAGCGTCCCTTCGGCGGTGGTTCCGAGTTCGTGGGGTTCCAGAACTATGCTCGGGTGCTGAGCGACCCGATCTTCTGGGATGCGGCATGGCGGACGCTGGTTTTCATGGTCTTCGGCTCGACTCTGGCGATCATCGTGCCGCTGATCCTTGCGCTGGCCGCCGACCGCATGGTGCCGCTGTCGAACACGGCGCGGAACGTGCTGATCTGGCCAAAGGGGATCGCGGGGGCGTCCATCGGCGTGGTCTTCGCCTTCATCTTCAACCCCTTCGTCGGCATCATGGCGCCGCTGAACGGGCTTTTCCCCGGCCTGTGGAACCCCGGCAGCGACGGAACCGACGCCTTTATCATGCTGCTGATCGCCCATGTCTGGAACGGCATCCCGTTCAACTTCGTGATCCTGCTTGCCGGCTTGCAAGCGGTGCCGCGCAGCCTGACGCAGGCGGCGGCCATCGACGGGGCAAGCCCATGGCGGCGGATCCGCGATGTGCAACTGCCGATGATCGCGCCGCAGCTGTTCCTGACCTTCGTGCTGGAATTTACCGAATCCGTCGTCTCGGCCTTCGCGCTGATCGACACCATGACCCAAGGCGGCCCCGGCGGCGCCACGCGGCTGCTGGTCTATAAGATCTATCAGGACGGCTTTAAAGGCTATGACCTGTCGGGGGCGGCGACTCAGTCTGCGATCCTGATGGTGTTCGTACTGTGCCTCGCCGCCTTCCAGTTCCTGTATCTTGAAAAGAAGGTGCGTTATGAGCGGTGACATCGTCGAGAACACCCGCGGCATCGACCGTACCGCCGGCATCGTGCTGGCACTGGGGCTTTTGTTCATCCTCGGGCCGCTGGTCTTTACCCTGATCACCGCCAGCCAAAGCTATGACAGCTTTGTCCGCTCGGGCATCTCGCCGGTGCCGGGGACGCATCTGATCGAAAACATCCGCCGCCTGTTCACCACCACCGCGATCCCGGCGCAGGTGGTGAACAGCTTCATCGTGGCGCTAATGGTGGCGGGCTTCAAATGCGCGTTGGCCTTCGTCACCGCCTTCGGGCTGGTGTTCTTTCGCGTGCGCTATGCGGGGATCGTATTCGCGGTGCTGATGGGCACGGTGCTGCTGCCGCTGGATCTGCGGGTCGTCACCACCTATCAGGTGGTCTCGAACGTCGCGATGCCGGTGAACGGACTTTTGAACGCCACCGGCATCAACGCGATGATCGCGGCTTTCTTCGGCGCGCCCGTTGATCTGCAACTGAATCTGCTCGACAGCTATCCCGGCATCGTGCTGCCGGCGCTGGCGACCGGAACCGGCGTTTTCATGATACGGCAGTTCTTCCGCACCCTGCCGGGCGATCTGGTCAAGGCGGCGCAGATGGACGGGGCGGGCTGGTTCCGTTTCATGATCGACATCGCCCTGCCGCTGGCGCGCACCAACCTGACCGCGCTGTTCATCCTGATGTTTCTGGGCGGCTGGACCATGTATCTGTGGCCGCTGCTCGCCTCCTCGACGCCGGCGATGCAGACGGCGGTCGTCGGCCTTGCCCGGTTGTCACCGCAGGGCGACGGACAGGTGCCCGATTATCCGCTGATCATGGCCGGGGCCGTGGTCGTGTCCATCCTGCCGCTTCTGATGATCGCCTTTCTGCAGCGATTCATCGTGCGCGGCCTGACCCTGACGGAGAAATGACGATGCAGGCCACGACAGGGGCAGAAATCCGCCTCGACGCGCTGACCAAATCCTATGGCGACAACCTTGTCCTGCCAGGTCTCGACGCGACCCTGGGCGCGGGCGAGTTCACCGTGATCCTCGGCCCCTCGGGCTGCGGCAAGTCCACGCTGCTGAATCTGCTGGCGGGGTTGGAGCGGGTGACCTCGGGCCGCATCCTGATGAACGGGCGCGAGGTGCAGGATCTGGCGCCGCGCGACCGGGGCGTGGCGATGGTGTTTCAGAATTATGCGCTCTACCCCCACATGACGGTGGCCGAGAATATCGGCTATGCGCTGAAGATCGCCGGCGTTCCGCGGGCCGAGCGGGACCGCCGCATCGCCGAGGCCGCGCGATCCGTGGCGCTTGGCGACTATCTGATCCGCCGACCGGGCGAATTGTCGGGCGGTCAGCGCCAGCGCGTCGCCATCGCCCGCGCCATCGTGCGCGAGCCTTCGGTCATGCTGTTCGACGAACCCTTGTCGAACCTTGACGCGCAACTGCGCCACGGCACCCGGATGGAGCTTGCCGCCCTGCATCGCCGCATCGGTGCCAGCAGCATCTTCGTCACCCACGATCAGGTCGAGGCGATGACCTTGGCCGACCGCATCCTGATCCTGAACAAGGGCCGGATCGAACAGTTCGACACGCCCGAGGCGATCTATCGCCGCCCCGCCTCGACCTTCGTCGCGGGTTTCATCGGCGCACCGCCGATGAACCTGCTGGACGCCATGGCCGAGGACGGACAGGTGCGGCTGGCCAGCGGCAGCGTGCTGGCGCGGGGCGAGGTAAACGGCCCGGTCACCGTCGGCATCCGCCCCGAGACCATCCGCCTGAGCGATGCGGGCGAGCTGGTAGTGGTCGATTACGTCGAGGATCTGGGCGGCCATCACGTTCTGGCCGCGCATCTGGAGGACGGGCAGCCGCTGCGCATCATGACCCCGCCCGAGCGCCGCCCCGAACCGGGCGAGCGTCTGCACGTCTCCTTCGCCGGGGCGCCGGTCCATCTGTTCGACGCGGTCACCGGCCGCCGGCTGGCCGATCCGGCCCCGATCCGCAGCGAAGGGGTCTCCGCATGACCCTGTCCGATGCCGAGCGCAGCGCCCTGATCGAGGCTGTCCGGCGCGCTGCGCGCGATCATGTGCTGCCGCGTTTCCGCGCGCTGTCGCCCGCCGACATCGCCACCAAAAGTGCCGCCGACGATCTGGTTACGGCTGCGGATCTGGCCGCCGAGGCGAGCCTTACCCAAGCGGTCGCGCATATCTTTCCGGGCGCGCTTGTGGTGGGCGAGGAAGCCGCCGCCGCCGACCCGGTTTTGCCGTCGCGGATCGCGGATGCCGATTTGACGGTGATCATCGACCCCGTCGACGGCACCTGGAACTATGCCAATGGCCTTTCGGTCTTTGGTATGATCCTGTCGGTGGTGCGGGACGGCCGGACGGTTTTCGGCATCCACTACGATCCCCTCAACGATGATTGGGTCGAGGCGGGTTTGGGCACCGGCGCCTGGTTGCAGCACAACGGCCGCCACCCTCTGCGCCTTGCACCCCGGCCACCGCGCCCGGCCAGCGAACTGTTCGGCATGATCCCGATCTGGCTGTTCGATGCCGACCGCCGCAAGGCGATGTTTGCCGCTGAACGCCAACTTGCCCGTGTCGGCTCGCTGCGCTGTTCCTGCCACGAATACCGGCTGCTGGCGCAGGGTAGCGTCGATTTCCTGCTCAGCGCCACCGCCAAATGCTGGGACCACGCCGGGGGTGTCCTGATCACCACCGAGGCGGGCGGCGCGGCCGAGATGCTGGACGGCAGCGCCTATCGGCCCGGCGAAAGTCAGGGCTCGCTGCTGGCGGCCCGGGACCGGGCGACGCTGGAGGCGGTGCGGGACCTGATTACGATGGTTGATCAGGCGCCGACCGGCTGAGTTCGCCCTTGCGGAAGGTCATCGCCATTTCCTGTTCGGGTTCGCATCCCGCAACACGCTCAACCCGGACAATCCTGCGCACCGGCGATTGGCCGGCCGCGTGTCGCGCAGGAACATGCCGGCAGCCAGCGGTGATCAACTGCGCAGCCAACCGTCGGTAAAATCCAGCCGGCTGACGTTGGTCAGGCCGGCCAGCCGTTCAAGCTCGGCCTTCAGCCCAAGATGCCGGGCCTTGCCGAACCTGACCCCGGACTCGGGCCAGAACGCGTCGATCCGCAGCGTGTCGCCGTCGCGTTTTGCGTCTATGCGCCCGATAAGCCGGTCGGCCTGCATCACCGGGAACACGTAATAGCCGTAACTTCGCCGATGTGCCGGCACGAAGATTTCGATGCGGTAGCGGAAACCGAACAACCGCTCGGCCCGCGCCCGGTCCCGCAGGGCGGGATCGAACGGCGACAGCAGGCGGACCCTGCCGGAGGGTTCGGGCAAAGCGGTGATCTGTTCAAGCAACGCCTCGGTCGAAAAGCTGCGGCGGCGCGTGCCGTTGGCGAGCTCCAGATCAATTTCGACGATCCGCCCGGTCGCAAGCGCCTCGGCACACCATAGTTGCGCCTCGGCCGGCGTGACGATGTCGAAAAAGGCGGCCAGCTCTCCGCTGGTGCCGAAGCCGAGCCGGTCGAGAGCCGCCGACATCGCCCAATCGACCGTTTCGGCCGCATCCATCTGCCTGCCCAGATGTTCCGGTGGGATCACCCTTTCGGCGAGGTCATAGAATTTCCGGAACCCCTTGCGATGACAGACCGCCAATTGACCCGAACGCCACAGATATTCCAGCGCCGACTTCGAGGGGTGCCAGTCCCACCAGCCGGACGAATTTCTTGGCTCTCCCTCGCCGACATCCAGCGACGAGGCTGCGCCATGGTCGGCGATGTGTCGCAGCACCGTGTCGATTTCATCGGCCCAGCCCTCGCGCCGCCATTTCGGCCAATTGCGGTCCATGCGCTGTTTGTCGCGGGCGAATTTCAGCCCCCACATCGGGTAGAATCGCATCGGGATGATGGCGGCGTCATGTGTCCAATGCTCGAAGGCCGCGCGGTTGCGAGCCACCAGTTGTTCAAGCGCCCGGGGCCGGTATCGCCCCCGTCGTGACCACAATATCAGATCATGTGCCCGTGCCAGCGTATTGACGCTGTCCAGTTGCACAAAGCCCAAATCGTCCAGCACCCCGACCAGATCGTCACCCCGCCCCGGCCCCGATCCGGGCCGGAGCAGAAGGTGCCGGTCCAGAAACAGCCGCCGCGCTTCGCGGTTACTGACGAACCTGCGGGTCATGGTCGCCGGTCCGCGCCCGAAAGGGCCGATCGTTGAGCTGTAACGACGGAATGCCTCATCCGGTGGTCGCTGCACTGCGGACCTGTCCGTCCTGGTCGAATGCCAGAATATCCGTCAGGGCCGAACAGCTGCGCAGATCCTCGTCCCAGACCACAAGATCCCCCAAAGGGCGGCCACGCAGCGCCGCCGCGTCGCGCAGGCCCATAAGCGCAGCGGGGCGGGTGATCGCCATGCGCAGCACCGTTTCGGTCGGCAGACCCAGCACATTGCGCGCCCGCGTCATCGCAGCCGTCATCCAGACATGGGCGCCCGCCAAGGCCCCTTCGGCATTGATCAGCCGGCCATCGGAGACGCGGATCGGCTGACCGTAAAGCGCGAACGCCTCGGGGCCGCCGACGGTGGGCATCGCGTCCGAGACAAGGAAAAAACGATCCGTCGCGCCGCTGACCGAAAGGGCGATTTTCAGCGTGTCGTCGCTGACATGATGGCCGTCGCAGATAAAGCCGACCGCCGCATCGCCGGCCAGTGCCGCCCCGACCATGCCGGGTTCGCGACTGCCGAAAGGCGACATCGCGTTGAAAAGATGCGTGAAACAGCTCGCCCCCGCCGCAAGCGCGCCGCAAGCCTGCGCAAAGCTGGCGTTGCTGTGGCCAAGCGACACGACGGCGCCCAGATCCGCGAGGGTACGGATCTGAGCGGGAGGCACGACTTCCGGGGCGAGGGTGATCATCGTCGGGATGTCCATTTCGCGCAGCCGCCGGATCAGGCCGAGCGTGTGATCGGACAGGGGCCGCAACACGGCGGCGGAATGGGTGCCGCGCTTTACCGGGCTGATATGCGGCCCCTCGATATGGATGCCGGCCAGCCCCGGCAGGCCCCAGTTGTCGCAGACGGCGGCGACCGCCGCCTCGGTCGCGGCTTCGGTGTCCGAGATCACCGTCGCCAATATGCGGGCGGTGCCAAGGCGGCGATGGGCATCGACCATTTGGCCTAACCCCGCGCGGGTCGGGCTGGTGTTGAACAGGATGCCGCCACCGCCATTGACCTGCAAATCCACCGCGCCGGGGGCGAGGATACCCGCAAGCGGACGCGGGCGGGTGGTCTGGGGCAGATCGGCGATGGCGGCCACGGCGTCGATCCGCCCGTCCGCGGCGTGGATCGCGTGATTGCGCAGGATCTCTCCCTCGGAGAACAGGCCGGACGGTGCGAACCAACCGCTGTCGTGCCGATCGGTCTGGGTTTCAGGCGGGTTTGTCATATCCATATACAGTCCGGTTTCACGTATCGCGGCAAGGCCCGGCGCTGGCGTAGGATCGTTTCCTGTCGCCGATCCGGATTGCCCCCGGATCATCCGCAGCCCGGCGCCGCCTGTCCAGATCGGCGGTGGACATCTTTTCGTATTTCCCCGAAACTAAAGGCAAATTTCCCGGAACCCCCAGCCTCTGGCGGCGTTCCACCATGTCGCGGCTTCGCCTTATGCGACTGCAAGGCGCGGTGTCTTTACGGCGGCGCAGCGTGGCGAGACCCGACACCAGCCAAATCGCTATGAGGAGAAAAGCCATGCATTCGCCCATCACCCTTTCCCGACGGAGCTTCGTCTCGGTCATGGCCCTGTTGGGTGCCGCGCGGATTGGCGGGGTGCCGCTGGCCGGACCCGCGACCGCCCAGTCCGCTGCCACGACCGCCATCGACTTTGACGCATTCATGGCCAGTTCCAAGACCTTGATCGGCGGTCTCGAGCCCGATGCGGACATGGGCAAGCTGGTTTTGCAAGGCTTCCTCGATCTCGGGATGGGTGACAAGCTGGCGGCGGTGGTGGCCGACCCCGCCAAGGAGGGCCAGACGGAAACGGCGAACCAACTGGTCGCCGCCTGGTATACGGGCCTTACGCCGGACGGCAAAAAGGTCACCAGCTTCACGGACGCGCTGATGTGGCCGGCGATGAGCTATACCAAGCCGTGGGCGGAATGCGGTGACGAATACGGCTATTGGGGCGATGCCCCGGCGGCGCAGTAGGGCGGAGGATCGAGCATGGCGAATGATATCACAACCGACGTCGTGATCGTGGGGTCCGGCGTATCCGGCGCCCTGGTCGCGGCGGAACTGGCCAAAGCCGGGATCAAGGTCACCATTCTGGAAGCCGGGGACGAAGTCGACCGCAGCACCGCGGTGGACACCTATTGGAACAACCCGATCAAGACGCCCGAATCCGCCTATCCGCTGGATGAAAACGTGCTGCACCCGGTGGTCGCCGATATCGGCGCCTATTACCAGCAGCAGGGACCCGACAGTTTCGGGTCCAGTTACATCAAGGTCGTGGGCGGCACCACATGGCATTGGCTGGGCACAAGCCTGCGTTTTGTGCCAAAGGATTTCCTGCTGAAAACGACCTATGGCATGGGTGAGGACTGGCCGTTCACCTATGACGATCTGGCCCCGTTCTATGATCGGGCCGAAGCGGAACTGGGTGTTTCCGGCGACGCGAAGGCCGATCTCGGGGCGCCCCGGACCGGCGATTATCCGATGCCGGCCATCGTTCAGACCTATCTGGACAAGGCGTTCGTCAAGGCGCTGGAGGGCAGCGCCTATCGCGTCGCGGCCACCCCGCAGGCGCGAAACTCGGTCGGTGGCGACCGGCCGGCGTGCTGCGGCAACAACAGTTGCATCCCGATCTGCCCGATTCAGGCCAAGTATGACGCGACCGTCCATCTGGCGATCGCCACGGGCGCCGGGGCCGAGATCGTGCCGCGCACCATCGCGACGGCGATCGAAGTCGATGAAACCGGCAAGGTTTCCGGCATCAAATTCACGCAATGGGACGGCACGACCGGAACCGCGACCGGGAAATTGTATCTGGTCGCGGCCCATGCGATTGAAAGCCCGCGGCTATTGCTGAATTCGGTCAGTGATCGCACGCCGCACGGCGTCGCCAACAGCTCGGATCAGGTCGGGCGCAACCTGATGGACCATCCCACCCAGCTTTCCTGGGCCCAGTCGAATGAGCCGCTTTTCCCCTATCGCGGGCCGCTGTCGACCTCGGGGATCGAAAATCTGCGCGATGGTGAGTTCCGCAAGGATCGCGGCGCTTTCCGCATCGAAATCGGCAATGACGGCTGGTCATGGCCGACGGGCGCGCCGATCTCGACCGCATCTGAGCTGGCGTTGAAGGGTATGCGCGGGGATGAGCTGAACAAGGCGCTGTACGACCAGACCGCCCGGCAGATCCGGCTGGCCTCGCTGGTCGAACAACTGCCGTCTCCCGAAAACCGCGTGACCCTCGATCCGGCCAAAAAGGACAAGTTCGGCGTTCCGCTGCCCCGGATCAACTATACGGTCGACGACTATGTGCGCAAAGGCATGGCCGAGGCGGTCAAGGCCCATACCGAGATTTTCAACATGCTCGGTGTCAGTGCCGTCTACCATTTCGACGGCTCGCAGGGCGCGGGTCACATAATCGGCACGCTGCGCATGGGGACGGACGCAAAGACCTCGGTCGTGAACGGCGATCTGCGCAGCCATGACCACGAGAACCTGTTCATTGCCGGGTCCTCGACCTTTCCGACTTCGGCAACGGCCAATCCGACCTTGACCATCGCCGCGCTTTCCCTGCGTCTGGCGGAAACGATGAAGGCCGCGATGAAGGGATAAGCCGCGAAATCCCGGCCCCGGCGCCTTGGCCGGGACCGGAAAGCCGGTGCCCGCGGTCCGTCCGGCGCGAAGGGCAGCGCCCATGAAGACTATCGGCCGGCGACCGTTGATCGGCACGGTTGCCGCCCGGCAAACCATATCGCTGCAACCAAACAAGGCATAACGGCATGAAATACGTCGATTCGTGGCAGTTCTGGGCCTTTCTGTCGGCCGGGTTCGCCGCGCTGACCGCGATCTTCGCCAAGATCGGAATCGAGAACGTCAACTCGGATTTCGCGACCTTCATCCGCACGATCATCATCCTTCTGGCGGCGGGTGTCATCGTGGTTGCGAGCGGCCACTGGCAGGCGCCGGCGAGCCTTTCGGCGCGCACATGGATGTTTCTGGTCATGTCGGGGCTGGCCACCGGTCTGTCCTGGATCTGCTATTTCCGCGCCCTGAAACTTGGGCAGGCATCGCAGGTGGCACCCATCGACAAGCTGAGCGTCGTCATGGTGGCCATCATCGCCGTGGCGTTTCTTGGCGAAAGGCTTTCCGCAGGCGCCTGGGCCGGTGTGGCCATGATCGCCGGCGGTGCGGTTCTTGTCGCCGTCAGTTGATGCCGCGACACCGCCGGCCCCCGGGGCGCGATGATGCAAAACCGCCCGCTCCGGCCGGGGGGGCGCGCGGATCGGCGACCGCGCCGCGTAAGGATGCCGCGAGGTGTTGCGCGCCGCGTCACGCCTGTAGCGACCGGACCCCGACCTCACCCTCTTCACGCGATTTGATCGCCGCCACCGCCGCGATACTGCCCGCCGCCGTGGTGAAATAGGGGATCTTGTCATACAGCGCGACCGCCCGGATCTCGCGCGAATCCGCGATCGCCTGCGCACCTTCGGTCGTGTTCAGAACCATCGCGATTTCATCGTTCTTCAGCCGATCGACGATATTCGGACGGCCTTCGTAGACCTTGTTCACTCGCTCGGCGCTGACGCCGGATGTTGCCAGAAACTCGGCCGTGCCGCTGGTCGCGACAATCGAAAAGCCCATGTCGATCAAATCGCGCGCCGCCTGAGCCAGTTCGGCCGTCTTGTCGGCATCCTTGACCGAGATGAAAACCCGGCCGGCATAGGGAAGATGCGTGCCCGCCCCCATCTGCGCTTTCAGGAAGGCGCGGGGGAAGTTGCGATCCCATCCCATGACCTCGCCGGTCGAGCGCATTTCGGGGCCCAGAAGCGTGTCGACACCGGGGAAACGGGCAAAGGGCATCACCGCCTCTTTGACCGAGAACCACGGGGTGTTCGGGTCGGCAAGGGTCAGCGGGTCGGCGAAGGGCAGATCATCCTCGGGGCCGACGCCCTCGGGATAGGGCTGCCGGGCGGGGAAGTTCGCCATCGGTTCGCCCGCCATCAGCCGCGCGGCGATCGAGGCAATGGCGCTGTCCGTGGCCTTGGCGACGAAGGGCACGGTGCGGGACGCGCGGGGGTTGACCTCCAGCACGAAGATCTCGCCGTCTTTCAACGCGAATTGCACATTCATCAACCCGACCACGCCAAGGCGCAGCGCCATCGCCGTGGTCTGACGCTTCAATTCCGCGATGGTCTCGGGGTCAAGCGTATGCGGCGGCAAGGAACAGGCCGAGTCCCCCGAGTGGACGCCGGCTTCCTCGATATGCTGCATGATGCCCGCGACGTGGACGGTCTTGCCATCGGACAGGGCGTCGACATCGACCTCGATCGCGCCGGACAGATAGCTGTCCAGCAACACCGGGTTTCTGCCCGATACGTTCACCGCCTCGGTAATGTAACGCTTGAGCTGAGCGTCGTCGCGCACGATCTCCATCGCGCGGCCACCCAGCACATAGGACGGCCGGATCACCAGCGGGAAACCGATGCGCGCGGCGATATCAAAGGCTTCCTCGTCGCTGCGCGCGATGCCGTTCACCGGCTGGCGCAGGTCAAGGTCGTTCAGCAGCTTCTGGAACCGCTCACGATCCTCGGCCAGGTCGATGGCATCCGGCGTCGTGCCAAGGATCGGGATGCCCTCGGCCTCCAGCGCATTGGCGAGTTTCAAGGGCGTTTGACCGCCGAATTGCACGATGACACCGTGAAGCGTGCCGTTCTCTTGCTCGACCCGCAGGATTTCCAGCACATGCTCCAGTGTCAGCGGCTCGAAATACAACCGGTCCGAGGTGTCATAATCGGTGCTGACCGTTTCCGGGTTGCAGTTGATCATGATCGTTTCATAGCCGGCCTCGGTCAGCGCGAAACAGGCGTGGCAGCAGCAATAGTCGAACTCGATCCCCTGACCGATCCGGTTGGGACCGCCGCCGAGGATGACCACCTTCTTGCGGTCGCTGGGGCGCGCCTCGTTTTCGACATCGCCCATCGCCGGGGCCTCGTAGGTCGAATACATATAAGGTGTCTGCGCCTCGAATTCGGCGGCGCAGGTGTCGATGCGCTTGAACACCGGATGCAGATCGAGCGCCCGCCGGGCGCGGCGAACGGCGGATTCGTCCTGCCCGCTGAGCGTCGCCAGACGGGCGTCGCTGAACCCCATCATTTTCAGTTTTCGCAGGCCGTCGACGTCACTGGGCAGGCCGTTCTGGCGCACCTCGTTTTCGGCCTCGACGATCTCGCGGATGCGGGCAAGGAACCAGGGGTCGAAGGCGGTGATGGCGTGGATTTCGTCATCCGTCATCCCGGCCCGCATCGACTGGGCGATGATCCGGATGCGATCAGGCGTCTGCTTTGACAGCGCGGCGATATAGGCGGCGCGATCCTGATCGCCCGCGCCTTCGATGGTGATCTCATCCAGGCCGGTCAGCCCGTTTTCCATGCTGGTCAGAGCCTTTTGCAGGCTTTCATGGAAGCTGCGGCCGATGGCCATGACCTCACCTACCGATTTCATCGCCGTGGTCAGTTCGGGCTTGCTGCCGGGAAATTTCTCGAAGGCGAAGCGCGGAATTTTGGTCACGACATAGTCGATCGAGGGCTCGAAACTGGCCGGGGTCACGCGGGTGATGTCGTTGTCCAGCTCGTCCAGCGTGTAGCCGACGGCAAGTTTCGCGGCGATCTTGGCGATCGGGAAACCGGTGGCTTTCGAGGCCAGCGCCGAGGAACGGCTGACCCGCGGGTTCATCTCGATCACCACCATGCGGCCGTCGGCCGGATTGATCGCCCATTGCACGTTCGAGCCGCCGGTTTCGACGCCGATTTCGCGCAGAACCGCGATCGAGCCGTTCCGCATCCGCTGATACTCGCGGTCGGTCAGGGTCAGGGCGGGGGCGACGGTGATCGAATCGCCGGTATGCACGCCCATCGGGTCGACGTTCTCGATCGAACAGACGATGATGGCGTTGTCGGCGCGGTCGCGCACGACCTCCATTTCATATTCTTTCCAGCCGAGCAGCGATTCATCGACCAGAATCTGGGCGACCGGCGATGCGTCCAGACCCGAACGGCAGATCGCCTCATAATCCTCGCGGTTATAGGCAACGCCGCCACCGGTGCCCCCCAGCGTGAAGGCGGGGCGGATGATGGCGGGCAGGCCGATCTCTTCCAGCGCGTCGACCGCCGCCGCGACGCCGGCGTTGATGTCATAGCGGCCATTGGCCAGTTTCGGGGCGGCTATGATCGTGGCGCGCGGGTTTTCAAGTCCGATCCGGTCCATCGCTTCGCGGAACAGTTTGCGGTCTTCGGCCATTTCAATGGCGGCGCGCTGGGCCCCGATCAGCTCGACATCATATTTGGCGAGGACCCCGGCATCGTCCAGCGCCAGCGCGGTGTTCAGGCCGGTTTGGCCGCCCATCGTCGGCAGGATCGCGTCCGGGCGTTCCTTGGCGATGATTTTCTCGACGATTTCCGGGGTGATCGGTTCGATATAGGTCGCGTCGGCCATTTCGGGGTCGGTCATGATCGTCGCGGGGTTCGAGTTGACCAGGATGACCCGGTAACCTTCCTCGCGCAGCGCCTTGCAGGCCTGGGCGCCCGAATAGTCGAACTCGCAGGCCTGGCCGATCACGATGGGGCCGGCGCCGATGATCAGGATCGACTTCAAGTCGTTTCTTTTCGGCATGGTCCAGCCCCGCAATTCTCTGTGGCAAATCGTTGGGGGTTATAGCCATGCCAAACCCGGACGCAAGGACATAGCGGCGGCCCGCGGGGAGAACAGGACAATCGGACCGAGCGGCAGCGAGATTTGGGAGAAGACCCGCGAGGCGCCGGCAATTGTCCGGCGGCGATGCGACCCAGTGTGCCTTTGCGTCAAAAGGTTGGAACGGTCGGCATCTGGACCGAGCGCCGAGGATGCGGCCATTCGTTACGATTCCATGTCACAGGTGCCATGTCACCGGTCCCATGTCGGGTCCTATCTCAGCGGTCGCATGTCCGATCCCATTTCAGACGTATCGCCAGCCCGGCGGCGGCCAGTGCTGTGGTGTTCGGACCGGGCAAGACTGGCGCCCGGTCACCCCTTCAGAATCGATAGTGCGGCCGAATAGGGCGACTGGGTAACGCCACCGGTAAGCTGCGACCGGACCAGATAGGTCTTGATGAGTTTGTCGAGGTTTTCGGGTTTCGAAAAACTGGCCACTTCGGACGAACCAAACATGCTTTGGGCTTTGTTCTTGAATTCGGCCAACTGCCGGTCGATCGGCAGCCTGGCATAGTTCGAGCCAAATCCGAATGCGCCCTCAAACACCTTGCGCAGCGGCGTGTTGCCAAGGATTTCGTACCATTTGGTATTGTCGCTGGAAGGTCGGGCGGCGAGGTTGGCCACCTCTCGCTGGGCGTTCAGTGCCAGACGCAGGTTCTGGTCTGTTTCGCCGACGCGCCTTTCGAATTCGCGGTCCAGATACTGGCTGAACAGCTTGTCGGCGAATGCGGCATCGGTGGTGTTTGGCGTGTCGGTATCGAAGGCGAATTCTCGCGCCATGGCCGCGTAGCGTTTGTCGGACAAACGGGCGGAAAAGGCGCCCTCACCCGTAACACCCTCCGCCAACACCTTCTGCACGAAGAATTTGTTCTTCTGATCAACCTCGAGGCCATAAGCCCCAAGGGTGACCTGCAGCAGCCGATAATCGCCGACCAACTGTTCGGCCGAGGCGATCGAGGGCAGTTTTTCGGCCACATAGGCCCGCGACCTGACGATTGCCGGCTCGCGCGACATTGCGGAAATCTGGGCGTCGCGCGTGCGTTGAAGAATTTTCCAGCCGGCGTAACCAGTTGCGCCGACCGAGACCTGAAAACTCATGGCTGGCCCAATGCGAGCAGCCGCGCCTCGCGTGGCAAAAGCAGACGCAGCTGCCGCATCGCCTGATAAATATTGCCGGAAAGGGCCGCTTCCGTTGCGGCGGACAGTATCTTCCGGCTGTCCGGGTCATCAAGCGCATGGGTCAGTTGTTCGATGCCGCTTAAAAGCTGGGATCGACCTTGAGCCGGATCCGCGTCGCCCGACAGAACCAGCTGCGCGATATAGCAAACCCGCGAGACCGGCGTTTGCGCCTGATCCGGGTGGATCGCGTCCTTGAGCCGCAGGATATTGGCGTTTGCGGTACGGATCGAGATCCTGGCGCGCTTATCGCCGTTTTCAATGACCGCACCGTTGATCAGCACCCGTTCGTTCGGCGCCAGTTTCAGAACAAGGCTTGTCATGACCGCCCCCCTTCGCCGCGAAGTCCGCGCATGATGGTCAGGTTGACGTCGATCAGCGAAGAAATTTCGGCGCCCTGATTCATGACCTTCAGCCCATGGCGAACCGAGAACAGGGCGAGCGACAAGAGCCCCGCCTTGACCTGATCGGGCAGCATATTGCCGGGATTCGACAAGTCGTTGGCCAGAATCGTCCAAAGATGGGAATTGGTGTGGACCGCGCGAACCTGTTGCTGAGGGTCGTTCTCAGCTTGGGCACGTTGCAACTGACGCGTTGCCCGCGCGAAGGCTTCGTATTCGTTATCCCGGTCGGTGCGCACTTCGGTAACCCCAAAGCGGCTATTCGGTTCGTGATGGACAGCTGCGTTCAACGTTCTGTTTCCCTGCATAAATCTTGGCTTCACTTAAGGTCGGGGCGCGCGTGGTTGCGCGCGCGCGCCCCGGTCATTTTCAACCGCGGAACAGCGAAAGGATGCTTTGCGGGGCCTGGTTGGCGATCGACAAGGACTGGATCCCCAGTTGTTGCTGGGTCTGCAGCGCCTGCAGGCGGGCGGACGCCTCTTCCATATTGGCGTCGACCATCGAGCCGATACCGCTTTTCAGCGAGTCGGTCTGTTTCGACAGGAAGTCGGACTGGATTTCGATCCGCCTTCCAACCGAGCCAAACGAGGCCGCCGCGTCGATGGCGGTCTGCATCATGCTTTCGATATTGGTAAGCGCGGACTGCGCACCGGCCGCCGTCGAGACGTCGATATTGGCAAGCAGGCCAAGACCGCCAGAGCCGGCATTCTTGAACTGCGCCGCGACCGTCAGATCGTCGCCACCCAGATTCGTCAACGCCAGCGCCCCCGGCGATGCACTATCGTAGTCGACGGACAGCCCCGAGATTCCCAGTTTGTCGATGGCATTTTTCAGGCCGATCGCAACAAGGTCCGCCGGGGTGGTCGCGGCAGCATCGGACGCCGTCACGGTATAGCTCGCGTTCTTGCCGCCAATCGACACCGAGATGCTGTCGCCCACGGCGAAGGTCACCGACGAGTCGATGACAAGGCCCTTCGCGGTCGTGTCATTTGCGTCAAGAAAGAACGATGCCGCATCCCCGGTCGCCGTTTGCCCTTCCGAGCCGGCGAGCGCCGCCTTGGCGGTGTAGGTGCCGATCGAGAGGTTTTGCGTCGCAACCGAAATGTTCGAGGCGGTAACCGTGCCGTTGCTGCGGTCGATGGACGAAAGAAAGTTGACCGATGTACCGGCCGAGCCGTCCAGCAGGTTCAGCCCGTTGATCTGGGCGCCTTTCACAACCGTCGCGATCTGGTCGCGCAAGGCGGTGACGTCGTTTTGCAGCTTGGCCGGGTCGTTGGTGGCGCTTTTGGCGTTGATGATGGTGTCGCGCATCTGGGTCAGCAATTTGGTGACCTGTTCGGCACCGGTACGCGCAAGGCCGACCGCTGAACCACCCAGGCTGAGGCTGCTGGAGATCGCCTGAAAGCCGCTGACATCGGCCTCCATCACCTTGGAGATCGCCCAGATTGCGGCGTTGTCCTTCGCCGTGGCGACCGATTTGCCGGTCGAAATTTCGTCTTGGGTCTTGGCCAGGTTGGTGTTGATTCCTTTCAGGGTCTGAAGGGCGAACATCGCACCGTTGTTGGTCAGAATACTGGACATTTTGTCCTCCTAATACGTGTTAAGCGCTTTGCGCCGTGAGATTTACCATGTCATGGTGTGCAAGGCCGTTCTGACCGTCCGGGGTTGAGCCCGCGTATTTCACGCCGAACCGAATTACCCTGGGAGTGATTAAGCCGTAGTAAATAACCGGCTGTCCGGCAATCGGCTTGTTTTTAAAAGTTGTGATTAATTTTACCGGTTACGCGGGGTGAGGTGGCGTGAATCGTTTCGCGCCCTGTCTCGTCGTAGGTTTTGAGGATGCCGGCGAGGGCGAGAATCTCGGTAACAGTCTCTTTCGCGCGCGCGTGGCCTTCGATCGCTGCTTCGGCCAAGCCGTGCAGGCGCCCGAGCTCTGACCGCAGCGCGGGCAATTGCGATGGTTCAAATTTTGTCTTTTCAAGGTGTTCCGATAGCTGCGTCAGCGACGCCAGCGCGGCTTCGGCATCACCGGAGATCAGGTTTTTGCGGGCATTGGCCAGAATCGATTCGGTGCTCATTTCGGGTCGCCGTCGTTCTTGATCAGCCGAAGGTCGATCGAACGCGAAAGATCCGCGGCGCGTTGCTGCAACAGGAATGATTTGAACTGATCCTCACCGACACCACCGCCGAATTCACCCGAATCTGCCGGGGTGATATAGGACAACATTTGTTCCAGAAACGCTTGTTCCAGCTTGTCCGAAACTTTTTGGGGCGCGGATGTTTTGGATTGGGCTATTAACGAATTATTCACCAGCATTTTGATTTTCACCGCATGATATGTTTGATGAGACGGAATTAGCATGCGGCGGTAAATATTTGGTAACCGGCGCATGGTAGCGAAGGGAAAGCACGCCGAATTTTCAACCTGGATCGCTATGATGATGCGTTTCGTTCCGCTCGATATCCTTTCGATCTCACCCATGCGCGGGGCCGGGTCTGTCGCAGCGCAACCTCACGGCGCGGAATTCGCCCTGCTTTTCGCGGATATAGATGCGGATGCGACCGGCACAACGATATCAACGGGCGCCGCGCCGTCGGTGCTTGGCGCGGAAGGTGATTCTGTCGACCGCGTGGGGGATGATGAAAACACTTATCAACGCGTGGATGACGATGAGCCGAAGGCGGAAGTTGGAAATTCCGATGGACCCGCAGGCCCCTTGCCACAGCCCGATATTGCGGTCGACCAGTTGCCCCGCGCTGTAGCGGTTGGCGCTGACGTTCAAATGGCCAGGGATCTCGGGGCGGATAGGGCCACGGGGGTGCCGCGGCTGCCGCAACCGTCGATCGGCGATGATGCGTCCGGTGGCGATTCGCTGCGGTTTCCGATGACCGTGCCGCCGGCGCTTTCGATGATGGCTGAAGGCGGGGAGGATCATGGAGCACCAGCTCGCGTTGGGGATTTCAGCAATGTGATTCCGGTTGCAGCGGTACCCAAACCGGCATCCGCCGAACCTCAGCCCACGCATCCGCAGCTTGCGGACGGCGCGACGCGTGAGGTTGTCGGCCACATCGGATCAACAGCGGGCCGAGACGTTGCGATCAACATCGTGGAGCGTCCCGTCGAAGCCATTGAAAACCGTTCTACACCGGACGTTGCGGCGTCCGATCGCGCGAGCGCTGTACGGGAACCGTTGGACAGAATGCTTCAGCCTGCCGTCCGCCAAGCGAATAGCTCGTCGGTTCTGGATCGACAGAATGCTTTTCCCGTCGCGGCCGTGTTGGACGTTGTGAGCCACCCCAGCAATCATGCGGCCGGTCCCCCCGAGGCCGAAAGGCTCGTCGAACCCGCAGCTGAGGTCGAATCGCGGGTGGAACGGGGAGCCCGGTTTGAGAGCGTCACGCCGCCGATGGGGCCGGGCAAGCAGAATCTCCGACCGGACGAATCGCGCGCGCGCATCGCAGTCTCGCAGCCGCACCGCGGCGATTTCGAAAGGACGAACTTCGCTCGGCCACCGGCAACGCCAGGGCCGGCGGACATGATCGCTGTTTCGCGAACCGAAGCGGCGGCGACGGGGGCGGCGATGACCTCCGAGGCCGAGGTGCCTGGCGCCGAGCCCGCGTCCTCGCGCGAGCCTGCCGATCCCGATAGGCCGCCCATCTCGCCGCAGGATGTCGAGGCCGCTGCGTTTTCGGCGGACCGGGCGGATTTGACCGATCCGGCGTTGAAAATGACGGCCAGCCAACGTTCGCACGCCGCAATCACCGTCGTTCATGCGCCGCCCGGCGCAGCGGTCCGTGATCAGATCGCCCACGCGATGCGCGAAATGAAGGACGGCAGCGTCGAGCTTATCCTCGCGCCCGAAGAGCTGGGCAGCGTGCGTTTCGTCATCTCCCAGACCGAGCGTGGTCCACATCTGGCGGTCACCGTTGATCGCCCCGAAACTCTGGACATGATCCGCAGGCATGCGGACGATCTCCTTCGGGATCTGCGCGATCAGGGGCTTTCCGGCGCCGGACTCAGCTTTCATCATTCGAATAACGGTCAGGGACGCGGCCCAGGCGCCGAAACCGCGCAGAATACCGGTTCCACCGAACCGCCGATCGCGGCGGCGCCTGCACCGGTTGCACCACGGCAGGGCCGGCCGATCACGCCGGGTGCCGGCATAGATATCAGGATATGAAGGGCGATTGATATGGGCGTTACGCCAGCAAGCGGCATCAATGCCGGTCCGGGTCAGACGAATGCAGCGGCCTCAGCGAAGGACAGTAAAGCCGCAGCCGGGTTTGCCGGCGGCGATTTTGAGACTTTTCTGAAGATGCTGACCACGCAATTCAAGAATCAGGACCCCCTGAACCCCATGGAGGGTTCCGATTTCGCGGTGCAACTGGCGACCTTCTCGGGGGTCGAGCAGCAGGTCCGCACCAATGAACTGTTGCAGGGCTTGGCCGGGCAGATGGGAACGACGCTGCCGCATCTGACCGGCTGGATCGGAAAGGAAGGCAAGGCCGCCGTCCCCATGACCTTCACGGACCGTCCGCTCACCTTGGATATCCAGCCCGCGTCGGGTGCCGATTCGGTCATTCTGGTGGCGGTGAACGCCAGCGGTAAAGCCGTGAGCCGTGAAGAAATCGGAACCGGCAGTGGCAAGGTCGAATGGTTCGGTCGGGATCAATCGGGCAAAAAACTGCTCGATGGGCAATATGCCTTCCGGATCGAAAGCTATTCGAAGGGCAGCCTGCTTTCGACCTCGGACGTGCCGGTATACGGCCTTATCAATGAGGCCGAGGTTGTCGATGGCCAGGTGCGGGTCACCTTTGCCGGCGGCAGCACGGCGCCCGCGACAGCGGTCACGGGGCTGCGCGACCCGCTGTGAGCATCCAAAGCGCGCCGGGTTTTTCAAATCGCGTCGGGTCGAATGGGACGATCGGCCGGAAACACTCCCGATCCGAAACGGATATTCGCGGGCAACGGCGCTTCGGGCCAAAGCCCCCGGATTCGGCAAGTTCGCCCTTCAGCTTGCCTTTTCTCCTTGGCGAAGGTGCATCCGGCCTCTCGCCATCGAAGGACGACGTGCCCCGACAGGAGCTTGGGGCTCGAACCAACCAGCGGGTCCCGGGGGTGCGGCGCCGCGGTGTCAGCGCCGCCTTGCGTCACAAAAGCCGCCCCGCATCACAGAAACAGCAAACGCGCCAGCACCGCCCCCGCGGCGACCAGACCGGCCCCCAGCAGCGCGGATCGCCACGAAAACGGGTTCTGCGCTTTCGGCTGGGTGTCCTCATCCCGCATCCGCCAGATCGACCGCTCGATCAGTTCCGGCAACAACGGCCCGTTGCGCGAGATGGTTTGCGCGATCCGGCCCAGATCGCGGGCCATGGCGCGGGGACCAAGACTGGCCTGGACATATTCCTCGACCACGGGCTTGGCGGCCTGCCACATGTTGATCTGCGGATAAAGCGAACGCGCCACGCCCTCGACCACCACCATGGTCCGTTGCAGCAGAATCAGCTCGGTCCGGGTCTGCATTCCGAAACGTTCGGTCACCTCGAACAGATAGGACAGCAGATTGGCCATCGAGATGCGGCTGGCGTCGGCGCCGAAAATCGGCTCACCCACCGCGCGCAACGCCCGCGCGAAATCGGTGATATTGCGGTCGCGCGGCACATAACCCGCCTCGAAATGAACGCGGGCGACGCGGTCGTAGTCGCGCTGAATGAAGCCGAACAGGATCTCGGCATAGACGCGGCGGGTGTATTCGTCGATCTCGCCCATGATGCCGAAATCATAAAGGACGATCTCGCCCGTGGGGGCGACCTTCAGATTGCCCTGATGCATGTCGGCGTGAAACAGCCCGTCCCGCAGCGCATGGGACAGGAACATCTGCAAGACATTCGTGGCCAGGGCCTGAACATCATGGCCGGCGGCCTCGATTGCGGCGACATCGCCCAACGGAATCCCGCCCGCCCAGTCCGAGGCGAGGACACGACGCGCCGACAGCGACCAATGCGGTTTCGGCACGATGAGCCCGGGATCATTGCGCGTATTCTCGGCGAACTCCGAGCCCGAGGCAGCCTCGAGCCGCAAATCAAGCTCTCCCGCCACGACCGAGGCGAAATGATTGACCACATCACGCGGCCGCAAGCGCCGACTGGCGGGCGACAGGGTCTCGATCAGGCTGGCGCCGAAATAGAAGGCGTCGATGTCGCGGCGGAATGCGGCTTCAATGCCCGGGCGCAGGATCTTTACCGCGACTTCCTGCCCGGTGTCGGCGCGGCGTGCCCGATGGACCTGCGCGATCGAGGCCGCGGCGACGGGTTCGCTGAATTCGGTGAAAAGCGCGTCGACCGGGGCTCGAAGCTCGGACTGGATCACGGCGCGGGCGACGGGGGTCGGAAAGGGTGGCAGCCGGTCCTGAAGCACGGTCAACTGGCCGGCAAGCTCGGTTCCGACCACGTCCGGCCGCGTCGAAAGAATCTGCCCGAATTTGATGTAGGCGGGGCCAAGCGCGGTCAGCGCGCGGGTGACCGGGGGCAGGTCGGGATCGCCGGTATAGCCAAGCCACGCGAATGGCCAGCCGATGACCCGCGCCGCGATCCGCAATCCGCGCGGCGCATCGACCGCATCCAGCGCCACACGCATGGCGCCCGTCCGCTCGAATGTCGCGCCGGTGCGAATCAACCGCCAAAGGTTATGGGGACCGCGCATCGCTCAGATTTTCCAGCCAGAATGAAGCGCGGCGATCCCCATCGAAAGGTTGCGCCAGGCGACCCGCGCGAATCCGGCATCGCGGATCATTGCGGCAAAGGTTTCCTGATCGGGGAAACGCCGGATCGATTCGACCAGATACTGATAGCTGTCGCGATCCCCCGCGACGGCCTGGCCCAGGGCGGGAATGACGTTGAAGGAATAGCGGTCATAAGCCCATTGCATCGCCGGAACCGGCAACTGGCTGAACTCCAGCACCATCAGCCTGCCCCCGGGGCGCAGCACGCGAAACGCCTCGGACAGCGCGTCGGCGATCCGGGTGACGTTCCTGATGCCGAACGAGATCGTGTAGACGTCAAAACTGTCATTGGCGAAAGGCAGCGCCATCGCATCGCCCGTGACCCATTCAAGCCGGTCTGCCAGCGCGGCCGCCTCGGCCCGCTTGCGCCCTTCGACCAGCATCGGAAGGGTCATGTCGCAGACCGTCGCCGTGGCGCGCGGGGCGCGCGCCAGAAAGCGAAAGGATATGTCGCCGGTTCCCCCCGCCACATCCAGCAACCGCTGGCCATTGCGCGGCGCCAGCCAGTCCATCATGGCGGATTTCCAGATCCGGTGAACACCGACCGACATCAGGTCGTTCATCACGTCATAGCGGGCGGCGACCGAGGAAAAGACGTCATGCACCAACCCCGCCTTTTCGTCCTCGGACACCGAGCGAAAGCCGAAATGGGTCGATTTTCCAGTCTTGTCGGTCATTTGTCTTGTCCTGCGCGGCTCTACCCGCCATCTGTCATGTCACGTGACGCGGCACAATGCGACGAAAGAGAACGGATTGCCAGAACTGCCCGAAGTCGAAACCGTCCGCAGCGGTCTTGCCCCGGTCATGGAGGGGCGGGTGATCGCATCCGTTCAGGTGCGCAGGCCCGATCTGCGCTGGCCCTTGCCGCCTGATCTGGTGCAGGTCCTGACCGGCGCGCGGGTCACCGCGCTGCGCCGCAGGTCGAAGTACATCCTTGCCGATCTGGATCGCGGCGCATCGATGCTGCTGCACCTCGGCATGTCCGGCCGGCTGCTGATCGAGGCGCGGCCGACGGCGGATTACCACCGCGACCCGGCCATTCTGCCCCGCCATGACCATGTGCAATGGCAGATGCAGGATGGTGCGACGATCACGTTCAACGATGCCCGGCGATTCGGCATGGTCGATCTGATCGCCGAAGGGGCGGAGCCCGCGCATCCGCTGCTGCGCCACCTTGGGCCCGAGCCGCTGGGCGCGGATTTCCATGCCGAGGCGCTGGCGGCGGCGCTGAAGGAACGGCGGGCGCCGATCAAGGCGATGCTGCTTGATCAGCGGATCGTGGCGGGGCTGGGCAATATCTATGTCAGTGAGGCGCTGCACCGTGCCGGTATTGACCCCCGGCGCGCGGCCGGCAGAATTGGCGCCTCGCGGCTGGCGGCATTGGTCGGCCATATCCGCGACGTCCTGACCGAGGCGATCGCCGCCGGCGGCTCGAGCCTGCGCGACCACCGGCAGACCACGGGCGAGCTGGGCTATTTCCAGCATGCGTTCCGGGTTTACGATCGCGAAGGCGCCGCTTGTCCCACGCCCGGCTGTGCCGGCGTGATTCGCCGGATCGTCCAGTCCGGGCGCAGCAGTTATTATTGCCCGGTCTGCCAACGCTAGGCGTCGCGAGATGCTGCGATAGCTGGCAATATCGGCGCCTTGCTGCTAGATCGCGGCACGGAAACCGACCAGAAGGACGCTGGGCAGATGGCTTACAAGACGCTGATCGTCG
The DNA here is from genome assembly GCF_042680785.1 of Paracoccus pacificus. Classification (NCBI taxonomy): domain Bacteria; kingdom Pseudomonadati; phylum Pseudomonadota; class Alphaproteobacteria; order Rhodobacterales; family Paracoccaceae; genus Paracoccus; species Paracoccus pacificus. The sequence goes on from NZ_JBHUEN010000021.1 coordinate 27,147, forward strand.
AAATTGAGGACTATGTCGCCGTAATCCGGCTGAACCGGCCCGAGGCGCTGAACGCCCTGAACTCTGAACTTCTGGGTGAGCTGGCCGATGCGCTGGGCGCGGCGGACAAGAACGAAAAAGTGCGCTGCATCGTTCTGACCGGCAGCGAGAAGGCCTTTGCCGCCGGGGCCGACATCAAGGAAATGTCGGAAAAGAATTTCGTCGACATGTTCACCGAGGAAATGTTCGGCACCCAATTCGATGCGATCACCCGGGTGCGCAAGCCGATCATCGCGGCGGTGTCCGGTTATGCGCTGGGCGGGGGCTGCGAGTTGGCGATGGCCTGCGACTTCATCATCTGCGCGGATAACGCGAAATTCGGCCAGCCCGAGATCAACCTTGGCGTGGTGGCCGGGATCGGCGGGACGCAACGCATGACCCGCTCGATCGGCAAGGCGAAGTCGATGGACATGCACCTGACCGGCCGTTTCATGGACGCCGCCGAGGCCGAAAGCGCCGGTCTTGTCAGTCGCGTGGTGCCGGCCGCGGCTTTGATGGACGAGGCGATCGGTGCGGCGCGGAAAATCGCCGCCAAGTCGCAGATCGCCGTCATGGTGGTGAAAGAGGCCGTAAACCGCGCCTATGAAACCACTCTGCGCGAGGGGATCCTGTTCGAGCGCCGGGTATTCAACGCGCTGTTCGCCACCGAGGACCAGAAAGAGGGCATGGCCGCCTTTCTGGAAAAGCGCGAGCCGCAATTCCGCGATAAATAGGCCCGGACGACGCTAGCGTGTGGGTCATGTGACAGAATGGTCGCAGATGGCGCGCCTGCGATGAATCCGGGCTGAAAGAATCACCAGTCGCCATGTTGACTTGGGTCTGTTCCCGGACTAGAAGCGCGGCTTCAAGAATTTACCGAATCTGATCGGAACAGCAACAATGGCCAATACGCCCCAATCTAAAAAGCGCGCACGCCAGACCGAGCGCCGCACTGCCGTGAACAAGGCGCGCCGCTCGCGCATCCGCACCTTCATCCGCAAGGTCGAGGAAGCTCTGGGTACGGGTGACGCTTCGGCCGCCGCCGCGGCGCTGAAGGTCGCGCAGCCGGAAATGGCGCGCGGTATCACCAAAGGTGTGCTGCACAAAAATACCGTCGCGCGGAAGATGTCGCGCCTTTCGGCCCGCATCAAGGCGCTGTCGGCAGCCTGATATCGTCGCAGTTGACTGATTGCGCGGCGCATCCCGTCTGGGGTGCGCCGTTTCTATTCTGCCACAGCCAGACCATTGAATTTAAACGATTTATCTCACTGTGACAGTTTCGTGAGATTCGTTTGATAGAATCCGCTGTCAAGCATTAAGTTCCCTTGCGACTCTGATCGCGAAGTTGCTAGCGTGTCTTTAGCGATTCACTCGCCATGGGACATGACAGCCCGACAGCCGTTTCGATTCTGCCAGATCGGACCGCGCCGGGGCAGGGATGGAAGAACAGGCAAGCTGTTTGCCGCGCCGTCCGGCTTACCCGATCTTACCGGCTGCCACCGGTGATCAGGGGGGCTTTGTCCGGCCACTGAACCGGTCGCAGGAAGCGGCCCGTCGGCTTAGCGCCGTTCGGGCTCGGGATAATGTTGCCGTTTCGCATGGCCGCCACCCGTTGGCCGGGTCGGGGGAATCGTTGTCCCGTCGGACGTTGCCGGCGGGGGTTGGGGACATAGAACGACTGGGCGGCTTTAAGATGGAAGACATCTGGGGGCGGGCACAAGAAGAACTGCGCAAGCGGATCGGTGCCAGCAATTTTACCACGTGGATCGAGCCCTTGCGGCTGGCGAAGATCGAGGACGGACAGGCCGAGATTACCTGCCCGACGCGCTTCATGTGCGACTGGGTCAAGCGGCATTACGCTGAAAACATCCTCCGGGGTCTCAAGGACGCCGACGGGACGGTGACGCGGCTGAACATCAAGGTCGTCGCCGCCTCGGCCGCGCCGGGCAAGGCCGCCCCCCGCCAAAGCGTGCCGCGGGTGCGCAAGCCGGCTGCCCCGGATTCCGACCTGCCCACGGCGCCGCTCGACAGCCGCTTTACCTTTGAGAATTTCGTCGTCGGCAAGCCGAATGAGCTTGCCCATGCCGCCGCGCGTCGCGTGGCCGATGGCGGTCCCGTTACCTTCAACCCGCTGTTCCTTTACGGCGGCGTGGGTCTGGGCAAGACCCATCTGATGCACGCCATCGCGCGTGAGATCATGACCCGCCGCCCGGATCAGAAGGTCCTGTACCTCTCGGCCGAACAGTTCATGTACCGTTTCATTCAGGCGCTGCGTGAACGCCAGACCATGGGGTTCAAGGAAATCTTCCGCAACGTCGATGTGCTGATGGTCGATGACGTCCAGTTCATCGCCGGCAAGGACAGCACGCAGGAAGAATTCTTCCATACGTTCAATTTCCTGATCGACCAGGGCAAGCAGATCGTGATTTCGGCCGACCGCGCGCCGGGCGAGATCAAGGACCTTGAGGATCGGATCAAAAGCCGGTTGCAATCAGGGCTGATCGTCGATCTGCATCCGGCCGATTACGAATTGCGTCTGGGGATCCTGCAATCCAAGGTCGATCACTATCTGACCCAGTATCCCGGCCTGCAGATCGCGCCCGGCGTGCTGGAGTTTCTTGCCCATCGCATCACCTCGAACGTGCGGGTGCTGGAAGGCGCGCTGACCCGGCTTTACGCCTTTGCAAGCCTCGTGGGCCGCGAGATCACGCTGGATCTGACCCAGGAATGCCTTGCCGACATCCTGCGCGCCAGCGACCGCCGCGTCTCGATCGAGGATATTCAGCGTCGGGTGGCCGAACATTACAACGTCCGTTTCGCTGATCTGATCGGGCCCAAGCGGGTGCGGGCGGTGGCGCGTCCGCGGCAGGTGGCGATGTATCTTGCCAAGCAACTGACCAGCCGCTCGCTGCCGGAAATCGGCCGGCGGTTCGGCGGGCGGGACCACACCACCATCATGCACGGCGTGCGCAAGGTCGAGGAATTGCGTGACAACGACCGGCAACTCTCCGAGGATCTGGACCTGCTGTCACGCCTGTTGCAAGCCTGAGTGCTTGCATAGCTCAGTGGTTGCGGGCATTGATTTCAAGCTGATAGATTCAATGCCATAGATGGGATGTGGGGGATAGCATGAAGTTCTCGATCGAGCGGGCCGCGCTGGTCAAGGCCGTGGCGCAGGCGCAGTCGGTGGTGGAACGGCGCAATACCATTCCGATTCTGGCGAACGTCCTGATCGAGGCGGTACCGGATTCCGTCAGTTTCCGCGCCACCGATCTGGACACCGAGATCGTCGACAAGGCCGCCGCGCATGTCGAGCGGCCCGGCGCGACCACCGTGAACGCCCAGATGCTGCATGAAATCGTCCGCAAACTGCCCGATGGCGCGCTGGTCAACCTGACGCTTGACGGGGCCAACGGACGTCTCGGCGTGCAGGCGGGCAAGTCCAGCTTTTCGCTGGCGACGCTGCCGCGCGAAGATTTTCCGGTCATGGCCAGCAGCGAATATACCGCCAATTTCTCGGCCAACGCTGCGGTTCTGCGCCGCCTGTTCGACAAGGCGAAATTTGCCATTTCGAACGAGGAAACCCGCTATTACCTGAACGGCGTCTATATGCATGTCGCGACCGGCGAGGATGGGGCGGTGCTGCGCTGCGTGGCGACCGATGGGCACCGGCTGGCGCGCATCGACGCCGCCCTGCCGGAAGGTGCCGCCGACATGCCCGGCGTGATCGTTCCGCGAAAGACCGTGGCCGAACTGCGCAAGCTTTTGGACGAGGATGATGCCGCCATCGCCGTGTCGGTCAGCGAAACCAAGATCCGGTTCGCGACCCCCACGATCACCCTGACATCCAAGGTCATCGACGGCACTTTCCCCGATTACACCCGGGTGATCCCCACCGCCAACAGCCGCCGGCTGGAGGTTGACGCCGCCGATTTCGCCCGTGCGGTCGACCGGGTGGCGACGGTCAGCAGCGAACGCTCTCGCGCCGTCAAGTTGTCATTGGACGAAGACCGGCTGATCCTTTCGGTGAACGCCCCCGACGCCGGCGCCGCCGAAGAGGAACTGGCGGTCGCCTATTCCGACGAGCCGCTGGAGATCGGGTTCAACGCCAAGTATTTGCAGGAAATCGCCAGTCAGGTCGATCGTGAGAACGCGGTCTTTCTGTTCAACGGCTCGGGCGATCCGACGCTCATGCGCGAGGGCGGCGATACTTCGGCGGTCTATGTCGTCATGCCGATGCGGGTTTGACGCTTACCCATCTGCGCCTGTCTCAGTTCCGGTCATGGGAAAGCCTGCGGCTGGAGCTGGATTCCCGGCCCATGGCGATTTACGGCGCTAACGGGTCGGGCAAGACCAATATTCTGGAATCACTGTCGATGCTGGCGCCGGGGCGCGGGCTGCGTGGCGCCAGCGCCGCCGATCAGGCCCGGCAGGGTGTCGGTGCGGGCTGGCGCATCCGGGCCCGCGTCGATGACCATGACATCGCGACCGGCGCGGCCGATGGCGGCGTGCGCGAGGTGACGCTGGACGAAAAGCCCAGCACTCAGGTCGCGCTGGGGGATGTCCTGCGGGTGATCTGGCTGGTGCCGGCGATGGACCGGCTTTGGACCGAGGCACCCGAAGGCCGGAGGCGGTTTCTGGACCGGCTGACGCTGTCGTTCATCCCCGGCCACGCCGAGGACAGTCTCGCCTATGACCGCGCCATGCGGGAACGCAATCGCCTGCTGCGCGATCAGGTTCAGGATCCGGCATGGTACCGCGCGCTGGAATCGCAGATGGCCGATGCCGGCGCGGCAATAACCCGCCACCGGCTGGACGCCATCGATCTGATCGCCAGGGCGCAGGCCGACGGCATGACCCAGTTTCCCGCCGCCACCCTGACCCTTTTGCCGGGCGAAGGTTTTGCCGACGACCCCGCGCCCGACAGCATCGCCGAGCGTCTGGCGCGGTTCCGGTCCCGGGACATGGGCGCCGGCCGCAGTCTGACCGGCCCGCATCGCGCCGATCTGGGCGCCCATTGGGGACCGCAGGAGATGCCGGCCGCGCTTTCCTCGACCGGCGAGCAAAAGGCGCTTTTGCTGTCGCTGATTCTTGCCAACGCGCGGGCCCTGGCCAGCGAGATTCCGGTTCTGCTGCTGGATGAGGTCGCCGCCCATCTGGATGGGGACCGCCGCGCGATGCTGTATGATGAAATCGCCGCCCTGTCCGCGCAGGCGTTCCTGACCGGAACCGGGCCGGAGCTGTTCGACAGCCTTTCCGACCGGGCGCGCATGGTCGAGATCCGACGCGAGGATGCCGTGTCGGCAGCAACCGAAAGGACGCCATGATGGCTTTTCCCCGCCAAAGGGTAACGCTGGTGACCTTGGGCGTCGCGGATATGATGCGCGCCCGCCGCTTTTACGAAGGCTGGGGCTGGACCCCGCACCAGCCCGAGCAGGAGGGGGTTCTTTTCTTTCAGATGAACGGCGCGGTGCTGGCGCTGTTCGGAATCTCCGATCTGGCCGCCGATCAGGGCCGGGCCGATGCGCAACTTGGTACCGGCGCAATGACGCTGGCGCAGAATTGCGCCGACGATGCCGAGACCGACGCCGTGTTCGATGCCGCGATTGCGGCCGGCGCGACACCGCTGAAGCGGCCCGAAAAAGTGTTCTGGGGCGGGTATTCCGGCTATTTCAGCGATCCAGACGGGCATGTCTGGGAAATCGCCACGAATCCTTTCTGGCCGCTGGACAGCGACGGTTCGCTGACCCTGCCGTCGGGTTAAAGCAGCCACTCGATCGGCAGAATATTCAGCACATAGACCAGCAAACGATCCCCGAAATTCAGCCCGGGTTCGCTGGCGACGACCTGTGGCGCGGCGCCAGAAACGGGGTCGAGCCAGACCATATCGCCGTCCTGCAAGACCGGCTCATAGCTGCGCGGCACCAGAAAATCGGTCAGCCCGTCGCTGCTGCGCTGCGCGATCGTCGGGCTGTCGATCAGAAACCCCATCTCGCAGTTCAGCAGGGCCGAACGCGGGTCAAAGTTGAACGAGCCGATGAAAACCCGCGCCGCGTCAACCGAGAACGTCTTGGCGTGCAGCGACGCCCCCGACGAGCCGATGGGCCCAAGCTCGGCCTCGCCGGTCGGTGCGTCGCCATTGCGCTTCAACTCGTAAAGCTGAACCCCGCCCTCCAGCAACTCGCGCCGGTATTTGACATAGCCCGCATGGACCATGGCGACATCCGTCGCCTCCCACGAATTGGTCAGGATGCGGATTTTGACCCCCGAACCGGCAAGCCGGGTGAAAAAGGCCGTGCCGGTCTTGCCGGGCACGAAATAGGCCGAGATCAGATCAAGATCGGTTTTCACGCCGCCGAGGATCTGCCCGAGCCTGGAGATCATGAGCTGATCGCGATTGATGAAGCCGGTGCCTTTCACCGGATCGTCCGCCACGACCTGCACCTTCGACCACTCAAGCTGCGGCGCCTCGCCCGCGGCGATCCGGTCGGCGGCGGATTGGCTGCTTTTCATGAAGGCCACGCCTTCTGCCGAGGCTTTGGCTTCGGCGACCTTGGCGTCGAATTCGGTCAGATCGCCCGGCCCCGCGATGACCTGATCCAGCGCAAGAACGGGTTCCGAATTCCAGTATTCGTCGAAGATCGTGGCGGTATCGCTGACCACCGTGCCGACGCCGAGCACGTCGAGATCAAGATAGGACGGCTCGTCCCCGACCGAGAAATATTCGTTCCCGATGTTGCGGCCGCCGACGATGGCGACGGCGCCATCGACAATGAACGCCTTGTTATGCATGCGGCGGTTCATGCGCAGCGGATACAGCACATAGCCAAGACCCTTCGGTTGCCGAACCGTCGAGGGGTTGAAAATACGCACGTCGAAATTCGGCAGGGCGTCCAGCCCCGCCAGCGTCTGGTCCAGTCCCGAAATGCCGTTGTCATCAAGAAGCAACCGCACCCGGACGCCGCGCAACGCGGCATTGCGCAGGGAATCCAGCAACAACAGGCCCGACGTGTCCTGATGCCAGATGTAATACATGGTGTCGATGGAACGCTCGGCGCCGTCGGCCAGCGCGATCCGGCTGTGCAGCGCCTCGACCCCATCCGCGATCGGGATCACGCCGCTTTCGCCGGGATGCTCGCTTTGGGCCTCGACCGCGCGCGGACCAAGTGTCGTTGCCGGATCAAACGGAATCGCCGCTTCGGGCGCGCGACCGGCGGTCCCGGGAACCGCGAAAATCATTCGGCCGGCGAACCAGATCAGCGCCAGCGAGGCAAGGAGCAACAACAATACTTTAAGCACGCGCATAACCGGTTCCAGCAAGGGTCAGATGGGTAATATTCAACCTTGCGGGCCAGATTGAACAGCTTGTCGTGACAAGGCAAAGGAATACCGCGAAATCATGTGGCTTTCCCGTGACTTTGCCGAATTAAATCACTATATGTTGCGGCGACATACGGGAACATCCAGGCATGACAAACAGCAGCGCGCAGCCGCAAGAATACGGCGCCGATTCCATCAAGGTTCTTAAGGGGTTAGAGGCCGTTCGCAAGCGGCCGGGCATGTATATCGGGGATACGGATGACGGCTCCGGCCTTCATCACATGGTCTATGAGGTCGTGGATAACGGCATTGACGAGGCGCTGGCCGGTCACGCCACCGCAGTGACCGTGACGATCCACGCCGACAGCAGCGTTTCGGTGCGCGACAACGGGCGCGGCATTCCGGTTGACATGCATCCGACCGAGGGGGTCAGCGCGGCCGAGGTCATCATGACTCAGCTGCATGCCGGCGGCAAATTCGATCAGAACAGCTACAAGGTTTCGGGCGGTCTGCACGGGGTCGGGGTTTCGGTCGTCAACGCGCTGTCGGACTGGCTGGAGCTGCGCATCTGGCGCAACGGCAAGGAATATTTCGCGCGGTTCGAAAACGGCGACACGGTCGAGCATCTGCGTGTCGTGAACGAGGATTCGGCCGGCGAGAAAGGAACCGAGGTCCGGTTTCTGGCCTCGAAGCGCGGGAACGGCGGGACCGGCACGTTTTCAAATCTCGATTACAGCTTCAAGACGCTGGAAAACCGCCTGCGCGAGCTGGCGTTCCTGAATTCGGGCGTGCGCATCGTTCTTATCGACGAACGCCCCGCCGAACCTCTGCGCAGCGAGCTTTTCTATGAGGGCGGGGTGATGGAGTTCGTCCGCTATCTCGACCGCTCGAAACAGCCGGTCATGCCGAACCCGATCTTTATCCGTGGCGAACGCGGCGGCATCGGCATCGAGGTCGCGATGTGGTGGAACGACAGCTATCATGAATCGGTGCTGCCCTTTACCAACAACATCCCGCAGCGCGATGGCGGCACCCATCTGGCCGGCTTCCGCGCCGCCCTGACCCGGACCATCAACAACTATGCCCAAAGCTCGGGTATCGCCAAGCGCGAAAAGGTCGAATTTACCGGGGATGACGCGCGCGAAGGGCTGACCTGCGTGCTGTCGGTGAAAGTGCCGGATCCCAAATTTTCCAGCCAGACCAAGGACAAGCTGGTCTCGAGCGAGGTGCGCCCGGCGGTCGAGAACCTTGTCGGCGAGAAACTGGCCGAGTGGTTCGAGGAAAACCCGCTGGAAGCCAAGGCGATCACCGCCAAGATCATCGAGGCGGCGCTGGCCCGCGAGGCCGCCCGCAAGGCCCGTGACCTGACCCGGCGCAAGACCGCGATGGACGTGGCCAGCCTGCCCGGCAAGCTTGCCGATTGTCAGGAAAAAGACCCCGCGCTAAGCGAATTGTTCATCGTCGAGGGTGACTCGGCCGGCGGTTCGGCCAAACAGGGGCGCTCGCGCCAGAATCAGGCCGTGCTTCCCCTGCGCGGCAAGATCCTGAACGTCGAACGGGCGCGTTTCGACCGCATGTTGTCCAGCGAACAGATCGGCACGCTGATCACCGCGCTGGGGACCGGGATCGGCCGTGACGAGTTCAATCTGGACAAGCTGCGCTACCACAAGATCGTCATCATGACCGATGCCGATGTCGACGGCGCCCATATCCGCACGCTGCTGCTGACCTTCTTCTTCCGGCAGATGCCGGAACTGATCGAGGCGGGGCATTTGTTCATCGCGCAGCCGCCGCTTTACAAGGTCAGCCGCGGAAAGTCCGAGGTTTATCTGAAGGACGAAGCCGCGCTTGAGGATTATCTGGTCCAGCAGGGCGTCGAAGGCGCGGTTCTTCGGCTTGGTTCGGGCGAGGAGATCAGCGGCGCCGATCTGACCCGCGTCGTCGAAGAGGCGCGCACCGCCAAGCGGGCATTGCGGGCCTATCCGAACCATTATCCGATGCATATCACCGAACAGGCCGCCATCGCCGGGGCGCTTTTGCCGGGTGCGGTCGATGCCGATGCGCAAGGCGTGGCCGACGCGCTGGCGCGCCGTCTGGACCAGATCGCCGAGGAATACGAACGCGGCTGGTCCGGCAGGCCGACGCAGGATCACGGGATCCGCATGTCCCGTCAGCTTCGCGGCGTCGAGGAAGTGCGGGTCTTGGATGGCGCGATGTTGCGAAGCGGCGAGTCGCGCCGCCTTGGCGGCATGACCGCCCAGCTTCAAGAGGTGTATGCCCAACCCGCGCGACTGGTCCGCAAGGACCGCGAGATGCCGATCTATGGCCCGCTGGGTCTGCTTTCGGCGATCTTCCTTGAGGGTGAGAAGGGGCTTTCCCTGCAACGCTACAAGGGTCTGGGCGAGATGAACCCCGACCAGCTTTGGGAGACGACGCTGGACCCGGTGGCGCGGACGATGCTGCAGGTCCGGGTCGAAGACGTGACCGATGCCGATGATATTTTCACAAAATTGATGGGCGACGTCGTGGAACCCCGGCGCGAGTTCATTCAGCAAAATGCCCTGTCGGTTGAAAACATTGATATTTAATGAAAAACCGGCCGCAACTGCGGGTTGTATGTGACCTTTCTGCCGCGCCGCCCGGTTTGTTGCCCGGTAAAACGGACGTTATCGGCAATATTATTGTTTCAATAGGGACGAAATTGTATTGTGGCCTAAATGGGCGGAAGGCCGAACTCGGCTCCGCTGCATGGGCGTTACGCTTAAGGAGTTTTCGAGATGGTCAAAACTAGCCTGAATGCTATGGTGTTTGCTGCCGCGGCGGCATCGGTTGTCGGCAGTGGTGCGGTGGCCGGTGGGTTCACCCCCGCCGTCGAAGAAGTTGCCCCGATCGTTGAAGTCGCGCCCGCGCTGCCGATGTGGCAGGGTGGCTATGTCGGCGGTACGCTGGGTTATGCGTTCAGCGGCGACGACCGGGTCGGCCTGTCACCCAATGCCGGCGGCGCTTCCTATGACGTCGACAAGCTGAAACTGAGCGGTCTGAACGGCGGTATTCGCGCCGGTTACCGCTGGCAGCGCAATGCATGGGTGTTCGGCACCGAACTCGGCATCGAGGGCGGCAATGTCAAGGACAGCTTCAGCACCGACGGTTATGACGGCAGCATGAAGGTCAAGAACGTTCTGGCACTGCGCAGCAAGATCGGCCGCGCCATGGACAACGGCCTGCTGGTCTATGGTATCGGCGGTATCGCCCGCGGCAAGTTCGACTATTCGGTCGAGGGTACCGGTCCCGCCGGCGTGGCGAACATCAACGAATCGTTCAGCAAAACCGGCTATATCGTCGGTCTGGGCGTTGAAAAGATGATCAACGAGCGGATGTCGATCACCGGTGAGTATGAATACGCCAACTTCGGCAAGACCGAGCTGAACGGCACCAGCGGTCTCGCGACCCGCGCGACCCCGGATTATCACAACATCAAGGTCGGCGTGAACTTCCGCTTCTGATCGGCGGTTCATCGACAAGGAATGGCCCGCGAGATGGTTTCCCGCGGGCTTTTTCATGCGGTTCAGACCCGATCCCGGTGTTCCCAGAAAAAACGCAGCATCTCGGCGCTGGCATCCGGGCCGTCGGGATCGGTATGGCTGCCCTGCGCATTGCCACCGGACCAGGCGTGGCCCAGGCCGTCGACCAGCCAGATCTCGCCCGCATCGGATTTGCGCGCGCTCCAGCGCCGGCCATTGGCCGGGCGGCCGCGATAGACCGCGCCACCCTTGATGCGATCGGCGAGCTTTTCGCCATTGGCCGGATGGACCACGCGGTCGGCGCCGCCGTGAAAGATGATCAGCGGCACCGACGCCGGCACCGCGCCCTGCGGATGGTCCGATTTCATCGCGGCCATCGCGCCGCCGACCGAAGCCGCAGCACCCACCGGCAGCCCGGAGTGAATCCCGGCCGCCCGGAACCGGCGCGGATAGCTGTTCGCAAGGATCGCGGCCATCGCGCCGCCCGCCGACATGCCGGCGACAAAGACATCCGCGTTGCTTAGCCCTTCGGCCTTCAGCGCGTGCGCGATCAGTTCGGCCAAAAGCGCGGATTCGCCCGATTTCACCTGATTGGCCGGCTCGAACCAGTTCCAGCAGCGCATCGGGTTCGCCTCGATCGCCTGCTCGGGGTAGATCACATAGGCGCCCCGCTTGTCGGCGGCGGCGTTCATGCCGGTCCCGAGCGCAAAATCCGCCGCGTTCTGGGTGCAGCCGTGCAACATCACCACGACCGCCGGCTTGTCGGCCGGTTTCGCCGGGCGAAAGATCAGATAGTCGCGGCTGCCATGGGCCGTTTCCGCATGCATCCGCTCCATATCCGTGGGCTCAGCGGTCACGCCGGGCAGGCCGGGCGTGGTTATGCCGTTTGCGGCCAACGTATCGCGCACCAGATTGCTCGCCTCGATGGGCGAACCCAGCTTGCGCATCCGATCATAAATATCCGTCAGAGATGGCAGATTGCCGTTCATGACAAATCTCCTTCTATTCGCTGCAACGCAGCAATCCTGTTCAAGATAGGACACTACACGACGAATTCCATCATAAATGCTGCAATGCAGCATTTATTTAGATCACCCCTGCGTCAAGGGAACGGGCACCGCGCGGCGCAGGCAGGCGACGCCCAAACCACCGGCAACCAGCCGCCACAATGGCGGAAGGCGGGCATCCATGCCGCCGGTATAGGCCCCGAACGCCGGCAAAATCAGATGATTGGCGCCGATCAGAAAGGCCCGCCGCCGGTCTCCGGCCAAACGCAGGACGGGGTGGAAATGGCCGGCAATATCCGGCCCGGGGCCCGGTTCATGACGCAGCGTCACCGCGCCGATGGCGATCGCGTCGACCGCCCGGCCGGGTAAACGACCGCTGGGCGTGCCGGGATCGTGATTGCCCTGAACCCATATCCAGTCGCGCCCGCGCGCCAGACCCGAAATCACCGCGCAACTTTCGTCGGGCAAACCACCGGCGGCCTGCAGATCGTCGAACGCATCGCCAAGGCTGATCACACAAGCGGGGGTGGTGGCGGCGATTTCCTCGGTCAGCCGTTCCAGCGTGACCATGGTTTCATAGGGGGGCAGCAATGCGCCGCCGCGCCGCGCCATGCGCTCGGATTTGCCCAGATGCAGGTCGGCCACGATCAGCCAGCGGCGTTCCGGCCACCACAGCGCCCCCGAGCTGCGCGCCACCAGCCGCAAGCCGTGGAAATCGAACGCATAGCCGTCGCTCATGCCAGCCCCGCCTCGGCCATCAGCGCCGCGGCCTCGGCTTCGGCCAGCCGTTCGCGGCCCTGCCCCTTGATCGGCACCCGCCCGACCTCCAAGAGCAGCGGCGCGGCAAGCGGGGTCACGCGGTCCAGCCGCCGGTGTTCGATCAGGGGTGAGCGGTCCAGCATCTCCTCGATCCGGCCGAAATCGACCAATCCGCGCCCGGCCTCGGTCGCCGTGATCCGCATCAGCAGGTGATCGGGGTCATAGCGGCGCAGCGTGTCATACAGGATGTCGCTTGAGAACGTCGCCTGCCGCCCCGATTTCCGCGCGCCCGGCAGGTTGCGCTGGATCAGGCCGGCGACCGTCGCGACATTGCGAAAGGTGCGCTTCATGACCGCGTTATCGCCAAGCCATTGATCCAGCCCGTGACGCAACCGTTCGCGGTCCAGAAGCGGTGCGGGGTCGGTCACCGGATCCACCGACCAGATCAGCAGCGCATAATCGGTCGACAGAAACCCCAGCGGCCCGAGTCCCGCCTGCTCCATCGCGCGGGTCAGCAGAAGGCCAAGGGTCTGCATCGCATTGCGCCCGGCAAAGCCGTATACGGCGAAATGGCTATGGCCGGCGTGCGGGAATGTTTCGCACAACAGCACGCCCGGCTGGGGCAGGCTGCTCATCCGGCCCTGAACCGCAAGCCATTCCCGCGTATCGGGCGGCAGCTCGGCATGGCGCGCCGGGTCGCCGATCAGCGACAGGACCCGATGCGCAAGCTGCGTCGACATCGCGAGCTTGGTGCCCGAATAGACGGCGATTTTCGGGTTGCGCGACGGCTGCGGCGTGACCACAAGCGACAGTTCGCGCAGCGCATCCATGCGGACCGTCTGGCCGCCTATCAGAAAAGTATCGCCGGGCACGAGGCTGGCGGCGAAACCCTCTTCGACCTCGCCCAGAAGATTGCCGCTGCGCAGGCGGACCCGCGTCATCTCGGTATCGACGATGGTGCCGATGTTCATGCGCAGGTTCCGCGCGGCCCGCGGATCGCGCAACTGCCAATGCCCGTCGCGCAGCATCAGCCTTTGCCAGCGATCATAGGCCCGCAGCGCATAGCCGCCGGTCGCGGCGAAATCCAGACAGTCGTCGAAAGCGGCGCGGGACAGTTTGCCATAGGGACCGGCGGTCCTGACCTCGGCGAAAAGCCGGTCGGCATCGAAAGGGCCCGAACAGGCCGTCAGCAGAATATGCTGGCACAGGACGTCCAGCGGCCCGGGGGGACGCGGATCTCCGTCCAGATCGCGCTCGGCCACGGCCTGAAGGGCGGCCACGCATTCGATGACCTCGAACCGGTTCGCGGGGACGATGCGGGCGCGGGATGGCGCGTTATAGCGGTGATTGGCCCGGCCGATACGCTGGACAAGACGCTTGACGTTTTTGGGTGCGCCGACCTGTATCACCAGATCGACCGCGCCCCAGTCGATCCCCAGATCCAGACTGCCGGTGGCCACCACGGCACGCAGCTTGCCCGCGGCCATCGCGGCCTCGACCTTTTCGCGAGCCTCGCGCGACAGGCTGCCATGGTGCAGCCCGATGGGCAGGTTGTCCTCATTCGCGGCCCATAGCGCCTGAAAGAACAGTTCGGCCTGGGCGCGGGTATTGATGAATATGATGGTGGTGTTGGCGCCGCGGATCTGTTCAAGAACCTCGGGAATCGCGTAATGGCCGCCCCCGCCGGACCAAGGCGCGGGTCGCGCGGTCGGCAGCATGGCGATATCGGGATCGGGGCCCGGGTCGGCATGCAGGATCGCCGCGCCGCCCATGAAATCGGCCAGCGCCTGCGGATCCTCGACCGTGGCCGAAAGGCCGGTGGCGACCAGATCGGGGGACAGGCCGCGCAGCCGCGCGAGGCACAGCATCAGTTGGTCGCCGCGCTTGTTTTCCGCCAGCGCGTGCAATTCGTCGATCACCACCCGCCGCAGATTGCCGAAAATGCGCGGCGCCTCGGGATAGGACAGCATCAGCGCCAGGCTTTCCGGCGTGGTCAGCAGAATATCGGGCGGGTCGGTGCGCTGTCGTTGCCGTTTCGCGTTCGCGGTATCGCCGGTCCGATCCTCGATGCGGATGGGCAGGTTCAGATCGGCCACCGGCCGCGCCAGATTGCGGCCGATATCAGCGGTCAGCGCCTTCAACGGCGAGACATAAAGCGTATGCAGCCCCTGACCGCCATTCCGCAGCGCGATCAGCGACGGCAGAAATCCGGCCAGCGTCTTGCCGCCGCCGGTCGGCGCGATCAGCAGACTGTCCCGATCCGCGTCGAGCAGGGCGAGTTGATAGGGATGCGGCGTCCAGCCGCGATCCGAAAACCACTGCGCAAAGGCAGCGGGCAGACCTGCCGAGGCCGCGGTGCCGCTGCGCCGTTCGCCTGTCATGCCCGGATGCCGCGTTGAGACCATTCGGCGGTGGTACAGCCCGGCCCCGCGTCGCGCAACGCGGCCCCTCGGGCCATCGCGCAGGCGTTATGCCGGCAATCGGTCACAATCGCGGCGGCGTGGCGGACTTGCGCGACGGAACGCGTGACCTGTCCGAAATCGCTTTGGCACCCATCCGGAAAATTTCCGGGGTCTGTGGTTCCGACCTTCCCGATCAGCGGTGCGGCACAAGAAAGGCGTGCGAATATTCGCCGCATCGACAACCCCCTTAACCGATCGGTTTCAACGGCTGGGCGTCGCCGGCCGGGTCCGCGCGGCCCGCATCAATCATCGCCTCAAGCGTGGTCAGCCGGTCAGCCTCGGCCGCCGGCTTGTCCCAGCGGATGCGGCTGATCCGGGGAAACCGCATCGCCACGCCGGATTTGTGGCGCGAGGAGCGGTTGATGCCCTCGAACGCGACCTCGACCACCAGCGAAGGGGCAAGGGCACGCACCGGGCCGTAACGTTCGGTCGTATTCTGGCGGACGAAACGGTCAAGCTGCTGCAATTCGTCGTCAGTGAAACCGAAATAGGCCTTGCCGACGGGGACCAGCGCCGCCCCGTCCCACAGACCGAAGGTGAAATCGCTGTAGAAACCCGAGCGTTTGCCGTGGCCCCGTTGCGCATACATCAGCACGGCGTCGACCACACGGGGATCATGTTTCCATTTGAACCAAGGGCCGCGCGGGCGGCCGCCGACATAGGTGCTGTCACGGCGCTTGATCATCACGCCCTCGATAACGCCGCTGGGCGGGTCGGCGCGCAGGGCGGCGAGTTCGTCCCAATCGGCAAAACCCAGCAGCGGAGAGATGTCGATGCGGTCCGAGCCGAAATCGGCGTTTTCAAGCGCGGCCCGGCGTTCGGTCAGCGGTTGATCGCGCAGGTCGCGCCCCTGCCAGATCAGCAGGTCATAGATCCGCAGTCCCGCCGGATGGCTTTCCAGCATGGCGCGGCTGACGGTCTTGCGGTTCAGCCGCTGCTGCAATTCGTTGAAGCTGGCGACGGCATCGGCGCGGCGGACGAGAAGCTCTCCGTCGGCGGTGCCGTCGAAATTCATTGCGTCGATCACATCGGGAAAAGCCGTTGAAATATCCTCGCCCGTGCGGGAATACAGCCGTCGCACGCCGCCGTCGGACACCGCCTGAACCCGGATGCCGTCCCATTTCCATTCGGCGAAATACGCGCCGGGGTCCAGCGGTCGCAAACCGTCCAGATCGATCGCGGTGGACAGCATCACCGGCCGGAACGGCGCAAGGGCGGCGGCGCTTGGGCGCGGGGCGCCGGCGATCCAGTCGAACAGCGGCTGATAGGGTGGGGTCAGGCCGTGCCAGACCTCTTCGATCTCGGTCACGGTCGGGGCGCCCATCTCGGCCAGCGCCATCCGGGCCATCCGCGCCGACAGACCGACACGCATGTTCCCCGTCGCCAATTTCAGCAGCGCCAGCCGTTCCGAGGCACCCAGCCGGTCAAGCTGCGCGGCGATGGCGGCCGGCAACCCCGATTTGCCGGTCTTTTCCAGCATGCCGACCGCATCGGCCAGCGCCAGATCCTCGTCGCCGCCACCAGGCCAGACCAAGGCGATGGTTTCGGCCAGATCACCGACGAAATCATAGCTCAGCGCGACAAGCTGTGGATCGACCCGCTCGGACACCAGACCGCGCAGCAATCCGGGCGTCACCGTGCGCAGTCGCAGATCGCCGGTCAACGCGGCCAGCGCAAAGCCGCGATCGGGATCGGGCGTCTGTTCCAGATAATGGCGCAGCAGGCGCAGCTTAGCATTGCGCGCCGGCGTGAAGGCCAGCCGTTCCAGCAATCGGGCAAACGCCTTCATTCCGGATCATCCTCGTAACCGACCAGCCGCAAGGGCCGCGCCGAAACGCCGGTAAGCTCGCACCAGCGCAAAAGCCCCTCTTCGGCGCCATGGGTGATCCAGACCTCTGACGGAGAAAGCTCGGTGATGGTCTGCGTAAGCTGCGGCCAGTCGACGTGATCGCTGATCATCAAGGGCAGTTCGACGCCGCGCTGGCGGGCGCGGGCGCGGATCTGCATCCAGCCGCTGGCGAAACCGATGACCGGATCGCGGAATCGCTGGATCCATGGGCTTTCGAAGCTGCCCGGCGGGGCGATCATCAATTGCGCCGGTACCGAATCCGCGGTTGCCGGGATCAGCGAACCCAGCGGAACGCCCTGCTGAACGTGATAGGCGCAAAGTTTTTCAAGCGCGCCGTGGATGGCGATCGGGGCATCATGCCCGGCCTGCCGCGCCAGCGCGATCAGCCGTTGCGCCTTGCCCAGAGCATAGGCGCCGATCACATGCGGACGCTCGGGGAATTCGGCCATGCTGGACAAAAGGCGGCCGACCTCGGTCATCGGGTCGGGATGATGAAAGACCGGCAGGCCGAATGTCGCCTCGGTCACGAATATCTCGCAGGGCACCGGCTCCCATGCCGCGCAAACCGGGTTCGGGGTGCGGCAGTAATCGCCCGATATGACGATGGTCGGGCCGCGGTCGGGGATGATTTCGATCTGGGCCGAGCCGAGTATATGGCCGGCGGGGTGAAAGCGGACGGTGACCGCGCCGATCCGGACCGGACCTTCGGCGGCCTGCGTGGCACCGGCGAAATCCGCCCCATAGCGAATCGCCATGATGTCCAGCGTCTCCCGCGTCGCCAGCACGCTGCCGTGGCCGGCCCGCGCGTGGTCGCCATGGCCATGGGTGATCAGGGCCCGGTCAACCGGCGTCATCGGGTCGACATAGAATCCACCCGGCGGGCAATACAGCCCGGCCGGGGTGGGATGCAGGATGGAATCGCCGCGCATTTGGGGAATATCGTGAACATTTGCCGCAAAGACAATGGTCATGGGCAAGAGCGACGCGTCCGGCGCGTTCCATACTGAGCCGTGCAGCGTCATAAAATTGTCATGAACCTGTCGCATAAGCGACATGGACCGGCAGTAGGCATCGGGCAGGCCGATTCCCGGTCAATGAGAAATTCAGGAGAGATCCATGAAATCCGCAAAGCTCGCCGTTTCGGCATTCGCTCTGCTTGCCATGTCGGCCGGAATGGCCGCTGCGCGCGACCAGATCCAGATCGCTGGCTCGTCCACCGTTCTGCCCTATGCGACCATCGTCGCCGAGGCGTTCGGTGAAAACACCGACTTCCCGACCCCGGTGGTCGAATCGGGCGGCTCGGGCGCCGGCCTCAAGAAATTCTGCGAAGGCGTGGGCGAGGGCACCATCGACATCGCCAATGCCTCGCGCGCGATCAAGGATTCCGAGCGTGAAGCCTGTGCCGCCGCCGGCGTGACCGACATCATGGAAGTCCGCATCGGCTATGACGGCATCGTCTTTGCCAGCGACATCAACGGCAACGATTTCAAATTCACCCCGGCCGACTGGTACAAGGCGCTGGCCGCCAATGTCGTGAAGGACGGCAAACTGGTGCCGAACACGGTGACCAAGTGGAACGAAGTGAATCCCGACCTGCCCGATCAGGAAATCCTGGCCTTCGTTCCGGGCACCAAGCACGGCACCCGTGAAGTGTTCGAGGAAAAGGTGATCGCCGCCGGCTGCGAGGAAACGAAAGCCAAGGAAGAGATCGCCAAGATCGTCACCGACAAGGACGAAGCCGCCAAAGCCTGCACCGCGCTGCGCACCGATGGCAAAGCGGTCGACATCGACGGCGACTATACCGAGACGCTGGCCCGCATCGACAGCGCCAAGAACGGCATCGGCGTGTTCGGTCTGTCTTTCTATGAAAACAACACCAGCAAGCTGAAAGTCGCCACGATGAGCGGCGTCGTTCCCTCGACCGAGACCATCGCGTCGGGCGAGTACCCGGTTTCCCGTCCGCTGTTCTTCTATGTGAAGAAAGCCCATATCGGTCAGGTCCCGGGCCTGAAGGAATTCGCCGAGTTCTTCGTGTCGGACGAGATGGCGGGTCCCGAGGGTCCGCTGGCCGCCTATGGTCTGGTTTCCGACCCCGAGCTGGCCAAGACTCAGGCCGCCGTCGCCGACGAGCAGGTGATGAACTGATACGGCCGGGTGCGAGAGCGCAGGCTCTCGCACCCGTTCGACGCATCCGCAGGGGACCAAATGTCGCTGTTCTGGATCATTCTTGCCATTCTGGCCGTGGTGGCGGTCGCCTTCGCCCTTGGCCGGGGACGCGCGGTCGCTGCGGTTGCTGGTGACACGCGGCTTTTGCATTCCCGACCGGTTTATCACGGGATGTTCGCAGCACTTCTGGCGGGGATCGCCGGCTTTGCGGCACTGATCCTGTGGCCGCAACTGGCCCGGCTGCTGAATATCACCGATATCAGCCGCGTCATTCTGGCCGCCGTGGTGGTGGGCCTGTCCATATTGGCCGCCGTCTGGGCCTTCACGCGGATCGACGCCGGCTTCCGCGCCCGCAACATGTTCGAGCGGTTGGTGCGCGGCGTATTGATCCTGTGCTCGCTGATCGCCATCGCGACGACGGTCGGTATCGTTCTGTCGCTGGTTTTCGAATCGGCCGAGTTCTTCCGCCAGTACCCGTGGCAAAAGTTCTTCCTCAGCACCAGTTGGGCGCCGAATTTTCAGGGCAATTCCGATCTGGGCATCCTGCCGCTTTTGTGGGGCACCCTTTATATCTCGGCCATCGCGCTGCTGGTGGCGGTGCCGATCGGCCTTTTCGCCGCGATATACATGTCCGAATACGCCAGCCCGCGCGTGCGGGGCGTGGTCAAGCCGCTGATCGAGGTGCTGGCCGGCATCCCGACCATCGTCTATGGCCTGTTCGCCCTGATGACGGTGGGACCCATGCTGCGCGACTATTTCGCTCAGCCGCTCGGCCTGGGCGATTCGGGCAGTTCGGTCATGACGGCGGGTCTGGTGATGGGGATCATGATCATCCCCTTCGTGTCCTCGCTGTCCGATGACATCATCAACGCCGTGCCACAATCGTTGCGCGACGGCAGCCTTGGGCTTGGCGCCACGCCTTCGGAAACCATTCGCAGCGTGGTGCTGCCGGCAGCACTTCCAGGCATCGTCGGCGCGGTTCTGCTGGCCGCAAGCCGCGCCATCGGCGAGACGATGATCGTGGTTCTGGGCGCGGGCGCCTCGGCCCGCATGGATCTTAACCCGTTCGAGGCTATGACCACGATCACCGTCAAGATCGTCAGCCAATTGACCGGCGACACCGATTTCGCCGCGCCCGAGACACTGGTCGCCTTCGCGCTTGGCCTGACGCTGTTCGTCATCACGCTGGCGCTGAACATCGTCGCGCTTTACATCGTCCGCAAATACCGGGAGCAGTACGAATGACCGATGCGGCCCTGCACCCCGCGCCCGCCGCCCGGCCGCAAGTGGCCAGATCGCTGCTTGCCGTCGATGCCCGTACACGCCGGCGTAACGCGGCCGAAAAGCGGTTCCGCATCTATGGGATCGTCGCCATCGCGGTCGCGCTGATCGCATTGGCGTTGCTGCTGATCTCGATCCTTGGCGGCGGCCTCAGCGCGTTTCGCCAGACCCGGATCGTGATCCCGGTCGAGCTTTCGGCCCAGATGCTGGACAAGGACGGCAACCGCGATCCCGCCCAGATGGCCAAGGTTCTGACGCTGACCTATGGCAAGGTTCTGGAACAGGCGCTGGAGGCCGAGATTCAGCGTGCCGGGGTCAGCGTTCCCGACCTGTCGGCCAAGGATATTTCGGGCTTCCTTTCGAAAGAAGCGCCGGCGCAGTTGCGGGCCAAGGTTCTGGCCGACCCCGAACTGATCGGTCAGACGATCGAGTTTGACGCGCTGACCAACGGCCGTATCGACGGGTTCTATAAGGGCCGCGTCACCATGGAAAGCGCGGCGAAGGACTCGAACACTTCGCCGGCGCAGTTGCAACTGGCCGAGGCGCTGAAGGCCAAGGGGTTTGTCCGAACCAGCTTCAACACCGATTTCATCACCGCCCCCGACGCCTCGGATCAACGTCCCGAGGCCGCGGGTCTGGGCGTCGCGATCATCGGGTCGTTCTATATGATGATGGTTGTGCTGTGTCTGGCGCTGCCGATCGGTGTCGCAAGCTCGATATACCTCGAGGAATTCGCGCCGAAAAACCGGCTTACCGACCTGATCGAGGTGAATATCGCCAATCTGGCGGCGGTGCCCTCGATCGTGTTCGGTATTCTGGGACTTGCCCTGTTCATCAATTTCGTCGGCCTGCCGCAATCGGCGCCGATCGTGGGTGGCCTCGTGCTGACGCTGATGACCCTGCCGACGATCATCATCTCGACCCGGGCGGCACTGAAGGCGGTGCCCCCCTCGATCCGCGATGCCGCGCTGGGGGTCGGGGCCAGCCGGATGCAGTCGATCTTTCACCATGTGCTGCCGCTCGCGATGCCGGGTATCCTGACCGGCACCATCATCGGGCTGGCGCAGGCGCTGGGGGAAACCGCGCCGCTGTTGCTGATCGGCATGGTCGCCTTTGTGCGCAACTATCCCGCGCCGCCGATGGAGGGTCTTTTCGATCCGGCGTCGGCCCTGCCGGTGCAGATCTATAACTGGACGCAACGCGCCGACCCGGCATTCTTCGAGCGCGCCTCGGGGGCGATCATCGTGTTGCTGATCTTCCTGCTGTTTTTGAACATCCTTGCCATCGTTCTGCGTCGCAAGTTCGAGCGCCGGTGGTAACGTGGATCGGAGAATTGAAATGAACGACGTCGCCAGGATCGACCGCATGGCCCGTATCGAAGATGCCCCGAAAATAAAGGCGAACAAGGTTCAGGTGTTCTATGGCCAGAACCACGCGATCAAGGATGTTGATGTCAATATCCTCGACAAGACCGTCACCGCCTTCATCGGGCCGTCGGGCTGCGGGAAATCGACATTCCTGCGCTGCATCAACCGGATGAACGACACCATCGCGGGGTGCCGCGTCGAAGGCAGCATCCTGCTGGACGGCGAGGATATCTATGATCGCCGCGTGGATCCGGTGCAACTGCGCGCCAAGGTCGGCATGGTGTTTCAAAAGCCGAACCCGTTCCCGAAGTCGATCTATGACAACGTAGCTTACGGTCCCCGCATCCACGGCCTGACCCGCAACAAGGCCGAAACCGACGAAATCGTCGAAAAGGCGCTGCGTGGCGCGGCGCTTTGGAATGAGGTCAAGGACCGCCTGCACGCGCCCGGCACCGGACTGTCGGGCGGTCAGCAACAACGCCTGTGCATCGCCCGGGCCGTCGCCACTGCGCCCGAGGTTCTGTTGATGGACGAACCCTGCTCGGCGCTGGACCCCATCGCCACCGCGCAGGTCGAAGAGCTGATCGACCAGTTGCGGCAGGATTTCTCGGTCGTTATCGTGACCCACTCGATGCAGCAGGCGGCACGGGTCAGTCAGAAGACCGCCTTCTTCCATCTGGGCAACCTCGTCGAGTTCGGCGACACCGACCAGATCTTTACAAACCCGCAGGATCCGCGGACCGAAAGCTATATCTCTGGCCGGATCGGCTGATAAAGGGTAAGCAGCAGATGAACACCGATCAAAAGCACATCCTTTCCGCCTTCGACCGCGATCTTGAGGCCGTTCAGGCGCTTGTGGTCAAGATGGGCGGCATGGTCGAGGCCTCGATCCGCGATGCCGCGCTGGCGCTGGACGGGCGCGACGATGAACTCGCCGCCGAGGTCCGCAAGCGTGACCGCGCCATCGACGTGCTGGAGACCCAGATCAACGAAGAGGCCGCGCGGCTGATCGCGCTCCGCGCGCCCACCGCCTCGGACCTGCGGCTGGCCCTGTCGGTGATCAAGATATCGGCCTCGCTGGAGCGGGTGGGCGATTACGCCAAGAACATCGCCAAACGCACCCATGTCCTGTCCGACATGCCGGTGGTCAATGGCTCGGCCGGCGCGATCCGCCGCATGGCCGGCGCAGTCGAGCAGATGCTGAACGATGCATTGGACAGCTATATCCACCGCAACGCTGCGCTTGCCGCCGATGTCCGCGCCCGCGATCTGGAAGTCGACCAGATGTATAACGCGCTGTTCCGCGAGTTCCTGACCCATATGATGGAGGATCCGCGCAACATAACGCCGTGCATGCACCTGCATTTCATCGCCAAGAACATCGAGCGGATGGGGGACCACGCGACCGGCATCGCCGAACAGGTGATCTATCTGGTCACCGGCGAATTGCCCGACGATCCACGGCCAAAGACCGACAGCGTCGCCCCCGCCAAATCCGGCACGATCGGAAGCTGATCGCCCATGTCTGTTCAACAACCCTGTGTACTTGTTGTCGAGGATGAAGGCGCGCAGCGCGAGGTGCTGCGGTACAACCTCGAGGCCGAGGGCTTTACCGTCGTGGTTGCCGAATCCGGCGATGAGGCGCTTTTGCTGGTTCAGGAAGAACGTCCTGATCTGGTCGTGCTGGACTGGATGCTGCCGAATGTGTCGGGGATCGAGATCTGCCGCCGCATCAAGGCCGATCCCGAAATGCGCAACATCCCGATCATCATGCTGTCGGCGCGCAGCGAGGAATCGGACCGCGTGCGCGGGCTGGAAACCGGCGCCGACGACTATGTCGTCAAACCCTATTCGGTCGTCGAACTGATGGCGCGGCTGCGCACCCAGTTGCGCCGGACGCGCCCCACCACCATGGGCGAGCGCATCAGTTACGAGGACATCATCCTTGATGCGGCGGAACACCGGGTCTTTCGCGCCGGCCGGCCGCTGCACCTCGGGCCGACCGAGTTCCGGCTTTTGGCCACGCTTATGGAAAAGCCGGGTCGGGTCTGGACCCGCGAGCAGCTTCTGGATCGGGTCTGGGGCCGGGATATCTATGTCGACACCCGCACGATCGACGTCCATGTCGGCCGCCTGCGCAAGGTGCTGATGACGCATGGCGGCGAAAACCCGGTCCGCACGGTGCGCGGCACCGGCTATGCGCTGGGCTAGCGTTTAACCGGAACGGCCCGCACTTGCTGCGTCCAGCGTTTGCGGGCGTCGGATCAGCCGGTGACGGTGATCTCCAGCGGGGGCAGCCCGTCAACCTCGGCACGCACCTGATCGCCGACCACCAAGGGCGCGACGCCCGCAGGCGTGCCGGTCATCACCAGATCGCCGGGTTCGAGGTGATACAGCGTCGACAGGTGGCAAAGCAGCTCGACCGGGCCGAAAATCATCTGGTCGATGCCCGATTCCTGCCGCAGGGTCCCGTTCACTGACAGCCGGATATCCGGGCCGGGCGTCGCGCGTGACAAGGGCGCGATGACGGCCGATTGCTCAAAATCCTTGCTGGTATCCCATGGGCGCCGCTTTTCCTTTGCCTGCGCCTGCAAATCGCGCCGGGTCAGGTCAAGCCCGACGGCATAGGCGATGATCGCGGCGCGCGCCTGTTCCGGCGTGGCCCGGAACAAAGGCGCGCCGATGGCCAGAACCAGTTCGACCTCGTGATGCAGGTCGCTGGTGCCGGGCGGATAGGCGACATTGCCGGGCGGGCTTACCGCATAGGCCGATTTGGTGAAATAGAACGGCGCTTCCCGGTCGACCTCATTGCCCATTTCCAGCACATGTTCGACATAGTTGCGCCCGACGCAGAACACCCGGTGCACGGGGAACAGCGTCGCTTCACCCGCGATCGGCAGCGACGGTTGCGGGGCGGGGGCGAAAAGCCAGTTCATCCGTATTCCTTCATGAAGGTTTCGACTTCTTCGCGCGTGGGTATCGCGTCGCCGGCACCGGGGCGCGTTACCTTCAGCGCCGCCGCCGCCGCGGCAAGACGCAACGCCGGCTCGATCTCCAGACCCTGATCGGTGGCGGCGGCAAAATAGCCGGCGAAACAATCGCCGGCGCCGGTGCTGTCGGTGGCCTTGACCCGGAAGGCCGGAACCTCGGTCACCTGATCGGTCCAAAGCTCTCGGTATTCGGCGCCCTTGACCCCGCGCGTGACCAGCATCGCCACGACCTCGGGGGTATCGCCGTCAAGCGCAGCGGCCAGATCCTCGGCCTCGTGTTCATTCATCGCCAAGATATCGACATGGGGCAGCACCGCCCGGACGGCGCGAATATCGAAGGGCGCGGCCGAATAGATCACCCGTGCGCCGGCCGCCCTGGCCAGACCGGCGGCCTCGACCTGCAAATTCGTCTCATTCTGCAACAGCAGCGTATCGCCGGGGCCGATGCCGGCCAGCACGGCAGAGACCCCTTGCGGTTCGATCGCCAGATTGGCGCCACCGTGCAGGACGATCGAATTCTCGGCCGTGTCATCGTCAAGCAGGATGATCGCATGCCCCGAGGTCGTGCCGGTCAACCGCTGGACGGCGGTCGTATCGACGCCATAGTCAGACATCCGCGCGGTGATCCAGTTATCGGCGGCCGAAATTGCGCCGACATGGATGACGTTCGAACCCGCGCGCGCCGCCGCAATCGACTGGTTCGCACCCTTGCCGCCCAAACCCTCGCGGTAGCTGTCACAGCTGATCGTCTCGCCCGGCTGCGGCAGATGCTTCAGCCCATAGATGTGGTCGATATTGATCGAGCCAAGGTTATAGACGGTCATATCGGCCCTCGATTCTGCCGGCTGCGGCGGTCGCGCGCCTTGCGCCTTGCGCCGAATGTGAAACGCGCCCCGTTTCGGGCGGGGCGCGCGTTATGTTTTCCGGTGGTTCAGGGGCAGGCCCGTCACTGTTCGGAATGCTTGCCTTTGTAGGGCGCCCAGATGCGCTTGTTCGTATAGTAAAGCAGCGCGGCCAGCACGATCATGAACAGCACCGAGACCAGCCCGAATTGCTTGCGGGCCATCATCTTCGGCTCGGCCGTCCACATCAGGAAGTTGGAGATCGCATAGGCCTCGGAGTTCAGGTCGTTCGGCACTTCGCCGGCAAAGGTCACCGTGCCGCCTTCGGGCGCAAGCGGCGGCGGCATCTTGATCCAACCGCCCGCGAAGGCGGTATTCTCATAGAAGGTCGCGCCGGCCTCTTCCTTCGTCTCGCCGGTATAGCCGGTCAGGATCGAGTAGATGTATTCCGGGCCGCCGATGCCGTTGACCAGTTGGCTGATCCCGGTGCCGTAAGGCCCGTGAAAGCCGGCGCGCGCCTTTGCCATCAGCGACAGATCCGGGCCGGTGCCGTCGACGACCGCGACGGTGGGGAAGCTGTCCGCGGGGATACGCGGGCGCTCTTCGCCGGTTTCGGGGTCCTCGATCGTCAGGTTGGCAGCGTAGGCGCGGACCTGATCCTCGGGCAGTTCAGGGCCACCGCGATCGCCAAGCGTCCGCAGCGGGACATATTGCAGGCCGTGGCAGGCCGAACAGACCTCGGTATAGACCTGCAAGCCGCGCTGAAGGTCATCCTTGTTGTAACGCCCGAACGGGCCTTCAAAGGGAAAGGCGACGTCGGTGGTATGGCTTTCCTCACCGCCTGCTGTCTCGCCACCCGCTTCCTCGGCGGCCGAGGCTGCCTCGGCTTCGGCGCCTTTGGCGGTGTCGGTCGCCGCCACGTCGGCCGCAGCTTTGCCCTCATCCGTCTCGGCAGCGGCGTCGGCCGCGTTGGTCGCCGCGTTTTCTTCGGCCGCGGGGGTTTCCGCAGCCGGGGCCGCGTTGGCGGCAGGTGCTTCAGCAGCCGGGGCTTCCGCAGCGGGGGCCGCATCCGTCGCCGGTGCTTCGGTGGCGGGCGCGTCGGCAGCCGGAGCGGTGTCACCCGCGGGAGCTTCAGCGGCAGGGGCCGCGTCAGTGGCAGGCGCCTCGGCCGCAGGTGCTTCCGGGGCAGGTGCCGCGTCAGCCGCAGGCGCTTCGGCGGCGGGAGCAGGGGCCTCGGCGGCAGGTGCTGCGGGCGTTGCCGGCGCATCAGCGGCAGGCGTTTCGGCGGCAGGAGCGGTTTCGGCCGGTGCCGGTGCTTCGGCGCCTGGGGTTTGGGCTGCCGGTGCCTCGGCCGCAGGAGCCGCAGGGGCAGCCGGGGTCTGCGCCGGGGGCGTCTCGGCCGCCGGGGCAGGTGTTGTGGGAGCAGGTGCCGCCGGAGCGGGAGCACCCGGGGCCGGAGCCGCCGGAGCCGCCGGGGCGGGCGTTGCCGGGGCAGGCGTCGCCGGGGCAGTTGCCGGTGGCACGACCGCTGGCGGGGTCGCGTTGTCGGTCGCGGTTTGCGACATCGCGGCGCCGCTGGCCAGGGCAAGGGCCGCAACGGCCGTGAGCGAGACTTTTCTCAGGGACATGTTAGCGGCTCCTTACTCGGCCGGATGGGCCTTGGCCCGGTAATGTTCGTTGAAATCCTGCTCGATCGTGGCGGGCATCGGATCAGCTTTTTCGGTCACCCCAAGCAGCGGCAGGATGATCAGGAAATAGGCGAACCAATAGGCCGCACCAGCCAGCGAGATATAGGGATAGATCCCCTCGGGCGGCTGCGCGCCGACCCATGTCAGGATAACGAAATCGATCACCAACAGCCCGAACCACCACTTGAACTGTGGACGGTACCGGCCCGAGCGGACGCGGCTGGTATCCAGCCACGGCACCAGCGCCAGCACCAGGATCGCCCCGAACATCGCCAGCACGCCGAAGAATTTGGCGTCGATGATGCCGAAGGACAGGAAACTGACCAGCTGCACGACCCAGACATCGGCGGTAAAGGCGCGCAGGATCGCGTAGAACGGCAGGAAGTACCATTCCGGCACGATATGCGGCGGCGTCACCAGCGGGTTCGCCTCGGTATAGTTGTCGGGGTGACCCAGATAGTTCGGCATGAAGCCGACGATGGCGAAGAACACGACCAGAATCACGGCCAGCGCGAACAGGTCCTTGATCACGAAATAGGGCCAGAACGGCAGCGTGTCCTTTTCGGCCTCTTCCTTGCTGCCGCGCCGTACGTCGATGCCGGTCGGGTTGTTGTTGCCGGTGGTGTGGAACGCCCAGATATGGACCACGACCAGTGCTGCGATGATGAAGGGCAGCAGATAATGCAGCGAGAAGAAACGGTTCAGCGTCGGGTTGTCGACCGCCGGTCCGCCCAGAAGCCAGGTCTGGATCGACGGTCCGACGCCGGGGATGGCGCCGAACAGGCCGGTGATCACCGTCGCACCCCAGAAGGACATCTGCCCCCAGGGCAGCACATAGCCCATGAATGCCGTCGCCATCATCGCCAGATAGATCAGCATGCCGATGATCCAGGTCACTTCGCGCGGCGCCTTGTAGGAACCGTAGAAAAGACCGCGGAAGATGTGGACATAGACGGCAAAGAAGAACAGCGAGGCGCCGTTCGCGTGCAGATAGCGCAGCACCGCGCCGCCGTTCACGTTCCGCATGATGTGCTCGACCGAGGCGAAGGCCATGTCGACATGGGGGGTGTAATGCATCACCAGAACGATGCCGGTGACGATTTGCAGGGCCAGGCAGAAAGCCAGTACGATGCCCCAGATCCACCACCAGTTGAGGTTCTTCGGGGTCGGGATCATCAGCGTGTCATAGATCAGGCTGACGATCGGCAGACGGCGGTGCAACCAGCGCTCGGCGCCGGTTTTGGGTTCGTAATGATCGTGCGGGATACCGGACATGTTACGCTTCCCCTCAGCCCAGGACGATGGTTGTGTCGCCGTCGAAGGCAACGACCGGAATATGCAGGTTCTGCGGCGCGGGGCCTTTGCGGATCCGTCCGGCAGTATCGTAATGCGAGCCGTGGCAGGGGCAGAACCAGCCGCCGAAATCACCCGCGCCATTGCCGATCGGCACGCAACCCAGATGGGTGCAGACGCCGATCATGACCAGCCATTCACCGGCCTCGTCCATGGCGCGGTTTTCGTCGGTCGCGGGTTCGTCGGGCTTGTTCGCATTCTCGGCGCTCTGGTCGATCAGATCGCTCAGCGGCACGGCGCGCGCGGCCTCGATCTCGGCCGGCATGCGACGGCGGATGAAGACCGGCTTGCCCAGCCATTTCACGGTAAGCTGTGTGCCCTGTTCCACTGCGGACACATCGACGCGGATCGACGAAAGCGCCAGCACGTCGGCCGAGGGGTTCATTTGGTTAACCAGCGCCCAACCGGCCGCGCCGGTGGCAACCGCCCCCGCGCCAGCCGTTGCATAAAAGAGGAAGTCCCTCCGGGTGCCTTGGTGATCTTCTCCGTCGGACACGTTTGTTCTCCATTGCGGGCCGGGCAGCACCTAACCGCCGCGGCTGGCCGATATTCCGATCCGGCCGCGAAAACGCAGCCTTGCGGGGCGTTTGTAGCGTTCAATTCCGCGTCAGTCCAGCCGGGACCAAGGCAAAAACCGGGCCAAATAGACGCAGGTGGCGCGGCGGTCACACCGCCGCCCGGGCCGCCGGCCTAGTCGGGGACCAGCATATAACCCGTCCCCCGCACCGTTTGCAGATAGCGCGGCTCGCGCGGATCCGGCTCGATCTTGCGGCGCAGACGGGTCATCTGCACATCTATGGCGCGCTCCGAGTTATGTTCGGCGCTGCGCTCGGCCTCGGCGGGGTCGGGGGCCGAGTCGCGGCCCAGCTCCTCGATCAGCTCGGCCCGACTCACCGCCTCGCCCGGCGCCCGGGCCAGCCGGCGCAGCAAGGTTTGTTCGGTGCCGGTCAGCCGGATCGGGGATTCGCCGTGCCAGAGATCGCCCTTTTCCGTGTCGTAGCGCAGCGGACCAAGGTTCAGGAACTTCGGGCCCCGGTGATCGGCGGCGGGCATGCGCCGCAGGATGGCGGCGATTCGCAGCAGCAGCTCGCGCGGCTCGAACGGCTTGGCCAGATAGTCGTCGGCACCCGATTCCAGCCCCTCGATCCGGTCGGCGGTCTCGCCCCGTGCCGTCAACAGAAGGATCGGCGTCGAGATCTGCCGGCGCAGGTCACGGGTCAGGGAAATGCCATCCTCGCCCGGCATCATCACATCCAGCACGATCAGATCGAACTCCAGCCCGGCCAGCAACCGGCGGGCCTGTGCGGCATCCCGGGCGCAGGACACGAAAAACCCGTTCCGAATCAGAAATTTTCGCAACAGCGCGCGGATGCGTTCGTCGTCATCGACGATCAGCAGATGGGTTTCGCGCCCGCCGGCGGTCGCGCCGGTCATTCCCGCCGCGGATTTGTCGGCAGGTGCCCCCGTTTTTTCGGCAGGTGCCCCCGTCGCCTGAGATTCGCTCATCACCGGCCCCCGGTCTTGCGCCTTGGTTACTTCTGCTTTGCCGAAGCATCGTCCGGCAGATCCTTCATCGCCAGATATTGGCGCGCGGTCGCATTGTCCATCATCGCCTCCAGCACCTGACGAAAGCCGTGAACCGCCTGCGGCCCGGCGGCGCGATAGGCGGCGCGCATTCGCACCCGCTGGGCTTCCGACAGCCGCCGTTCAAGCGCCGTGCCGCGATCGGTCAGGAACAGCAGCCTTTCGCGACGGTCCCGCCGGCCGACGCGGTTCTCGACCAGCCCGTCCTCAATCAGTGTCCGCAGCACGCGGTTCAGCGATTGCTTGGTGACGCCAAGAACTTCCAGCAGGGCGGTGACGGTCAGGCCGGGCTGGCGATTGATGAAATGCAGCGCGCGGTGATGCGCGCGACCGTATTCCATCTCGGCCAGAATAAGATCCGGGTCGGCGGTAAAGGCGCGATAGGCAAAGAACATCGCCTCGATACCCTTGCGCAACTGGTCATCGGTCAGGAACAGCAGATCCTCGCCGCTGCCTATTCCCGCGCCTGCCGATACACTTCGCGCACCCTGCACCATGATTTCCGCCCCCGCATTTTCTGCATGGCCGCCATTATGGCAGCGATGTTGACATTCTGATACTCTGGGGCTAGCGGTCAAGCCATACCGCGCAATTTTCTGCAATCGTGCGGCACGAATGCGCAATAATCGAAAAGCCTAGATGTCAGGAGGAAAGACATGGCCGGTTCTTATGATGACCGCGACGGCAAGATCTGGATGGACGGCGAACTGGTCGACTGGCGTGACGCCAAGGTGCATATCCTGACCCATGCGCTGCACTATGCCAGCTCGGTCTTCGAGGGCGAGCGCTGCTATAACGGCAAGATCTTCAAAGGCCATGAACATTCGCTACGCCTGATCGAATCGGCCCGGCTTCTGGACATGGAATCGCCCTATTCGGCCGATGAAATCGACGCCGCGAAGGAAGCCGTCCTGAAGGCCAACGGCTTCACCGATGCCTATGTCCGTGCGGTGATGTGGCGGGGGTCGGGCGACGACATGGGCGTTTCGGCGCGCCGGAACCCGGTGCGCATGGCCGTCGCCGCCTGGGAATGGGGCAGCTATTACGGCGACGCCAAATGGCAGGGAGCGAAACTCGACATCGCCAAATTGAAGCGTCCCAGCCCCGAAACCATCCCCACTGCCGCCAAGGCCGCCGGTCTTTACATGATCTGCACCATGTCCAAACATGCCGCTGAAGCCAAAGGCTGCTCGGACGCGCTGTTCATGGATTGGGAGGGGTATGTCGCCGAAGCCACCGGCGCCAACATCTTCTTCATCAAGGATGGCGAGGTTCACACGCCGCTGGCCGATCGCTTCCTGAACGGGATCACCCGGCAGACCATCGTCCAGATGCTCAAGGACAATGGCGTCCCCGTGCATGAACGCCGCATCAGACCCGAAGAGATGGACGGTTTTCAGGAATGCTTCCTGACCGGGACCGCCGCCGAGGTGACCCCGGTCGGCCAGATCGGCGACTGGAATTTCCAGGTCGGCCAGATGACCCGCAAGATCTCGGACGATTACGAAAAGCTGGTCCGGGCGTGATCCGGCACGCCCAGACCAGAACGGCAAGGGAAGGCGCGCGCCTTCCCTTTTTTCTTGTCGCAGCCCCGGCCGGTCAGCCGGGCCGTGGTTCAGGTCGTCTGACCGCGCTCGATACGCAGATATTCCGCCGCGCGGCGGCTGTCGGCGGGGCGCTCATGCGGGCGGCGCGACAGGGTCTCGATGGCGGGATGCGGGCCCTCGCGATATTCGTCGGACGTATAGTGACGGGTACGCGGATCAGCCTCGGGAGCTTTGGATTTCTTGATCATGAAATATCCTCCGTCCGGGCAATATAGCCCCGATTCGCCGGAATATCACCCCTGCGGCGTCGTTGATTTGCGTTGATCGGCGCGGTTCAGCCCCAGATAGCGCTCGCGCAGGATGATCCCGATCCCGGCGGCGATGATGATGGCGGCGCCGATCAGCATGGCCGCGGTGGGCACTTCGGCAAAGACGAAATAGCCGATCATCAGCGCAAACAGCATCGAGGAATACTCGAACGGCGCGATCAGCGAGGCATCCGCATGACGATAGCTGGAGGTCAGCAGAATCTGCCCGATCCCGCCGCAAAGCCCGGTCAGAATCAGCAGACACAGCGTCAGCGGGCCGGGAATTGCCCAGCCGAACGGAATCGTCGCCAGCGACAGGACCGCCGAGGTGAAGGAAAACCAGAACACGATCGCCGAGGTTTTCTCGACCGCGACCATCTTGCGCACGAATACCTGCGCCAGCGCCCCGCAGACCGCGCCCATCAGCGTGACCGTGGCGCCCAGCATCTGCGCCGTGGTCAGATCGCCTCCGGCGACGCCCAGACGCGGCGACAATACGATGATCACGCCGACCAGACCGACCAGCACCATGCCGATACGGAACGGCCCCACGGTTTCGTTCAGGAACATGGCCGCGAAAACCACGGTCAGCAGCGGCGAGGCATAGCCGATGGCGGTGACCTCGGGCAGCGGCAAAAGCCCAAGACCGGCAAAGCCGAACCCCATCGCGGCGGTTCCGGCAAAACCGCGAAAGAAATGGCCCATCGGCCGGACCGTCCTGATCCCGCCCCGCACCTCGCCCCGCATGGCCAGCCAGATGAAGATCACCGGCATCGCGAACAGCGACCGGAAAAACACCGCCTCACCGGCCGGAATCGTGCCGGACACCTGTTTCACCAGCGAGGCCATCACCACGAAGGCGACCGCCGACATGATCTTGAGCGTGATGCCGCGTAAGGGGTTCATCGCCGCCACCCGGGGCGCCCGAACGCATTCTTCCTTGTGGAAATATCCCGGGGGTCCGGGGGCAGCGCCCCCGGCCGCCGCCTAGAAATCCAGCTCGGCATATTGGGGCGAGGCCTTGACGCCCGGCATCTGGTCGGCCAGCAGCGACCGGAACGCCGGCCGCGACTTGATCGTCGCATACCAGTCCCGCACCGTGTTCGAGCGGTCCCAGTCCACGTCCGAGATATAGTCGAGACAGGACAGATGCGCCGCCGCCGCGAAATCCGCCAGCGTCATGTTGTTGCCGGCCAGCCAGCGCCGCTGTTCCAGCAAGGCGGTCATGTAATCCAGATGAACCTTGATCGCCTTCAGTCCGTTCTTGATCGTGGCGCTGTCGGGATAGCCGAGATTCTGGACTTTCTTCCACACCCGTTCATGCATGATCGGCTGGGTGACCTCGGCGTTGAACTTGTCGTCGAACCATGCGCAAAGCCGGCGCACTTCGTAGCGCTCGCTGGCCTGCCGGGGCATCAGCGGCGGCTGCGGAACGGTTTCGTCCAGATATTCGCATATCGCCTGGCTTTCCGGCATCATCTTGCCTTCGTGGCGCAGCACCGGGACCTTGCCGGCGGGGTTGCGGCGCAACAGCTCGGGCGATTGCTCCCAGTATTTTTCCTCGACCAGCTCGACCTCGATCTTCTTTTCGGCCAGCGTCAGCCGGACTTTTCGGCAGAACGGCGACAGCGCGACGTGATAAAGACGGGTGGGCGCGGGGGCGGATGAGTTCATGGCGGGCCTTTGGCTGAATGCCCTTTGACTAGCCCCGCATGATCGCGGATTCAACCGCCCGCAGGTCGCCGTCACCGGATTGTGCCGGCGGCGTTGCGCCCGTAACATCCGGGGCGCCTGACATGCTGTCCGCCGCGAGGTTCCCGGATGCGCGAAGATCCCTTGCTGACCCCCTATCGGCTGAAGCATCTGACGCTTCGGAACCGGCTGGTGATCACCGCGCATGAACCCGCCTATTCCGAGGACGGGATGCCGAAAGGCCGCTATCGCGCCTATCATGCCGAGCGTGCGCGGGGCGGGGTGGCGCTGACCATGACCGCCGGTTCGGCCTCGGTCTCGCGCGACAGCCCGCCCGCCTTCGGCAATCTGCTGTGCTGGAAGGACGAGATCGTGCCATGGCTGCGCGACCTCGCCGACGAATGCCACGACGCCGGGGCGGCGGTGATGATCCAACTGACCCA
The DNA here is from genome assembly GCF_042680785.1 of Paracoccus pacificus. Taxonomy (NCBI): domain Bacteria; kingdom Pseudomonadati; phylum Pseudomonadota; class Alphaproteobacteria; order Rhodobacterales; family Paracoccaceae; genus Paracoccus; species Paracoccus pacificus. The sequence continues at coordinate 61,344 of NZ_JBHUEN010000021.1, forward strand.
TCTGGGCCGGCGCACGCGCTGGGATACCGCCGACTGGCTGCCGATCGTCTCGGCCTCGCGCGCCCGCGAAGCCGCGCATCGCGCCTTTCCGAAACGGATCGAGGATTGGGACATCGACCGCATCATCGCCGATTACGCCGACGCGGCCGAACGGATGCAGGCGGCCGGTCTCGACGGGATCGAGCTTGAATGCTACGGCCATCTGATCGACCAGTTCTGGTCGCCCCGCACCAACGACATGGACGCGCCATGGGGCGGCGCCGATCTTGCCGCCCGCATGGGTTTCGGCGACGCGGTGATCGCCGCGATCCGCGAAAGGGTGGGACCCGAGTTCATCCTCGGCACCCGTTTCAGCGCCGACGAGTCCGTCGAGGGCGGGATTTCCGAAACCGAGGGGATGCAGATCGCGCTGCGCCTGCGCGACTCGGGTCAGGTCGATTTCCTGAACGTCATCCGCGGCCGCATCGACACCGACGCCGCCCTGACCGATGTGATCCCGATTCAGGGCATGGCGTCGGCGCCGCATCTGGATTTCGCCGGCAAGGTTCGTGCCCGGACCGGCATGCCGGTCCTGCACGCCGCCCGCATTCCCGATGTGGCGACCGCGCGCCATGCCATCGCCTCGGGGCTTCTCGATATGGTCGGCATGACCCGCGCCCATATCGCCGACCCCCATATCGTCCGCAAGCTGGTCGAGGGGCGCGAGGACGACATCCGGCCCTGTGTCGGCGCGAATTACTGCCTAGACCGGATCTATCAGGGCGAGATGGCGCTTTGCATCCACAACCCTTCCTCGGGGCGCGAGGAGACGTTGCCGCAACAGGTTCAGCCGGCGTCGGACCGCCTGCGGGTTACGATCGTTGGTGCCGGGCCGGCCGGGCTTGAAGCCGCGCGTGTGGCAGCTTTGCGTGGCCATGCGGTGACGGTGCTCGAGGCGGCGGCACAGCCCGGCGGCCAGTTGCGCCTGACCGCGCAAAGCCCGCGCCGGCGCGAGATGATCGCGATCGCCGACTGGCGCTTGGCGCAATGCGAGAAGCTCGGGGTGGCGTTCCGCTTCAACACCTATGCCGAGCCGGGCGACGTGCTGGAAACCGATCCGCAGGTCGTCATCATCGCCACCGGCGGCATCGCGCAGGGCTGCGACCTGACGCAGGGGGACGAGTTGACGGTCACCGCATGGGACATTCTGTCGGGCGATGTCCGGCCCGGATCGAACGTGCTTCTTTATGACGACGCCGGCGATAACGCCGGCCTTCAGGCCGCGCAGATGCTGGCCGAGGCCGGCGCGCGGGTCGAGATCGTGACGCCCGAACGCACCTTCGCGCCCGAGGTCATGGGCATGAATCTGGTGCCCTATATCCGCGCGCTGCAACCTTTTGACGTGCGCTTTACGCTGACATGGCGGCTGCGGGGCGTGGCGCGCGACGGCAACGGTCTGCGGGCCAGCCTGGGCAGCGATTACGGCCCCAGTCAGCAGGAACGGCAGGTCGATCAGGTGGTGGTCAATCACGGCACCATGCCGCTGGATGAGCTGTATTTCGCGCTGAAGCCGCTGTCGTCGAACCGTGGCGCCGTCGATCATGAGGCGCTGATCGCAAACCGACCCCAGCGGCTCGACCCGAACCCCGATGGGGCGTTCCGGCTGTTCCGTATCGGCGATGCGGTTGCGGCGCGGAACACCCATGCCGCTATTCTGGATGCGCGGCGGTTGCTGGGGGCGGTGTGACCGGCGCGCCGGCCTTGGGCCGCTGCGGTCGCGGTTGCGCAGATCGTTCACGGCTGACAGGCTGGCATGACGCGGCGTGACCGCAGGCCCGGGATGCGAGGGGACGAAATGGCTGAAAAAGTTTGTATGATCATCGGTGGCGGCCGGGGCATGGGTGCCGCGACCGCGCGCGAGATGCACGGCCGCGGCTATCGGCTGGCGCTGATGTCGCCCTCGGGCAGCGCCGAGACGCTGGCGGCGGAACTGGGCGGCGTGGGGCTGAGCGGCCGCGCCGAGAATGCCGACGATATCCGGCGGTTGTTCGACCTGACCACGGAACGCTATGGCCGGATCGACGCGGTGCTGATCCATGTCGGCGGACCGCCCAAGGGCGACCTGCTGGAGATCCCGGACGCCGATTGGGAAAAGGCCAATGCGATGGTGATCATGCCGGTTGTGCGCACGGCGCGGCTGGTCACCCCGGTGATGGAGGCGCAGGGCGGCGGCTCCATCGTCTGTATCACCACGTTTTCGGCCTTCGAACCCAGCCTCAGCTTCCCGACCTCCAGCGTCTACCGGGTCGGCGTGTCGTCCTTCGCCAAGCTCTATTCGGACCGATACGGGCCGGCCAACATCCGCATGAACTGCCTGCTGCCCGGCTTCACCGACAGTCTCGACCTGCCCGAGAAATACGCGAAGATGTCCGCCCTGGGCCGGCTTGCGCGGGCCGAGGAACAGGGCAAGGCGGCGGCGTTTCTTCTGTCCGAGGACAGCAGCTATATCACCGGGCAGTCCTTGCGCGTGGATGGCGGCGTGACCCGGGCGATGTAGCGGCGCGCGTGCCGGCGCGTTTGATCGCGCGCGGCCCGTATCTCTCTGAAAAAAAGCGCGGCGATGGGCCGCGCTTCAAAACATGCCTTTGCGGGGCCCCTTCGTTGGGAAACCGATTGTTTCCAGACGGAAACCGGCCGGGTATCACCGCCGGTCAGCCCGGTTTATGCAACCAGATCCCGTCCATGCGCATGGTGACGCGCGGCCAGCTTGCGCGCCAGACGACCGGGGATCACCCGCCGCGCAGCCGGACGGTCGGCCCCATCCCGCAGTTCCGGGAAGATGGTGAATATCTCATCCCGGGCAGCGGCACCGACCGATTTCAGGGCCTCGTCCCCGGTGAAAAGGCTCTCCGTTTCCGCGCCGTTCGAGAACACGATCTCATGCTGATCGAACAACATGTGATGATATGTCACACCGCGCTGATCCAAGGCGATGTCGATCCCCTCGATGCAGGTAAGCTGCTTTGCCGCGACCAGAACCTCCGCGCAGCCGAACATCCGCTGCGCGATCTTTGACTTGACCAGAATGCGGTGCTGCGGGGAAACCAGAAGGTCGGCCGCCGGGACGCCTTCACCCAGTGCGCCGGCCGCGATGCGGATCGGGTAAAGATTGGGATGCGCCTCAAGAAACGCCCGGTCAAAGTGACGCGATCCGATCCAGCGGACCGGACGCGCGCCGCGATCCTTGGTGACCACCACATCGCCCCGCCTGATGTGTTCGACGGAAACCGGACCCGAACTGGTCAATATCTGGGTTCCGCTTGCGAAGCAGACCATCAGGGACACGTCGTCCAGAAGCGCGCCCTGACCGTCGCTGGTGTTCCCGCCTTCCTCGGTGAATTTTATCGTATAGGTGCCGGCGGCGGGAAATTTGACGTTATCGAAGGTGAGCGTTTCCAGGCTCTTGTTTGTCGGTGTGATGAGCTGGTCGAAAATCTTCTTTCCGGACGCGTCGGTGATCGTGACGCGAAAACCCTCACCCGCCCCGGTGGAAAGACTGGTCCGGATTCCTGTTTTGAAACTTAATGTTCCGGTGGTCGCTTTGGCGATATCAAAGCTCTGAGAGTAGGATGTGACTTGACCGGATTTCGACGTTCCGTCCATTTCGAGCACGCGGTTTTGACTGGTGCCACCCAGATATTGACTTTGGTAGCCGCGTTCCGGATCGACGTAGGTCCAGGTTCCGACCAGGCTCTGTTCGAAATTACCGTTCTTGATGAGGTCTACGCGGGCCATCCCTGCCGATCCTTTTCGTGGCAACCAAAAAAATACGGATTTTGCATAAAATTTACGCGAAAAACCTATACATAGTCGGAAAGCGAGTCGACACTGGGTTCGACAGGGGGCGGCGGTTAAGTGACGTAACGTAACATCAGCAGCAGATTTATGCCGAAAGCGTCCACGCTAACGGACGGGATCGGGGAAAATCAGGGACCGAAAATGAAAAACACCTGCAAAAGCAGGTGTTTGTCAATCGGCTATGGTGCCCAGAAGAGGACTCGAACCTCCACGCCTTGCGGCACACGGACCTGAACCGTGCGCGTCTACCAATTCCGCCACCTGGGCAGGTGCCGTGAGGGGTGCATTTAGACGGGCGCTTCGGGGGTGTCAACGGGCGCCGATCGAAAAATGCATTCTTTTGATGATCGGCGGAGCTGCAAGGCCGGTCGACCCATTCCGCCTTGCCCGCGCGGGGCGGATTGGACTATCAGAGAGGCAAATGCCGTAACGAAAAAGGGGCGCTCCCATGTCCACATTGATCACCATCTTCGGCGGTTCGGGGTTTTTGGGGCGGCAAGTGGCCCGGATCATGGCGCAGCAGGGGTGCCGGGTCCGCATCGCGGTGCGTCGCCCGAACGAGGCGCTTTTCGTGCGCACCTATGGCGCGGTCGGGCAGGTCAGCCCGATCTTCTGCAACGTGCGCGACGATGCTTCGGTTCTTGCGGCGATGTCCGAATCGGATGCGGTGGTAAACTGCGTCGACGTGAAGCTGCCGGCGGGCAACAACACCTTCGATGCGGTCCATGACAAGGCCGCGGGCCGCATCGCCCGGCTTTCCCGGCAGGCGGGCGTCCCGGCTTTTGTGCATGTGTCGACCGTCGGCGCCGACCCCGAAAGCGACAGCCATTATGCCGCGGCCAAGGGCCGGGGCGAGATCGCGGTGCGCGAGGCGCGGCCCGACGCGGTGATCCTGCGCCCGACGGTGATGTTCGGGATGGGCGACACCTTCTATAACCGGTTGGGGACGATGGCGCGCAACCTGCCGGTGATGCTGGTCCCGGGTCTCGGCACCAAGGTTCAGCCGGTCTATGTCGAGGATGTGGCCCGCGCGGTTTCGGCCGGATTGCAGGGCAAGGTGCCGGCCGGCGTCTATGAACTGGGCGGCCCCGACGTGATGACCATGCGGCAGGTGGTCGATCAGGTGCTTGCCGTGACCGGGCATCGGCGGCTGGTGATCGGATTGCCGCGCTGGCTGGCCGGGATCATCGGCGGGGCGCTGGATTTCGGTTCGACGGTGACCGGCAAGCTGTTCAAGAACAAGATCCTGACCCGCGATCAGGTGCGGCTGCAGACAAGGGATAACGTGGCCCGCGACGGCAACAACGCCCCGCCGCTTCCGACCGAACATATCGCCCCGGCCGCCTTCGCCGAAATGGTCGACGATAAGGATGCCCGGCTGGCCGTCACCGGCGGCTTTGAGCCGTTCGGGATCACTCCGGTCGCCTCTGACTCGATCCTGCCCGAATATCTATGGCCCTATCGCGACTCGGGCCAATATGCGGAAATCAAGGCCTCTGCCAAAAACCTGCGTTCAGATTCGTGAGCGATTCTCAGGCGCTGACGGCCGCGTTTCTGGGGCTGCTTGAGGGGCTGACCGAGTTCATCCCCGTTTCTTCGACCGGGCACATCCTTCTGGCGGGGCATTTTCTGGGCTTTCAAAGCCCCGGTCGCGCCTTTGAGGTGATGATCCAGCTTGGCGCGATCCTTGCCATTCTGGGGGTCTACGGGCACCGGCTTTGGACGCTGTTCACATCGGCGCCGCGGGATCCGAAAGCGCGGCGGTTCATTCTGGCGGTGCTGGTCGCCTTTCTGCCGGCGGTGATCGTGGGCGTTCTGGCGCATGATTTCATCAAGACCGTCCTGTTCGAGACCCCGATGCTGATCGCGGTCAATCTGGTTCTGGGTGGCATCGTGCTGCTGTGGGTCGACCGGCTGGCGATCGCGCCCCGCTATACCGATGCCGAACAGTTTCCGCTGCTGATGGCGCTGAAGATCGGGGTGATCCAGTGTCTTGCGATGATCCCGGGGGTGTCACGCTCGGGCGCGACGATCGTCGGTGCGCTGGCGCTTGGCGCCGACAAGCGTTCGGCGGCCGAGTTTTCGTTCTATCTGTCGATGCCGACCATGGTCGGGGCGTTTGCCTATGACCTGATGAAGAACCGCGACATCCTGAACGGCGCGGCGCTGACCGACATCGTCATCGGGTTCATCTGCGCCTTTCTGGCCGCCGTGGTGGTGGTGCGCTGGCTGCTCGGCTATGTCTCGCGCAATGGCTATGCGCTTTTCGGGTGGTGGCGGATTATCGTTGGATCCTTGAGTATCATAGCGTTGCTGGTATTTGGGTAACTTGTGCTGACCTAAAATCTTCAGAATTTTGACGACCTAGCCTCGAGTCTCGAAAATAATCCCTATATAGGTCAGCAATACTGACTTTTAATCGAAATCCCCATGGTTTATTGGGGTGAGGGGATTCTGCCTGATTTTGGAAGGACGCGCAGCTCATGGCCACGCAACGCATGCTCAAATTCGTGACCGTTCCGCGGCAGATGCCGGAAAAGCGGGATGCGGCCGAACGTTCGGACGATTTTCACGAAATCTATCGTGAGTTCGCGGCGGCGAAAGCGGCCGAGCAGGCCAGCCGTTGCAGCCAGTGCGGCGTGCCCTATTGCCAGTCGCATTGTCCCTTGCACAACAATATTCCCGACTGGCTGCGGCTGACCGCCGAAGGGCGGCTGGAGGAGGCCTATCACCTGTCGCAGGCCACCAATACCTTCCCCGAAATCTGTGGCCGCATCTGCCCGCAGGACCGGCTGTGCGAAGGCAATTGCGTGATCGAGCAATCCGGCCACGGCACCGTCACGATCGGCGCGGTCGAGAAATACATCACCGACACCGCGTGGGAAAACGGCTGGGTCAAGCCGGGTCGTCCGGCGCAGGAGCGCAGCGAAAGCGTCGGTATCATCGGCGCCGGCCCGGGTGGCCTAGCGGCGGCCGACTATCTGCGCCGGCAGGGGTTTCAGGTCACGGTCTATGACCGCCACGATCGCGCGGGCGGCCTGCTGACCTATGGCATCCCGGGCTTCAAGCTGGAAAAGGACGTGGTCACCCGCCGGAACGAACAACTGGCCGAGGCTGGTGTCGAATTCGTCCTGAACTGCAATGTCGGCAAGGATCTCAGCTTTGACGCCATTCGCGGCAAGCATGACGCGGTGATCATCGCCACCGGCGTCTACAAGACTCGCGATCTGGACATCGACAACGCCGCCGCGCCGGGCGTGGTGCGGGCGCTGGACTATCTGACCGCCTCCAACCGGATCGACTTCGGCGACACCGTCCCCGATTTCGAGGACGGTGAACTGGATGCCCGCGGCAAGCGCGTGCTGGTCATCGGCGGTGGCGACACCGCGATGGATTGCGTGCGCACCGCGATCCGTCAGGGCGCGCTATCGGTGAAATGCCTGTATCGGCGCGACCGCGCCAACATGCCGGGCAGCCAGCGCGAAGTTCAGAACGCCGAAGAGGAAGGCGTTGAATTCGAATGGCTCTCGGCGCCCCTGTCCTTCGCGGGTCATGTGACCGGCGAGGCCCGCCGCGACGAGGAAATCGACGTGGGCGGCGTCGAACAGCCGGTGATTTCGGCGGTGCGCGTGCAAAAGATGCGGCTGGGCGCGCCCGACGTCTCGGGTCGGCAGGCGCCCGAGATCATCGAAGGCGCGGATTACGACGAACCCGCCGAACTGGTGATCAAGGCGCTTGGCTTCGAGCCCGAGGATCTGCCGCGTCTTTGGGGCGTCGACGGGCTGGAAGTCACCCGTTGGGGCACGGTCCGGGCCGATTACCAGACCCATCAGACCAGCCTTCCGGGCGTCTATGCGGTCGGCGATATCGTGCGCGGCGCAAGTCTGGTCGTCTGGGCGATCCGCGACGGGCGCGAGGCGGCCGAGCAGATCGCGGCACAGTTGACCGGCGCGGCCCGGTTCGCGGCCGAGTAAACGGATCGAGTAAAGGGGGTAGGCAGAGATGATGCGCAACGTATCCATCGACCTCGGGCCGGCGGCGGGTTTTGCCGCCCTGATCCTTGCGCTTGTGGCGCCGGGCGCGGTGTCTGCGGGCGTGTTCACCCCGCCTGAGGGCTGCACCCTGAACATGACCGTCCAGTCGCGCAGTTGCACGGTGGCGCAGCATTATACCTGCGCGGGCGATAATCCGGGCGACATGCGCACCACCTATTTCGGGCCCGACGGTCCAAAGCATATCAGCCTGATCGACAAGGAAACCCGCTGGATCGAAACCCAGGATCCCCGTACCGGGATCATAGACCGGCTGGCGTCCGGCAATGCCGATGAAGCCTCGTTCTCGACGCTGCTCAGCACCGGGCGCGACGATTTCGATTTCTGGACCGAGTCCGAGACCGGGGAAAGGTTGCATCACGTCGGCTATGACAAGCTGACCGGCAAGACCATGGTCATCGACGGCGAAACGCTGGAGCAGACCGAATTTTCGCTGACCACCTCCGACAGCGCCGGTCAGGTGCTGTGGGAGCGTACGGGCAACCAGTTCATCAGCCGCAAGGACGGCCGCTTTTACGGCGGCATCGAGCGCGCGAAGGACTGGACCGGCCTGAACGAGACCACCAACGACAGCCCGGTCACCTTCATCAAACCCGGTGAGCGCGGATTTGGCGATACGACCCCGCAATACGACTGCGACATGCAGATGGTGAACATGCCCGGAGGTAATAATGCTTGAGATGCGCCCATCCTGTGAATGCTGTGACATCGCGCTTCCGCCGGGTGCCGAGGCGCTGATCTGTTCCTTCGAATGCACGTTCTGCCCGGATTGCGCCACCGCACTGGGCAAATGTCCGAATTGCGGCGGCGGTCTTGTGCCCCGCCCCACCCGCGCAGCCGAGAAACTTGCCAGATTCCCGGCCTCGACGGCCCGGGTGTTCAACCCCGATTGCAAGGGGCTGCTAAGCCAGCCCCCAAGCCTCGCCACGTCCGACTAGGAGAAGCCCATGGCCGTTGTTGATGAGAACTGGACGTCCGCCGAAGAGGCCCGCCGCGCATGGATGGCGGAAAACAGCATGTACCGGGCCGAGGATGAGCATTCCTCCTGCGGCGTGGGTCTTGTCGTCTCGATCGACGGCAAGCCCAGCCGCAAGGTCGTGGAAAACGGCATCGACGCGCTGAAGGCGGTGTGGCATCGCGGCGCGGTCGACGCCGACGGCAAGACCGGTGACGGGGCGGGCATCCATGTCCAGATCCCGGTGCCGTTCTTCTACGATCAGGTGCGCCGCACGGGGCATGAGCCCGACCACGACAAGCTGATCGCCGTCGGGCAGGTGTTCCTGCCGCGTACCGATTTCGGCGCGCAGGAGCGTTGCCGGACGATCGTCGAAACCGAAGTGCTGCGGATGGGCCATTACATCTATGGCTGGCGGCATGTCCCGGTGAACACCGCCGTTCTGGGCGAAAAGGCCAACGCCACCCGCCCCGAGATCGAGCAGATCCTGATCCGCTGCGAAAAGGACATCGACCGCGAGACCTTCGAGCGCGAACTTTACGTCATCCGCCGCCGGATCGAGCGGGCGGCGATTCAGGCGCAGATCGCCGGTCTGTACATGTGCTCTCTGTCCTGCCGGTCGATCATCTACAAGGGCATGATGCTGGCCGAGCAGGTCGCCGAGTTCTATCCCGACCTCAAGGACAACCGCTTCGAGAGCGCCTTTGCGATCTATCACCAGCGTTATTCGACCAACACCTTCCCGCAATGGTGGCTGGCCCAGCCCTTCCGCATGCTGGCCCATAACGGCGAGATCAACACCCTGCGCGGCAATGCCAACTGGATGCGCAGCCATGAAATCCGCATGGCCAGCAACGCCTTTGGCGAGATGGCCGAGGATATCAAGCCGATCATCCCGGCGGGATCGTCGGATTCGGCGGCCCTTGATGCGGTGTTCGAGGTGATGGTGCGCTCGGGCCGTTCGGCGCCGATGACCAAGACGATGCTGGTGCCGGAAGCGTGGTCCAAGGCCACCACCGACATGCCGAAGGCATGGGCCGACATGTATGCCTATTGCAACGCGGTGATGGAGCCATGGGACGGCCCGGCGGCGCTGGCCATGACCGACGGCCGCTGGGTCTGCGGCGGGCTTGACCGCAATGGTCTGCGCCCGATGCGCTATGTCGTGACCGCCGACAACCTGCTGATCGCGGGGTCCGAGGTCGGCATGGTCCCGGTTGACGAGGCCACGGTGCGGGCAAAAGGCGCGCTTGGCCCGGGGCAGATGATCGCCGTCGATATGCAGGACGGCAGGCTTTACAACGACGTGGAGATCAAGGACCGTCTGGCCGCCAGCCAGCCGTTCGGCGAATGGATCGAAAAGGTCGTTCAGCTTTCCGACATCATGCGCGACCTGCCCGAGGAATCGCGGTTCTCGGGCGAGGAGCTGCGCCGTCGCCAGATCGCCGCCGGCTATACCATCGAGGAACTGGAATCGGTCCTTGCCCCGATGGCCGAGGACGGCAAGGAGGCGCTGGCCTCGATGGGCGACGACACGCCGCCCGCGGTGCTGTCCGCGCAATACCGGCCGCTGTCGCATTTCTTCCGGCAGAACTTCAGCCAGGTCACCAACCCGCCCATCGACAGCCTGCGTGAAACCCGGGTGATGTCGCTCAAGACCCGGTTCGGCAACCTCAAGAACGTGCTGGACGAATCGAGCACGCAGACCGAGATCCTGCTGCTGGAGACACCCTTCGTTGCCAATGCCGAATTCGCTTCGATGATGGCGCAGTTCGGCGATGCGGTGACGCAGATCGACTGCACCTTCGCCGATGGCGCCGGACCCGAAGCCATGGGCGAATGCCTGGCCCGTATCCGCGCCGAGGCCGAGGACGCGGTGCGCTCGGGTGCCGGGCATCTGGTGCTCAGCGACGAGAACATCGGCCCGGACAACATCGGTCTGCCGATGATCCTTGCGACCAGCGCGGTGCATAGCTGGCTGACCCGCAAGGGGCTGCGGACCTTCTGTTCGCTGAACGTGCGTTCCGCCGAATGCATCGACCCGCATTATTTCGCGGTCCTGCTGGGCTGCGGCGCGACCACCGTGAACCCCTATCTGGCCCAAGACAGCATCGCCGACCGGATCGGGCGCGGCCTGCTGGAAGGGTCGCTGATCGAGAACATGCGGCGTTACCGCGACGCGATCGACGCCGGGCTGCTGAAGATCATGGCCAAGATGGGCATTTCGGTCCTGTCCAGCTATCGCGGCGGCCTGAACTTCGAGGCCGTGGGCCTGTCCCGCGCCATGGTGGCGGAATATTTCCCCGGCATGAACAGCCGCATTTCCGGCATCGGTCTGCACGGCCTTCAAGAAAAGCTCGAGGAAATCCACGCCAAGGGCTTCTCGGACGGCGCCGATCTGCTGCCGGTCGGGGGGTTCTACAAGGCCCGCCGCTCGGGCGAGAAGCACGCTTGGGAAGCCAATACCATGCGGCTTCTGCAGCTGGCCTGCGAGAAAGCCAGCTATGACACATGGAAGCGGTTCACCGCCGCGATCCGGGCCAACCCGCCGATCCACATCCGCGATCTTCTGGACATCAAGCCGCTGGGCAAGCCGGTGCCGATCGAGGAGGTGGAATCGATCACCTCGATCCGCAAGCGTTTCGTGACGCCGGGGATGAGCCTTGGCGCCTTGTCGCCCGAGGCGCATATGACGCTGAACATCGCCATGAACCGCATCGGAGCGAAGTCCGACTCGGGCGAGGGGGGCGAGGATCCGGCGCATCACAAGGCGCTGCCGAACGGCGACAACCCCTCGGCCAAGATCAAGCAGGTCGCCTCGGGCCGGTTCGGCGTCACCGCCGAATATCTGAACGCCTGTGAGGAGTTGGAAATCAAGGTGGCGCAGGGTGCGAAACCCGGCGAGGGCGGCCAGTTGCCCGGCATGAAGGTGACCAAGCTGATCGCGCGGCTGCGCCACTCGACGCCGGGCGTCACGCTGATCTCGCCGCCGCCGCATCACGATATCTATTCGATCGAGGATCTGGCGCAGCTGATCTATGACCTGAAGCAGATCAACCCGCGCGCCAAGATCACCGTGAAGCTGGTGGCGTCCTCGGGCGTCGGCACCATCGCGGCGGGCGTGGCCAAGGCCAAGGCCGATGTGATCCTGATCTCGGGCCATAATGGCGGCACCGGGGCCAGCCCCGCGACCAGCATCAAGTTTGCGGGACTGCCGTGGGAAATGGGCCTGACCGAGGCGCATCAGGTTCTGGCCATGAACCGCCTGCGCGAGCGGGTGACGCTGCGCACCGACGGCGGTCTGCGCACCGGCCGCGACATCGTCATGGCGGCGATGATGGGGGCCGAGGAATATGGCATCGGCACCGCCGCGCTGATCGCAATGGGCTGCATCATGGTGCGGCAATGCCAGTCGAACACCTGCCCGGTCGGCGTCTGCACGCAGGACGAACGCCTGCGCGCGATGTTCAACGGCTCGGCCGACAAGGTGGTGAACCTGATCACCTTCTATGCGCAGGAGGTGCGCGAGATTCTGGCCTCAATCGGCGCCCGTTCGCTGGACGAGATCATCGGCCGCGCCGACCTGCTCACTCAGGTCAGCCGGGGCGCCGCGCATCTGGACGATCTGGACCTCAACCCGCTGCTGATCACCGTCGACGGCAGCGACAAGATCGTCTACGACCGCTCGAAGCCGCGCAACGCCGTGCTGGACACGCTGGACGCCGAGATCATCCGCGACGCCGACCGCTTCTTCAGCGATGGCGAGAAGATGCAGTTGTCCTATGCGGTGCGGAACACGCACCGGACCATCGGCACCCGCACCTCGTCGATGATCGTGCAGAAGTTCGGGATGCGCGACAACGGGCTGCAACCCGACCATCTGACCATCCGCCTGACCGGCAGCGCCGGCCAGTCGCTGGGCGCCTTTGCCGCGCCGGGCCTGAAGATCGAGGTCTCGGGGGATGCCAATGACTATGTCGGCAAGGGCCTGTCGGGGGGCACCATCGTGGTCCGCCCACCGATGATCAGCCCGCTTGTCGCGGCCGACAACACCATCATCGGCAACACCGTGCTTTACGGCGCGACGGCTGGCCATCTGTTCGCGGCCGGTCGCGCGGGCGAGCGTTTCGGCGTCCGCAACTCGGGTGCCAAGGTGGTGATCGAGGGCTGCGGCTCGAACGGGTGTGAGTACATGACCGGCGGCGTGGCGGTCATCCTCGGCCGGATCGGGGCCAACTTCGGCGCCGGCATGACCGGCGGGATGGCCTATCTGTACGACCCCGAGGGGCTGGCGCTCGACTATATCAACACCGAGACGCTGGTCACCTGCCCGGTCACCCAAGAGCATTGGGAAGCGGAGCTGAAAGAGCTGATCACCCGTCATCATAAGGAAACCGGCAGCCGCCGGGCCGAGGAGATCCTGCAGAACTGGGACGAGGAAAAGACGCATTTCCTTCAGGTCTGCCCAAAGGAAATGCTGGCGCTGCTGCCCTATCCGATCATGGAAACGGAAGAAGCGACGGCGGTCCCGGCGGAATAGCCCTGCCGGCCGGTTATGAAATCAGCGGGGGCCATCCGGCCCCCGTTTTCATGCGCGGTCACGGCGGCGCGGGCGAAACGCTCCGGTCGGGCCGGTCATCGTAACCGGGGGGCGCAGATCGGCGGGGTATGGCTTCGCGCCGCCGTCGGGGCAATGTGACACATGCCCGTTATCGGCACCCCTATCGACGTTGTCGGGGCGGTTTTCGGGCGTTACACCTGCTCAGGCCGGCGAATGGTGCCAATGCATGGTGCCAAAACGGCGAACATGAACGGAGACGATTCGATGCGTATTCTTGTTGCAGCCCTGATGATGACCGTGCCCGCCGCCGCCATGGCGCAGGACGCGATGTCGACGGTGACCTTCACCTGTGAAGGGGACAACACGTTTCAGGCCAGTTTCATCAACGCCGGCGATGACAGCTTTGCGGTTGTGTATCAGGACGATACGCTGATCCCGATGACCATCGCCGAGTCCGCGTCGGGCGCGCGCTATCTGTCGGCGGACGGGGCGTTGGAGCTGTGGACGAAAGGGTCCGAAGCCACGCTGAGCCGGCTCGGCGATAAGGAAGAGGTGATCTATAAAGGCTGCACCGCCCCGGAAGAAGGGAACGCGGGCTGACGCTGCCCAGGTGACCGACGATGGCCACGCCCGGCAGACCGGGCACGGCCTTTTCGGAATGCGAAACGCGGCCCGCCCGGGGCCGCGTTCTTCATTTCAGCGGGTGCGGCGATCAGAACTGACGCCCGATAAGCCGGTCGAGCGAATAGCGACCGCCCCCGTGCACGGCGAAATAGGCGGTCAGGCCCAGCCAGAGCAGCGATTTTTCCGCCCCGGGAAAACCTTCGGACCGGACGATCCAGTGGAAATAGGTCGTCACGCACAGCACGATCGAGGTGGCGACGGCGGCGGGACGGGTCAGCAACCCAAGCACAAGAAGCATGCCGCCGAAAACTTCGGTTCCGGCCAGCAGCGGCGACCACAACGCGCCCGGATAGAAGCCAAGGCTCTCGACCATGCCGACGGCGCCCATCGGATTGGTGATCTTCGGCCAGCCATGCACCAGAAAGGCGATGCCGGCGATGATGCGCATATAGGTGACGACCAGCGGCGAAAGGGTGGCATAGACCGACTCGAGCGCCGGGATGATCAGACGCGGGGTGGCGTGGTTATCGGTTTGAAAGGTCATGATAAACTCCGAAATTGCGGCCGGTTTCTTCCCGGCGCAAGGCATGGTTGTCCGACCCCGTGGGGCCGGGTTGGACATGGGAAAATTCGGAGTCAGCCGCGTGGAGGCGGACGCGGCACCGCGACGACAAGCCCGGGCCGGGGCGCAAGGTCGCCGGCGAAGCGGTGGATCTGCGCTTGCGGCGGGTTCAGTGCACTGTCGCGCGTCAGCACAAGCTCACAACAGGCGCCACCCTTCTTCGGGCCGTCTTTCGAGACGACCAGCACCGCGGCGGCATAACAAACCTCTTGCGCGCGCAGTTGCGACGTACAGGACTTCATCGAAATATCCGCACGCGTCGCCGAGACGGTCATGGTCACGAACGCGGCCATCAGCATCAGGGTAACGAGTATGCGCATGAATCATCCGGGTTGTTTGCGTCGGCCTTCCTATGCCTTGGCCGGCATTCGGCTGACAAGGGGCTGCTTATACAAGAAATATGACGGTTTCGTGGGAACCGCCTTTGGTTCAGACCGTTTCGGCCATGACATATGCTGATGCAGCCAAAGGGGAATCATCATGTCGGAACTGATCGCGATCGCCTTCGATGACGAAGCCACGGCGTTTGAGCTTCGCGCCGAACTCGTGAAGCTGCAAAAGGAATATCTGATCGAGATGGAGGACGCCGTTGTCGTCACCCGCGACAGTCAGGACGACATCAAGCTGCATCAGGCGGTGAACCTGACGGCAGCGGGCGCGCTGGGCGGGACCTTCTGGGGCACGCTGGTCGGGCTTTTGTTCCTGAACCCGCTGATCGGTGCGGCGGTGGGCGCGGCTTCGGGGGCGATTGCGGGGCGGTTCACCGATATCGGTATCAATGACGATTTCATGCGCGAGGTCGGGCAGTCGCTGAAACCCGGCGGATCGGCCCTGTTCGTGCTGGTGCGCAAGATGACCGCCGACAAGGTGCTGGAAAAGCTGCAAGGCCTGCACAAGCACGGCCGCGTGCTGCGCACCTCGCTGAGCAACGAGGCTGAGGAAAAACTGCGGGAGGCGCTTTCGGGCGACGATCACACGCCGACCCCGCCGCCGGCTGCGGCCTGAGTGCCGCCACAGATAGGGGTTCGCGACCGTAACGGCCGACGCGGCACGGGTTGACGCCCAAGGGTTGACGGGGTGCCCGGCGGCATGAGACGAGGCTTTATGCCCCGCCGTGCCGAGCCCCTGACCGACGCTGATGGACCCTCAGCAGCCCCGACGCGCCGTCGCCGGGGCGGTAATGCGCCGGAAGAAGCGATTCGACCGGTCCGGCGCGGCTTCTGGCGGCGGTTGCGCTGGCTCGCGCTGCGGCTGTTGCTGGGGGTGGTGCTGATCGTGGGGTCCTGCGCCTTCGTCAACCCGCCCACCACATGGACGATTCTGACCGGACAGCGCGACTATCCCGGCATCGACCGCGAATGGACCCCGATCGAGGACATTGCGCCCAGCATGGTCCGCTCGGTCGTCGCGGCCGAGGATGCGAATTTCTGCCGCCACTGGGGGTTCGACATGACCGAGATCCGCAAGGTCATCGACCGCGGCTCGACCCGCGGCGCCTCGACGATCAGCCAGCAGGTCGCCAAGAACGTGTTCCTGTGGCAAGGCCGAAGCTGGCCGCGCAAGGCGATGGAGGCGCTGCTGACCCCGGTCGTCGAGGCCACATGGTCCAAGCGTCGCATCGTCGAGGTTTACCTGAACGTGGCCGAGTTCGGGCCGGGCGTTTTCGGGGTTCACGCGGCTGCGGCGCAATATTTCGGGACCACGCCGGACAAGCTGACGGCCAAGCAATCGGCGCGGCTGGCGATGGTCCTGCCCTCGCCCAAGACCCGCGACGCCGCGCGTCCGACGCCGGATCAGCGCCGCCGTTCGGCCGCGATCGTGGACGGCGCGGCGACCATTGCCGTGGACGGGCGCGACGATTGCCTGGGTCTGGAATGAAGGCTGGCCAAAATCCCTTGGCCACGCCAAAACGGGTCGGATTCGACCGGAAAACCAACTGACGCGACAGGGTGCCGATATGACCATTCAACTTTATCAGGGCGATTTGCCGGACGGCCTCGATCTTGGCCCGGTGGTGGCGATCGACACCGAAACCATGGGCCTTGACCCCCGCCGCGACCGGCTGTGTCTGGTGCAACTGTCCAGCGGCGACGGCAACGCCCATCTGGTGCAGATCGCGCGCGGCCAGCACGAAGCGCCCAATCTGACGGCGTTGCTGGCCGATCCCGCCGTGCTGAAGCTGTTTCACTTTGGCCGCTTCGACATCGCGGCGCTGGAAAAGACGCTCGGGGTCGTCACCGCGCCGGTCTGGTGCACCAAGATCGCGTCGAAACTGATCCGCACCTATACCGACCGCCACGGGCTGAAATATCTGCTACAGGAAATGCTGGGCGTCGATATCTCCAAGCAGCAGCAGACCAGCGACTGGGGCGCGCCCGCCCTGACCGAGCCGCAGCAGGAATATGCGGCATCGGATGTTCTGTATCTGCACCGGCTGAAGGCCGAGCTGGAGCAGCGGCTGGAGCGCGAGGGGCGCCTGTCGCTGGCGCAGGCGTGCTTTGACTTTCTGCCCACCCGTGCCCATCTGGACCTTCTGGGCTGGGGTGATGAGCGCGACATCTTCAGCCACTGAAGACCGAAGGAAGAAGGCATGGCGGAAAGCTATATCGAGACCGCCCGGCGGGTGATCGGGACTGAAATGCAGGGGCTGGGCCTGTTGACCGATAGTCTGGGCGATGGTCCGGCGAACGGTCTGGGCGACAGCTTCAACCGCGCGGTCGAGACCATACTGGGCGCGCAGGGCCGCGTCATCGTCTCGGGGATGGGCAAATCGGGCCATATCGGCCGCAAGATCGCCGCGACCTTCGCCAGCACCGGCACCCCCGCCCAATTCGTCCATCCGGCCGAGGCAAGCCACGGCGATCTGGGCATGGTGACCGGGGGCGATGTGGTCATGGTTCTGTCGAACAGCGGCGAGACGCCCGAGATCGCCGATATCGTCGCCCATACCCGGCGCTTCAATATCCCGCTTATCGGTGTGGCCAGCCGCGCCGATTCGACCCTGATCCGACAGTCGGACGTGGCGCTGATCCTGCCGCCCGCGCCCGAGGCCTGCGGTCAGGGGATCGTGCCGACCACCTCGACCACCATGACGCTTGCGCTTGGCGATGCGCTGGCCGTGGCGCTGATGGAGCATCGCCGGTTCACCCCCGAACATTTCCGCACCTTCCATCCCGGCGGCAAGCTTGGGGCGCGGCTGGCGCGGGTGGCCGATCTGATGCATGACGACATGCCGCTGGTCCCCGAGGACGCGCCGATGGCCGACGCGCTGCTGACCATCAGCCAAAAGGGTTTTGGCGTGACCGGCGTTACCGGCCCCGACGGGCGTCTGGTCGGCATCATCACCGACGGCGACCTGCGGCGGCATATGCAGGGCTTGCTGGATCACCGCGCGGCCGAAGTCATGACCCGCGCCCCGCGTACGATCGAGCCCGGCGCTCTGGCTGAATCGGCGCTGGCGCAGATGCAGGATCGCAAGATCACCTGTCTGTTCGTGGTCGGTGACACCGGGGGCCCGCAAGGCATCCTGCACATCCACGACTGCCTGCGCGCCGGGGTAGTTTAGGCCATGCCGCCCGGCGGATTGCGCAGCCCGTCCACGCCGCTGAGGTCGCGCATCGTCGCCCTGTTGCGCTGGCTTCTGCCGCTTGCGGCGCTGGTCATCCTTTCGACGCTGTTCATGCTGTCGCGCAAGCCCGATCCCGACGCCGCGATCCCCTATGCCACCGTCGACGTCGAGGAGCGGGCGCGGGCGCCCCAGATCACCGCGCCCCGCTATGCCGGGGTGACGCCCGACGGCGCCAAGCTGACGCTCGAGGCGGCCAAGGCGATCCCCGATCAGGGCGACGGCAGCGCGGTCGAGACGCTGCGCCTTGAATGGCGCGCCGCCGACGGCCTTGCGGCGGATATCAGCGCCGGTCAGGGTACCATGAGCGCCGGCCAGATCGACCTGAGCGGCGCGGTACGGATGACCTTATCCTCGGGCTATGTGCTGACCGCACCGCAGCTGCAGGCGCAAAAGGATGCCGCCGTGATCACGTCGGACGGTCCGGTCGCCATGCAGGCGCCTTATGGCACCGTGCATGCCGGCGGCATGCGGCTGGCGCGGGTGCCGGGGGCTGCGGACGGATCGGGCGCTTCGACGCATGTTCTTGATTTGAATGGCGGTGTCCGACTGATATACCAACCGTGAAAACCAGACCGATTTGACCCGTCCGACGGCGTTATCCCAACCCCGATCCGAAACCGAGAGGCACCCAATGCTGCGCCCTTTGATCATTTGCCTGGCCTTGGCCCTTGCCGCCGGCCCCGCCGTGGCCCAGCAGGTCGCCTTTGGCGGCATCAAGGCCGATACCAAAGCCCCGGTCGAGGTCACTGCCGAAAGCCTTCAGGTTCAGCAGGCCGACAACACCGCGACCTTCAACGGCAATGTCGTCATCGGACAAGGGGCGATGCGGCTGACGGCCGACAAGGTGAAGGTGGTTTACGCGCAGGGTGATCGGGGCCGGATCCAGTCGCTGGACGCCACCGGCAATGTCACGCTGGTCAGCGGCAAGGATGTGGCCCAGGCCGAAAGCGGCGTCTATGACGTCGCAAGCGGCAACGTGACGCTGAAAGGCGGGGTGACGCTGACCCAGGGGCAAAACATCCTGACCGGCGAAACCATGCAGGTCAATCTGGCCGATGGCACCGCGAATGTCTCGGGTCGCGTGCGCAGTATCCTGCAACCGGGCGGTAACTGATGGCTGATGGCGACGCGCCTGCCCGTTTGCGGGAACGGCCGTCCCTGCAGGGGTGGCTGCGGGCCGAGGGGCTGCGCAAATCCTATCGCAACCGCCCGGTGATCCGCGATGTATCGGTCGAACTGAAACAGGGCGAGGTGGTGGCGCTTCTGGGCCCCAACGGATCGGGCAAGACGACCTGTTTCTATATCATCGCGGGCCTGATCGCCCCCGATGCCGGGCAGGTGTTCATCGACGGGCAGGACGTGACCGCCCTGCCGATGTACCGCCGCGCCCAGATGGGCATCGGCTATCTGCCGCAGGAAATGTCGATCTTTCGCGGCCTCACGGTCGAGCAGAACATCATGGCCGTGCTGGAGGTCACTCAGCGCAACCCGCATCGGCGCCGCGACCGGCTGGAGGAATTGCTGGGCGATTTCTCGATCGCGCATCTGCGCAACGCCCCGGCGATGGCGCTGTCGGGGGGTGAGCGGCGGCGGACCGAGATCGCCCGCTGTCTGGCCTCGAACCCCCGGTTTCTGCTGTTGGATGAACCGTTTGCCGGGGTCGATCCGATTGCGGTGGGCGAGATTCGCGCGCTGGTGCACGACCTGAAATCGCGCGGCATCGGGGTGCTGATCACCGACCATAACGTGCGCGAGACGCTTGGCATCGTCGACCGCGCCTATATCCTGCATGACGGCAGCGTCCTGATGTCCGGCACCACGCAGGACATCGTCGCCGACCAGCGCGTGCGCGAAGTCTATCTTGGCGACAGCTTTTCGCTGACCTGACATCCGACCGACCGGGTGCACCCGGCGGCGCGCGCTTGTGGTGAAAAGCGGCGCGATTTCAGCCATATCGCCAAGATGCTTGCCAAATAGCCGCCTGTTGACGCAGCATGTCCCCAAGCAACATGCACGGGGGATGCTGGGTGCAAACCGCCATTGACTGTCAGCAACTCAGCAAGGTGTTCGGCCAGGGACAACATGCCGTAAAAGCGCTGGATAATGTATCGCTTGGCATCGGCAAGGGAGAGTTCTTTACCCTGCTCGGCCCGTCGGGTTGCGGCAAGACCACCCTGCTGCGACTGATCGCCGGCTTCGAATCGCCGACCGAGGGGCGCATCACGCTGGACGGGCAGGACATCACCAATCTTGCGCCCAACCACCGCCCCATCAACACCGTGTTCCAAAGCTATGCGCTGTTTCCGCATCTGACCGTCGCCGAGAACGTGGCCTTTGGGCTGAAGATGCTGGGCCGGGCCGCGGCCGAGGCCCGGGAACGGGCGCAGGCCATGCTTGATCTGGTGCGGCTGGGCGAATTCAGCGGTCGGCGGGTGTCGCAGCTTTCGGGCGGCCAGCAACAGCGGGTGGCGCTGGCGCGCGCCTTGGCGCCCGCACCCAAGGTGCTGCTGTTGGACGAACCCCTGTCTGCGCTTGACCTGAAACTGCGCAAGGAAATGCAGATCGAGCTGAAACGGCTTCAGCACGAGACCGGCATCACCTTCGTTTTCGTGACCCATGATCAGGAAGAGGCCCTGACCATGAGCGACCGGATCGCGGTCATGTCGGCCGGCCGCGTCCAGCAGCTCGGCACCCCGCGCGAGATCTATACCCGGCCCGGAAACCGCTTCGTCGCGGGCTTTATCGGGGAAAGCAATTTCATCCCGGCCCAGATCACCGCCGGCTATGCGGAACTGCCGGGCGGCGGCAGGATCGCCGTCGATCCGGGCGTTCCGGACGGTCCGGCGACGCTGGCGGTCCGGCCGGAATCGCTGGCGCTTTCGGCGGCGGGGGCGTCGGTTCCGGGCGCGATGCCGGCCACGGTGACCAACGCGGTCTATTTCGGCACCGACAGCCATCTTTACGCGCGGTTGCAGGACGGAACCCGCATCGTGCTGCGCCTGCCTGCCTCGGCGAAATTGCCGGACGAGGGTGCGGCGATCACCATCGGCGTCGCGCCCGGCGCGGCGCAGGTTCTGGCGGCCGAATGATGGCCGAGCCGCGCGATCAACTTCAGGTGCAGGCGGACCGGCGAAGCTGGCTTCTGGTCACCCCGGCGCTGATCGTGCTGCTGGTCGCGGCATCGGGGCCGCTGCTGATCGTGCTTTACTATTCCTTCCTGACGCCCGGCGCCTATTCCGGCGTGACCCGGCCCTTCACCACCAAGGCATGGGAAAGCATCTTCGTCACCCGCGATATTTTTGATGACACGCTGCAATGGGCGGATGCGCATCTGACGATCTTCTGGCGGTCGGTGAAGCTGTCGGTGCTGACCACGATCATCACCTTTCTGCTTGGCCTGCCGACGGCGTGGTTCATCGCCACCCGCAGCCCGGCGGCGCGCACGATCTGGCTGTTCCTGATCACCATTCCGTTCTGGACCAACCTGCTGATCCGCACCATCGCGATCAACCAGATCATCCGCAACGAAGGCATCATGAACACGCTGCTTCTGAAGCTGGGCGTGATCTCGCAACCGATCCGGCTGCTTTACACCGATACCGCAGTGCTGATCGGCATGGCCTATGTCTATCTGCCGATGATGGTGCTGCCGCTGTTTGCCGCTATCGACCGTTTCGACATGCGGCTTCTGGAAGCGGCTTATGATCTTTACGCCAGCCGGCTGGCGGTGCTGCGCCGGATCGTCCTGCCGATCATCCGGCCGGGCATCGTTGCGGGCTCGATTCTGGTCTTTGTCCCCTCGCTTGGGGCCTATGTCACGCCCAGCGTTCTGGGCGGCGGCAAGAACATGATGATCGGCAATTTCATCGAGCTGCAATTCGGCCAGGGCAAGAACTGGCCGCTGGGCGCTGCGCTGTCGATGATGCTGCTTCTGATCGTGGCGCTGGCGCTGGCCGTTTATGTACGGGCGATGGACCGGGGGGCCAGATCATGAGCGGGCGCAGCTTTTCCGTCACCACGCTGCCCGGCTTTTCGACCGTCGCGATCATCGTCTTCGTGATCCTGTATCTGCCGATCATCACGCTGGTCGTCTACAGCTTCAACGCCTCGCCCACCGTTTCGGTCTGGCAGGGGCTGACACTGGACTGGTACGGCAGCGCATGGGCGAACGAGACGGTCAAATCCGCCACCGTCCGGTCGCTGATCATCGCGTTTTCGGCCTCGATCATCGCGACCACGCTTGCGACGCTTGCGGCCTTGGGGATCGTGCGTAACCGCCGGATGCGGGGGCGGGGCGCGGCCTATATGATCATCAACCAGCCCCTGATGGTGCCCGAGATCGTCAGCGCGGTGGCGCTTTTGATCTTTTTCGCCTCGATCAAGATCGCCACCGGCTATCAGGGCTTGGGCTATCTTATCGCCGCCCATACGGCTTTCTGCATTCCCTTCGCCTATCTGCCGATCTCGGCCCGGCTGGAAGGCATGGACCCGACGATGGAGACCGCCGCCGCCGATCTGTACGCCAGCCGCTGGCAGACCTTCCGGCACGTCACCCTGCCGCTTCTGGCGCCGGGCGTGGCGGCGGGCGCGATGCTGGCCTTTGTCATCAGCCTTGACGATGTGGTCATCACCGAATTCGTGAAATCCGCCGGACAGGACACGCTGCCTACCTATATGCTGGGCCAGATGCGCCGCCGCGTCACGCCCGAGGTCAACGCCATTTCCACCATGCTGCTGGGCCTGACGGTGATCCTGCTGACGGCATTTTTCTTTTTGACCCGCAAGCGGACCTGAGATCCGCCCAAAACCGATGGAGAGGATATGAAAAAGACCCTGCTATGCACCGCCCTTATTCTGGCGGCCGGACCTGCGCTGGCTGCGGGCAAGCTGAACCTGTACAACTGGGGCGATTACACCAGCCCCGACATGATCGCGAAATTCGAAAAGGAATATGACGTCGACGTCACGCTGACCGATTACGACAGCAACGACACCGCGCTGGCCAAGATTCAGGCCGGCGGCCATGGCTTTGATCTGGTGGTTCCCTCGGCCAACTACATCCAGACATTTGCGGATGCGGGCCTGATCGCAGAACTGGACAAATCGCGGTTGAAGAACTTTGGCAACATCGATCCGAAATGGGTCGATGTGGCATGGGATCCGGGCCGCAAATACTCGATTCCGTGGCTGTGGGGCTCGACCGGGGTCGGCATCAACAAAAGCGTCTATTCGGGCAATCCCAACACTTCGGCGGTGTTTCTTGATGTCCCGCCCGAACTGGTCGGCAAGATCAACGTCGTGCCCGAGATGAACGATGTTCTGGGCCTCGCTATCATGTATGTGGGCGGCGAGCCCTGCACCGAGGACAAGGAACAGTGGCGCAAGGCCCGCGACGTGCTGATGGCGGCCAAGCCGAACTGGATGTCGATGAACTATGGCGTGAACGAAAAGCTCGCCTCGGGCGACATGGCGGCCAGCGTGAACTGGAACGGCTCGACCATGCGGGCGCGGCTGGCCAACCCCGACATCGTCTATGGCTATCCGCAGGAAGGCTTCCCGCTGTTCATGGACAGCGTCGCGCTTTTGTCCGACGCGGAAAACGTCGACAACGCCTATCTGTTCCTTGATTTCATCATGGAGCCGGAAAACGCGGCGATGATCTCGGCCTTTGCGAAATATGCAAACGGCATCAAAGGGTCCGAGGAGTTCATGCCCGATGACCTGAAAAACGCCCCGGAGGTGATCATTCCGGCGGAACTGGCGGGTGCTGGCAAGTTCCTGCCCCGCTGCTCGCCCACGGCGCGGGAATACATGACCGCGATCTGGACCGAGTTGCAGAAGTAATCCGGCACCGGGCGGGCGCGATACCGAACGCGCGCCCGCCCGGACGCGGCCGGATTGCCCCGGTCCCCGTCGCCCGGTAACATCGCCGCCCGGTAAAATGTTGAACGCACGGCGAAAGGGCGCAGAAATTGGCAGATCCGGCGCGCAATGCCGCCTTGTTTTTCACCCCCGACGCCTATGATCCGGCAGGGTGCGGCCTGAACGGGCGGCGCATGGCGGGACAGTCGTTCCTGCGCGGGTTCGTCCGCAATGCCGATGTCGACGCATTCGTAACGGTGACGAACCGCAGCAGCGAACGCGAGCAATTCGCAAAAATCATCGCCGGGGAATCGGCGCCCGGAAAGGCGCGGCCGGTGCGCGGCGTGCTTATGCACAATCTTCGCGCCATGCGCGAAATCGGGACGCTTTACTATCCGACGCCGGGTCTGGGGCATCTGCTTTGGGCGCGCATGGCCGCGGGGCAAACGGCCTATGCGCTGTGCGGTATAACCCATACGATCTCGACCGCTCCGGTAATGACGCAGTTCTTCGATCTGGTGACCCAGCCCAGCGAGCCCTGGGATGCCATCATCTGCACCTCGCGCGCCGTCAAATCCGCAATCGAGCATCAGGTCGGGCTGGCGCTCGACTATCACGCCCGGCGCTTTGGCCGCCGGCCGGAATTTCGGCCGATGCTGCCGGTGCTGCCGCTTGGCATCAATTGTGACGATTTTCAGCCCGCGCCGACGGACGGTCCGGCGCTGCGGAAAACGCTGGGCATACCTGCGGGCGATGTGGTGGCGCTGGTCCTGTCGCGCATGTCGATGACCGAGAAATTCAACCCGATCCCGCTGTATCTGGCGCTGGCCGAGGCGGCGGCGCAGGTCCCGCAGTGCGCTATCTGATCGGGACCGACGCCTACCCGCAATACACCGCGCTGACGTCGGATCTGGCCCATATCGATATCGGGCTGATGGCGGCGCGGATCGCCGATCTGGCCCGCGATCCGGGTTTGCGCGCGCGCATGGGCGCGGCCGGGCGAAAACGGGCGCGTCTGGTGTTCGACTGGGCGGCGATCGTGCCCGCCATGCAGGATCTGTGGGCGGAACAGGACGCGGTTCGTCGCCGGGCCATCGCCTCGGGCGTTGCCGACCCCCAACGGGGCGCGCTCATCCCCACGGCACCGCCGGCGCTGTCGATGTTCGCGGCCTATCCCTCGGCTCAGATCGCCGCCGATCTGACCCTGTATCGGCTTCGGCCCGGCGCGCCACTGTCCGTGGCCGAGATGGTCGAATTGCGCGCCTATGACCGGCTGAAACGGATGACCGAGCCGGCCGAGGTGCTGGAACGGGTCGCCGCCCGGCTCGGCGACGGTCAGTCACGCGATACCGCATGGCTGGCGGAGGAATTGCACCTGTCCCGGCAGACCGTCGAACGCGCGATTCTGTGGTTGCTGAAATACGGCTTTGTCGAGACGGTCAGCGCTCGCCCCGATTGAAGGGGGTCATCAACGCGGCCGGTACGCTGGCCCGGCGCGACATGGCGACCAACGCGGCGATCGACAGGACGTAGGGCAGCATCAGAAACACCTGATAGGGCACCTGCGCCCCAAGCGGGGTTTGCTGAAGCCGGATCTGAAGCGCGTCGAAGGCGGCGAACAGGATCGCCCCCAGCACCGCCTTGCCGGCGTTCCAGGCCCCGAAGACGACCAGCGCGATGCAGATCCAGCCGCGGCCGTTCACCATCTCGAAGAAGAAGGACGAAAAGGCCGACAGCGTCAGGAACGCCCCGCCGATGCCCATCAGCCCCGATCCGACGATGACCGCGCCCATCCTGACCGCCGTCACCGACAGCCCCTGCGCCGCCACCGCCTGCGGGTTCTCGCCCGCTGCCCGGACCGCAAGGCCCATCGGCGTGCGATACAGGACCAGCGCCACCAGGATCGCGGCGCCGTAGGCCAAATAGGTCAGCGGCGTCTGCTGGAACAGCGCCGGGCCGATCAGCGGAATTTCGGACAGCCCCGGCACCGGCCACGGCTGAAACGGCACGATCCGGGGCGGATCGGTCACCTGCGGCAGGGCGAGGCGATAGGTGAAATAGGCGCTGGCCGAGGCCAGCATCGTCACCCCCAGCCCGACCACGTGCTGCGACAGGCCGAAGGGCACGGTCAATGTGGCGTGGATCACGCCAAAGGCCATGCCGGTCAGCATCGCGACCAGCACCCCCAACCATAGATCGCCGCCCAGATAGACGGTGAACCAGCCGGTGAAGGCGCCGGCGACCATGATCCCCTCGATCCCGAGGTTCAGGACGCCCGCGCGTTCGCAGATCAGCTCGCCCAATGTCGCGAAGATCAGCGGCGAGGCGATGCGGATCATCGCCACCCAGAAGCTGGTGGTGATCAGAATGTCCCAGATTGCGCTCATCCCGCCCTCACCCGATAGCGGGTCAGTCGCATGGCCAGAACCATGAACAAAAGCGCCGCCGCCAGCAGCAGATCGGCCAGATAGGTGGGGACGCCGGCGGCGCGGCTCATGCTGTCGGCGCCGGTCTGGATGCCGGCGACGAACAGCGCCGCGACCACGACGCCCAGCGGGTTCAGCATGGCAAGCATGGCGACGACAATGCCGGTGTAACCGAAGCCCGGCGACAGGTCCAAGGTCAGGTTGCCTTTCAGCCCCGCCACCTCGGAAAACCCGGCGAGTGCCGCCAGCCCGCCGGACAGGATCGCGGTCTGGATCAGCACCCGGTTGACCGGGATGCCGGCAAAGCGCGCCGCCTCGGCGTTCAGGCCCACGGCCCGCATCCGATAGCCAAGCGTGGTGCGGTTTTGGACCAGCCAGATCAGGACGGCCGCGATCAGCGCCAGCGCGAAACCCCAGTGCAGGCGCAACCCGGTCACGATCCGGGGCAGCCGCGCCTCGGGGATCAGGGGGGCGGATTTTGGCCAGCCCATGCCCATCGGGTCCTTCAGCACGCCTTCCAGCAGCATCGAGACGAACAGCAGCATCACGAAGTTCAGCAATAGCGTGGTCACCACCTCGTCGACGCCGAAGCGGGTTTTCAGAATGACCGGCCCCAGCAGCACCAGCGCCCCCGCCGCCATCGCGGCAAGCGCCAGCACTGGCAAAAGCACCGGCTGCGGCAAGGGCAGCGCGCCGGTGCCCAGCAGGACCGTGACCAGCGCGCCGGCGTAAAGCTGCGCCTCGGCGCCGATGTTCCACAGCCGGGCGCGAAAGGCGACCGCCACGGCAAGCCCGGTGAAGATCAGCGGCGTGGCGCGGTTCAGCGTCTCGAGCGCGGCGAGTTTGGAACCGGCCGCGCCCTTCACGATCAGGCCCAGCGTGGCCAGCGGATCGGCGCCCGCCGCGGCGGCAAGGATCATGCCCAGCGCCGCCGTCGCCGCGATGGCCAGCGCCGGCAGCCCCAGACGCCGCGCGGCCGAGGGGTTGGCGATGGGTTCAAGCCGCATGATCGAACCCGTGCCCGGCCATCCACAGCCCGATCTCCGCCGCCGACATCGTGCCGCGCGGGAAAGGCGGCGAGATGCGGCCGCCGGCGATGACGTGGATCACGTCGGACAGGGCCATGATCTCGTCCAGATCCTCGGAAATCAGCAGGACCGCCGCGCCGCGGTCGCGCGCTGCGATCAACTGGCGCTGGACAAAGCCGACCGCGCCGATGTCGAGCCCGCGCACCGGCTGGTTCGCGACCACGATGCGCGGATCGGGGGCAAGCGCGCGGCCCAGCACCAGTTTTTGCATGTTCCCGCCTGAAAGCAGCCGGATCCGCGCGTCGGGACCGGGGCAGCGGATGTCATAGGCCTTGATCAGCCCTTCGGTAAAGGCGCGGGCGGCGGCGTGGTCCAGAATGCCGCGACGGCTGAACGGCGGCGCGGCGTGGGATTCCAGCACCGCATTCTCGGTCAGCGAGAAATCGGCGATGGTGCCGGTGGCGTGGCGATCCTCGGGGATGCGGGCGACGCCGGCGTCAAGGGCGGCACGCGGCGACCATGCCGCGGGGGCCGCGCCCTCGATCGTCATCCGCCCCGAGGTGGCGCGGATACTGCCGCCGATCAGCCCGGCCAGCGCCGCCTGTCCATTGCCCGAGACCCCGGCCAGCCCGGTGATCTGGCTGGCGCACAGGTCCAGCGTCGCCTCGCGCAGCGGCGTGCCGTGCCCGGTCTCGGTGCTGACCCGGTCGAGCCGCAGGATCGCGGGGCCCGAGGGATGCGGGGCGATGTCGGGCGCGGCGATCTCGGCCCCGACCATCAGCGCCGCCAGCCGGTGGCGGTCGGTGTCGCGGGTCGCGATCTCGGCCACCTTGCGGCCGTGGCGCAGCACCGCGACCCGGTCCGAGACGGCCGTGACCTCGTTCAGCTTGTGACTGATGAAGATGATCGACATGCCTTGCGCGACCGCGCGGCGCAGCGTCGCGAACAGCGCCTGCGATTCCTGCGGGGTCAGCACGGCGGTCGGCTCGTCCAGAATCAGGATGCGGGCATCGCGCCACAGCGCCTTGAGGATCTCGACCCGCTGACGCTCGCCCACGGACAGGCTGCGGATGCGGCGGTCAGGGTCGACCGAAAGGCCATAATCCGCGCCAAGTTGGGCCAGCCGCGCGCGTGCGGCGCGCCGGCCAAGCCCCGCCGACCAAAGGCTGCGGGTGCCAAGCAGGATGTTGTCCAGAACCGTCAGGTTCTCGGCCAGGGTGAAATGCTGGTGCACCATGCCGAGCCCTGCCGCCAGCGCGGCGCGCGGGTTGCCGGGGGGCAGGGGCTGGCCGTCGACCTCGATGCCGCCCTGATCGGCGGTATACTGGCCGAACAGGATATTCATCAGCGTGGTCTTGCCGGCGCCGTTTTCACCCAGCAGCGCCAGAATCTCGCCCCGGTTCAGGTCAAGGTCGATATCGTCATTCGCCACCAACGGGCCGAAACGCTTGGTAATCCCCCGGAGCCGCAGCGCCGGGGGGGTATTGTCCGCGCCGCTGGTCACGATGCTTTGGGTTCGGCGTCGTTGACCTCGACCTTGAAGCTGCCGTCCTTGATCGCGGCCTCGCGCTCGGCCACCAGCGTCATCGCCTCGCCCGGAACCTTGCCCTCGAAGGTGCCGAGCGGCGCCAGCGAGCAGCCGCCCTTGGGCATGGTCGAATAAATGCCGTAATCCTCGGCCGCGAAGGTGCCGGCGGTCACCTTTTCCAGTGCCGCGGCAAGGGTCGGGCTGAAGTTCCACAGCGCCGAGGCGACCACCGTGTCGGGATAATCCTTCTGGGTGTCGATGACGTTGCCGATCGCCAGCACGCCCTTTTCCTTGGCCGCGTCGGATACGCCGAACCGCTCGGCATACATCACGTCGGCGCCGGCCTCTATCATCGCGAAGGCGGTTTCCTTGGCCTTGGGCGGATCGAACCACGAGCCGATGAAACTGATCTGGAAGGTGGCGTCGGGACGGGTTTCGCGCACCCCGGCCATGAAGGCGTTCATCAGCCGGTTCACCTCGGGGATCGGGAAGCCGCCGACCATGCCGATCTTGCCGGATTTGGTCATCGCGCCGGCGATGATGCCAGACAGAAAGCTGGCATCCTGAATATAGTTGTCAAAGACCGATAGGTTGGCGATGCCCGCATCGGGCGGCAGCGACGAGCCCAGCAGGAAGGCGGTTTCGGGATAATCGGGGGCGACCTCGCGCGCTTCCTGCTCGACCCCGAAAATCTCGCCCATGATCAGTTGCGTCCCGGCCTCGGCATATTCGCGCATGACGCGGGGATAATCGGTGTTCGCGGTATTCTCGGCAAAGGTGTATTCGATCATGCCTTGTTCCTTGGCCGCCTCGGCGGCAAGGTGCAGACGGCTGACCCATTGCTGTTCGACCGGGACGGTATAGATCCCCGCCACCTTGATCGGTGATTGGGCGCTGGCGCCGCGCGCAAGGCCGGCAAGGGTCAGGGCGGCGGCGCCGGTTCCGATAAGCGTGCGGCGGTTCATCTTGAACGTGTTCATTTTTCTCCCCGGGTTGTATGTGTTTCCTGGCAGATTAGGACAGCGGCCGTTCACCGGCAACGACGAATAGATATGATGGTGAAAGCGGTGGCCGACCTTGCGGCCGCCGCAAAGGTTGCGCGGACATGGGGACGGTGGAATAACCAGACACGGGCCGGATCTGGAAGCGGGGAACAGTCATGCAGGATGGCAAGGATATCACGGCGCTTTCCGCGTCCGAGCTGTCGCGGCTGATCGCCGACGGGCGGCTGACCCCGCCCGCGGTCATGGCGGGTTTTCTGGACCGGATCGAGGAACTTAACCCCCGGCTGAATGCCATCGTCAGCCTGCGCCAGCGGGCCGAGCTGATGGCCGAGGCCGAGGCGGCGGCAGACCGCCCCGCCACGGGTTGGCTTTCCGGGTTGCCGCTTGCGCCCAAGGATCTGCTGGCGACCAAGGGGCTGCGGACGACCTGGGGTTCGCCCATCTTCGCGGATTTCGTTCCGGACGAGGATGATCTGGTGGCGGCGCGCATGCGGGCGGCCGGCGGGATCTTCATCGGCAAGACCAATTCGCCGGAATGGGGGCTTGGTTCGCACACGTTCAACGACGTGTTCGGGCTGACCCGCAACCCGTGGAACACCGAACGTTCGGCCGGTGGCTCATCGGGCGGCGCGGCGGCGGCGCTTGCCGCGGGGATGCTGCCGGTTGCGGACGGCTCGGACATGATGGGCAGCCTGCGCAACCCGGCGGCCTTCTGCAACGTCTGGGGTTTCCGGCCAAGCTGGGGGCTGGTGCCGGCGGGCGGCCCGGGCGAGCAATTCATGGCGACGATGGCCACCGAGGGACCGATGGGCCGGACGGTCGAGGATATGGCCCATCTGCTGGCCGTCATGGCGGGACCGGCGGCCGGTGCGCCGTTTGACCGGCCGGCGCAGGATTATCCGGCGCTGCTTGACGCGCCGGTCGCGGGTCTGCGGATCGGGTGGCTGGGCGACTGGGGCGGCGCCTACCCTTGCGAGCCGGGGATCGTCGAGCTGTGCCGCGCCGCGCTGGACCGGATGGGCGCGATGGGGTGCCGGATCGTCGATCTTGCACCGCCCTTTCCCGCCGAACGGCTGTGGGAGTCGTGGCGGGTTCTGCGGGCGTTTCTGAACGCCGGGTCACGGGCCGCGCTTTACGCCGACCCCGCGAAGCGCGCGCTGCTGAAACCCGAAGCGATCTGGGAAATCGAGCTGGGGCAGTCGATCACCACCGCCCAGCTTTATGAGGCAAGCACCATCCGCAGCGACTGGTACGCCCGCGTCGCCCGGCTGTTCGATGAGGTGGATTTCATCGCCCTGCCGTCCGCTCAGGTCTGGCCCTTCGACGCGGCGCTGCGTTACCCGGCCGAGGTCGGTGGCAAGGCGCTGGATACCTATTATCGGTGGATGGAGGTCGTGCTGCCGGTCACTTTGGCCGGTTTGCCCTGCGTGTCGATGCCGGTTGGTTTCGGGGCCGAGGGGCTGCCCATGGGCATGCAGCTTGCCGGGCCGATCGGGGCGGATGCGGCGGTTCTGGCACTGGGCCACGCCTGGGACCGGGCCGAGGATTACCCCGGCATGCGCCGCCCGCCTTTGACGGGCGGCTAAGCGGTCAGCAGCCTGCGCAGGTCGCCGTAATTCTCGGCCTGCAGATCGCAGAAACCGAAGGCCGGCCCGGTGCATCCCGGTCCCACCGCGACGGTGTAAAGTCCCGCACCCTTCGCCGACATCGCGCCCGGCACCGCATCCTCGACCGCGAAAGCGTCGCCGGACTAAAGCCCCAGCCGCTCGACCGAGACCCGATAAGGCATCGGATCGGGCTTGCCGCGCGCGAGTTCCGCCGCCGAGACGATCAGGCTGACCTCGGCCGTGACGCCCAGCTCCCTGACCGCGCCCTCGATATGCCGCCGGGCCGAGGACGAGCAGATCGCGACGCGAAGCCCCGCCGCCGCCACCGCGCGCAGGAAATCGGCGGCGCCGGGCACCGGCACGCGCATCCCGGGCAGAAGCCTGTCGGCCTCGACAAAGATTTCCTCGCGCCGGGCCAGCATCTCATCGTGGTTCCGGGTGCCGAACACCTCGGCCAGAAAATCGTCGAGACTGCGCCCCACCGTCGCGTCAAGCTGCGCCTGCGTGGGCCGCAGACCATACCGGTCCGCGACGATGCGCTTGGCCTTCTCCCACGCCGGTTCGCTGTCCATCAGCGTTCCGTCCAGATCGAAGATCGCCGCCTTGTAACGTGCCAGAAAGCCGATGCCGGTCATTTTTCCCTCATCTCCCGCGCGCGCTCCAAGACAAATCAGAGCGTTGCGCCGGTGGCAAGGACAGGCGTCACCACGATCGCAGGGCGCGATGGTCGCGTCTTGTGCAAGGGCTGCGAAGCCAAGGCTTGATCCGGGTCGATCCGGGGCCGATAGTCGCCGAAAGCAATTGGGGGATGACATGGCCGATCGCAAACCGACCCTGGACGAGTTGCGCAAGCGTTTCGACGGCGAGAACTCGGGCAGGATCACGCATCCGCCGTTCAAGCGCGTCGCCGAAATGGTGTTCAACAAGGCCGGTACCCGCGCCATGCCGTGGTCGGGCGTTCCGACGCTGCTGAACGCGAAACATCATCCGGTTGATCACAGCGCGCCGGATTTCGGCGATCTTCAGGTCGCGCTGACCGGGCTGCCGATGGATCTGGGGGTGACGAACCGCCCCGGCGCGCGCTTTGGCCCCCGCGCGCTGCGCGAGATCGAGCGGATCGGGCCTTATGAGCATGTTTTGGACTGCGCGCCGCTTTATGATCTGCGGGTCGGTGACATCGGCGATGTGCCCTTTGTCAGCCGCTATGATCTGGAACAAAGCCACCGCGATATCGAGGCGCATATCAACCGGATCATGGATGCGGGTGTCGTGCCTCTTTCGGTCGGGGGCGATCATTCGGTCACCCATCCGATCCTGCGCGCCGTCGGCCGGGACGGGCCGGTCGGGCTGATCCATATCGACGCGCATTGCGACACCATGGGCATCACCGACGGCACGAAATTCCACCACGGCGGGCCGATGCGCAACGCCGTTCTGGACGGGGTGCTGGACCCGGCGCGCACCATTCAGATCGGGATACGCGGATCCTCCGAATATCTGTGGGAGTTTTCGTATGCCTCGGGCATGACCGTCATTCATGCCGAGGAAATCGAGACGCTGGGCATCCCCGAAATCATCCGCCGCGCGCGTGAGGTCGTGGGTGACGGCCCGACGTATCTGTCGTTCGACATCGACAGCCTCGACCCGGCTTTCGCGCCCGGAACCGGCACGCCGGAGATCGGCGGCCTGACCACGCGCGAGGCGCAGGCCCTGCTGCGCGGTCTCAAGGGGCTGAACTTCGTCGGCGGCGACATGGTCGAGGTCGCCCCCCAGTATGACGCCACCACCAACACCGTGCAGGCCGGCGCGACGATCCTGTTCGAAATCCTCTCGCTTCTGGTGTTCAGCCCCCGGTTGCGAAACGGCTGATAACGCCGAAAGATTTTGACAAGGACGGCTCGGTTCGGCGAACCTTCGAAAGGACCCGTGATTCTGGACGGGCAGCGGCCATGTGAAACAAAGCCGTTACAATCTGCCGGTAAGTGCGTGTCGGGCCCATCCCGGGCGGACCGAAAATTGGAGTCGATCTCATGCAATTCAAACTATTAGCCGTCGGCGCTGTTTCCGTTCTGGCGCTGACCTCGGCGGCTCAGGCGCAGGACATGGCAGCGCTGGAAGCCGCGGCCAAGGCGGAAGGTCAACTGACCACCATCGCGCTTCCGCATGACTGGTGCGGCTATGGCGACGTGATTGCCGGGTTCAAGGCGAAATACCCAGAGATCACCGTGAACGAGCTGAACCCCGACGCAGGTTCCGGAGACGAGCTCGAGGCGATCCGCGCCAACAAGGACAACAAGGGTCCGCAGGCCCCCGATGTGATCGACGTGGGTTTCGCCTTTGGTCCGCAGGCCAAATCCGAAGGGCTGATCCAGCCTTACAAGGTCTCGACCTGGGACACGATCCCGGACGATGCCAAGGATGCCGAAGGCTTCTGGTACGGCGATTATTACGGCGTCATGTCCTTTGGCGTGAACACCGATCTGGTTGAAAACGTGCCGGCCGACTGGTCCGACCTGCTGAAACCCGAATACGCCAATTCGGTCGCCCTGACCGGCGATCCGCGGTCCTCGAACCAGGCGATCCTGGCGATCATGGGCTCGGGCATGGCCAAGGGCGCCGAGCCGGGCAAGGATTCGGCCGCAAAGGGGCTCGAATTCTTCGCCGAACTGAACAAGGCGGGCAATTTCGTCCCGGTCACCGCGAAATCGGCGACCATCGCCCAGGGCGCGACCCCGATCGTGATGGCATGGGACTATAACCTTCTGGCCTGGCGCGACGCGCTGAACGGCAACCCCCCGATGGAGGTCGTGGTGCCGTCCTCGGGCGTGCTGGCCGGCGTCTACGTGCAGGCGATCAGCGCCTATGCGCCGCATCCGAACGCCGCGAAACTGTGGATGGAATACCTGTATTCGGACGAGGGTCAGCTGGGCTGGCTCAAGGGCTACTGCCACCCGATCCGGTTCAACGACCTGTCCGCCAACGGCAAGGTTCCGCAGGAACTGCTGGACAAGATGCCGCCCGCCGCCGCTTATGAAAGGGCCGTCTTCCCGACCATCGAACAGCAGGACGCGAACAAGGCCGCCGTCACCGAGGGCTGGGACAAGGTCGTCGGCGCCGCCGTCACCGAATAAGCCCCCATCCGAACCGATCCGTCCCGCCCCCGGTCTTGATCGGGGGCGGGCATTCACGAAAGCATATCGTTTGGCTCAGCGATCCGCCCCCAGCCGCGCGCTTCCCGGCCTGAACTGGCTGGGCGTGGTGCCGTTCCTTCTGTTTGCGCTGCTGTTCCTGCTTCTGCCGACGATGAATATCGTCGTCGGCGCGTTTCGAAACGCCGATGGCGGCTTCACGCTGGACAACCTGCGCAACCTCGCCGCGCCGCGCATCGTGCAAAGCTTCGCCACCTCGATCAAGGTGTCGCTGGCGTCATCGCTGCTTGGCTGCCTGATCGGGTTCCTGATGGCGGCGGCGGTGGTGCTGGGGCGGCTGCCCGGCCGGACCCGGGGACCGCTGCTGACCTTCTCGGGCGTCGCGGCCAATTTCGCCGGCGTGCCGCTGGCCTTCGCCTTCATCGCCACGCTGGGGCGGGTCGGTCTGGTCACCATGCTGCTGCGCGAATGGTTCGGCATCAACATC
The DNA here is from genome assembly GCF_042680785.1 of Paracoccus pacificus. Classification (NCBI taxonomy): domain Bacteria; kingdom Pseudomonadati; phylum Pseudomonadota; class Alphaproteobacteria; order Rhodobacterales; family Paracoccaceae; genus Paracoccus; species Paracoccus pacificus. The sequence goes on from NZ_JBHUEN010000021.1 coordinate 96,714, forward strand.
TATGCGCTCGGCTTCAATCTTCTGTCCTTCTGGGGTCTGACGCTGACCTATCTGTTCTTCCAGATCCCGCTGATGATCCTGATCATCACCCCGGCACTGGACGGGCTCAGGCGGCAATGGCGCGAGGCCGCGCAATCGCTGGGCGCGACCAGCCTGCAATATTGGCGCATGGTGGCGCTGCCGATCCTGTTCCCGTCGCTTCTGGGCACTTTCGCGCTGTTGTTCGCCAATGCCTTCGGCGCGGTCGCAACCGCCTATGCGCTGACCGGCTCGCAGCTTTCCATCGTGCCGATCATGCTGTTCGCGCAGATCCGCGGCGACGTGCTTCAGGATCCGCATCTGGGCTATGCCATGGCCTTCGGGATGATCGTGGTGACCGGTATCGCCAACGCCATCTACATTTGGCTGCGCAGCCGCTCGGAACGGTGGGTGAAATGAGCCGGTTCTGGTCCTGGACGATCTTCATCCTCGGCGCGCTTTACTTTGCCTTGCCGCTGATTGGCACGTTCGAGTTTTCGCTGCGGATGCGGCGCGGCGAATATTCCTTCGACGCCTATCGCAAGGTCTTTGCCGATCCGCAGTTTCAGGCGACCTTCACCTATTCGATCGTCATGGCGATCGCGACCATCGTCTTCGGCGTCCTGCTGGTGGTGCCCACCGCCTATTGGGTGCGGCTGAAGCTGCCGCGCTGGCGGCCGTGGATCGAGTTCATCACCCTGCTGCCGCTGGTCATCCCGGCGATCGTCGTCGTTTTCGGTTACATCCGGCTTTACAACACCTCCAGCTGGCTGCCGCTGACCGGCTCGGCAAACGGCACCAACATGCTCTTGATGTTCGGCTATGCGATGCTGTCGCTGCCCTACATGTACCGCGCCGTCGATACCGGATTGCGCGCCATCGACGTCGCCACCCTGACCGAGGCGGCGCAGTCGCTGGGCGCGGGCTGGATCACCATACTGGGCCGGGTCATCCTGCCGAACGTGCTGGTCGCGGTGCTGTCGGGCGCCTTCCTGACCTTCGCCATCGTCATCGGCGAATTCACCATGGCGGCGCTTTTGAACCGGCCAGCTTTTGGCCCCTACCTGCAACTGATGGGCGCCAACCGCGCCTATGAGCCGGCGGCGCTGGCGGTCATCGCCTTTGCCATCACTTGGGCCTGCATGGGTCTGATCCAGCTTGTGACCCGCTTCACCTACAAACCGGGGGCCCAGCCCAAATGAGCTTTCTGAACCTCGAACATCTCGAAAAATCCTTCGGCGCCAATCACGTGGTCAAGGATTTCTCGCTGGCCGTCGAGAAGGGCGAGTTCATCTCGCTGCTGGGGCCGTCGGGTTGCGGCAAGACCACCGTCCTGCGCATGGTGGCGGGGTTCGAGCAGCCCGACAGCGGCCGGATCGTGATCGACGACAGAGACGTCACCGCGCTGCGCCCGAACCAGCGCCGCATCGGCATGGTGTTTCAGGCCTATGCGCTGTTCCCGAACCTGACCGTCGCCGACAACGTGGCCTTCGGGCTGCGCATCGCCGGCATGAACCGGGCCGACCGTGGCCGCCGCGTGGCCGAGATGCTGGAGCTGATCGGGCTGCCCAGCATGGGCGGGCGCTATCCCTATCAGCTTTCGGGCGGCCAGCAGCAGCGCGTGGCGCTGGCCCGCGCCATCGCGCCACGCCCGCAGGTTCTGTTGCTGGACGAGCCGTTGTCGGCGCTGGACGCCAAGATCCGCGTCAGCCTGCGGACCGAGATCCGCAACATCCAGCGCGAGCTTGGCATCACCACGATCTTCGTGACCCATGATCAGGAAGAGGCGCTGTCGATCTCGGACCGGGTGGTGGTGATGAATCAGGGTGTCGCCGACCAGATCGGCACCCCGCACGAGATCTATAACCGCCCCGCGACCCGTTTCGCGGCGAATTTCGTCGGCACGCTGAACGTCATCGACGCCGAGGTGGTGGAGCCGTCGCAGGGTCGGGTGCGCTTTGCCGGCGCCGAGGGCGTGCTGGGCCGGGCGCTGCCGGCCGGCCGGGTGACGCTTGCCGCGCGACCTGAGCAGATCCATCTGGGGCAGGGCGCGGGCATCGACTTCGACGCGCGGGTGACGGCGGTGGATTTCCTCGGCTCGGTCATCCGGCTGCGGTCCGAGGCGGCGGGCGTCCCCTTTGTCCTCGACACGTTCAACAGCTCGCAGCGCCCGCCCCCCGCGGTGGGCGAGACCGTGCGCCTGACCGTCGCGCCGCAGGATCTGCTGGTGGTGGGCGAATAACCGGCCGGCTCAGGCTCAGTAGGCTCGGGCTCAGTAGCCCGAGATATCCGCGTAAAGCTCGGGCCGGCGGTCGCGGAACAGCCCCCAACTGCGGCGCAGGGCGGCGATCTGGTCCAGATCAAAGCGCGCGGTGATCACCTCGGCCCGGTCGCGGCTGGCCCGGGCGACGATCTGGCCACGCTCGTCGGCGATGAAGGACGACCCGTAAAAGGTCACCTCGCGGTCGTCCTGCGGTTCGGTGCCGATCCGGTTCGAGGTGATCACCGGCATGATGTTCGCCGCCGCATGGCCCCGCATCACGGTTTCCCAATGCGGTTGGCTGTCATAGCCGGGGGCTGGCGGTTCGGACCCGATGGCGGTCGGGTAAAGCAGCATCTCGGCCCCTTGCAGCGCCATGGCGCGGGCGCATTCGGGGAACCACTGGTCCCAGCAGATTCCGACGCCGATCCGCCCCGCCGCCGTGTCCCAGACCCGAAAGCCGGTGTCGCCGGGCGAAAAATAATATTTCTCCTCATAGCCCGGTCCCTGCGGGATGTGGCTTTTGCGATAGATGCCAAGGATGCTGCCGTCCGCATCGACCATCGCCATGGAATTGAAATGGCTTTGGCCGGCGCGTTCAAAGAAAGATACCGGCAAGACCACGCCCAGTTCACGCGCCAGCGCCGCCAGACCGCCGATCAGCGGGTTTTCGGCGGCCGGGGCGGCCAGTCCGAAATAGCGCGGATCCTGGGTGATGCAGAAATAGGGCGCAGCGAAAAGTTCCTGAATCAGCACCACCTGCGCACCTTGGGCGGCGGCCTCGCGGATGGCGGTCTCGGCCCGGTCCAGATTGGCGGGCAGGTCCCAGTCGCAGGCGAATTGGGTGGCGGCTACGGTGACCTCAGCCATTCAGGAAACCCTCCAGCACATTGACGGTGTTGATGCCGACCGCCTCGATCGCATAGCCGCCCTCCATGCAGAAAACCGTCGGCAGGTTCAGCCGCGCGATGGCCGCGCCGGCACGGGTGAAATCGCCGCTTTCCAGCTTGAAGAAGCTGATCGGATCGTCCTTGAACGCATCGACGCCCAGCGACACGACCAGCGCCTGCGGGCCGAAGTCGCGGATGCGGGCGATAGCGGTGTCCAGCGCGCTGCCCCACTGGTCCCAGCCGGCGCCGGGCAGCAGCGGCAGGTTCAGGTTCGCGCCTTCGCCCGCACCCGCGCCGGTTTCGTCGGCATAGCCGAGGAAATAGGGAAAGGCGTCCTCGGGCGCGCCGTGGATCGAGGCGAAAAGCACGTCGCCGCGTTCATAGAAGATATCCTGCGTGCCGTTGCCGTGGTGAAAGTCGATGTCGAGGATCGCGACCCGGTCGGCGCCGCCGTCGCGGAACATCTGGGCGACGATGGCGGCGTTGTTCAGAAAGCAATAGCCGCCGAACATGTCGGCGGTGGCGTGGTGCCCCGGCGGGCGGCACAGGGCGAACGCCGCGCCGGCGCCTTCGGCCACCGCGCGCTGCGCCGCCTGCGCCGATGCGGCCGAGGATTGCGCCGCCCGCCAGGTGCCGGCGGTGATCGCGGTTTCCTGCGCCAGACAGTAATAGCCCAGTTTGCCGTCGATGTTGCGCGGCTCGCGGGCCATCTGGGTGCGGCGCACCGGGTTGGTGGCGCTGATCATCTCGCCCTTCATGCCGGCCGCGATCCATTCGTCCCAGCCGGTTTCCAGAAACCGCAGAAAGCCCGGGTCCATCAGCCCGCGGATCGGCGCCATGTCGCAGGGACCGGGATCGGCGGGCTGGTCAAAGCCGCGTTCGCGCAGTTGCCGCAGGATGTACTCGACCCGGCTTGGCCGTTCGTAGGGGGTCACGAACTGACCGCCCGACAGCTCGGCCTGCGGGAAATGCAAGCGGTGATCCTCGCTGAAAAAGACCTGCATGAACGCCCCCTTTCGTGATGGCACCAGCCAAGGCGATTTCGTCCCGCGTTGCAAGGGGCCGGTTCTGCGCCTAACGTGCCGGCGGATCTGGCCAGGGGGAACAGCTATGTTCGATCTGATAGTGCGCGGCGGCAGGCTGAGCGATGGGCGACAGGCCGATATCGGCATCCGGGGCGACCGCATCGCCGCGATCGAGAGCCTGCCGGAAGATGCCGCCGCCGGGCGCGTCATCGACGCCACCGGCCTGCTGGTCAGCCCGCCCTTCGTCGATCCGCATTTCCACATGGACGCGACGCTCAGCTATGGCACCCCGCGCATCAACGCCTCGGGGACGCTTCTGGAGGGCATCGCGCTGTGGGGCGAGCTGAAGAAGATCGCGACGGTGGACCAGATGATCGACCGGGCGCTGCGCTATTGCGACTGGGCGGTCGGGCAGGGGCTGCTGGCGATCCGCAGCCATGTCGATACCTGCGACCCCGATCTGAAGGGGGTGCAGGCGCTTTTGGAGGTGCGGAAGGCGGTGGCGGATCGGATCGATCTGCAACTGGTGGCCTTTCCGCAGGACGGGTTCTTCCGCGACCCGGCGGCGCGCGACCAGACCATCCGCGCGCTCGACATGGGCGTTGACGTGGTCGGCGGCATCCCGCATTTCGAACGCACGATGGAGGACGGGGCGGAATCGCTGCGCCAGTTGTGCCGGATCGCGGCGGATCGCGGCTTGCGGGTCGATATTCACTGCGATGAGACCGACGACCCGATGTCGCGCCATATCGAGACGCTGGCCGCCGAGACCCTGCGCCACGGGTTGCAGGGCCGGGTTGCGGGGTCGCATCTGACCTCGATGCATTCGATGGATAATTATTATGTCTCGAAACTGCTGCCGCTGATCGCCGAGGCCGGCATCGCCGCGATCCCGAACCCGCTGATCAACATCGTCCTGCAGGGGCGACACGATACATTTCCCAAGCGCCGCGGGCTGACCCGGGTCAAGGAGATGCTGGCCCATGGCATCACGGTCGGCTGGGGGCAGGATTGCGTCATGGACCCGTGGTATTCGCTGGGCACCGCCGACATGCTGGACGTGGCCTTCATGGGCATGCATGTCGCGCAGATGACCCACCCCGACGAGATGCGGCATTGCTTCGACATGGTGACGGCGGAAAACGCCCGGATCATGGGGCTGGACGAGTTCGGTCTGCGGGTCGGGGCGCGCGCCTCGCTGGTGGTGCTGGACGCGGGCGATCCGGTCGAGGCGCTGCGGTTGCGGGCGCGGCGAGTCACGGTGATCTCGCGCGGCAAACTCGTGGCGACGGGGCCGCGCGACCGGATGGAATTGTCGGTTCCGGGCCGCCCGGACCATGTGATCCGCCGGCGCTGAGCGCCACACCCGGAACGGCGCAAAGCGCCGCCCCCTAGACCGCGGGCGCGCCGTTTTCCTTGACCGCCTCCATGGCGACAAAGGTCGTGGTCGCGGCGACATTCGGCAGGTTCGACAGGCTTTCCGCCAGCACCCGGCGATAATCCTGAATGTCCCGGGTCCGCACCTTCAGCAGATAATCGTGGCCGCCCGCGATCATATAGCATTCCTCGATCTCGGGGATCGCCATCACCGCGCGGTTGAAGGCGGCAAGGGATTTCTCGCGCGTGTCGGACAGCCGCACCTCGACAAAGGCGACATGGGCCAGACCCATGCGAATGGGCGACAGCGTGGCGCGGTATCCGGTGATGACGCCCGCGGTTTCAAGCCGTGCGATCCGCGCCGCGACCGGAGTCTTTGACAGCCCCACCCGGCGCGCCAGATCGGCGACCGGGATCCGGCCCTCGGCCGAAAGGATGTTCAGAATGGCCCGGTCGGTACGATCCAGTTCGATCGGACTGCCATCATTCCTGTTTTTGGTTGAATCGCCCAAATCTTTTCCAATTTCGCTCTCAATCGTCTGGCGACTCTGCGCTATATTCCAGCCAACGTCAAAGGAGATGCCCCGATCATGTCTGATGCCCCGCGCGCCCCTGCAAGCGACCCGCTTTGGTCGGCCATCGAGACCGCGAAATTCGCGGACGAGGCCGATCTGGCCCGGCAACTGGTTGCCACCGCCGACCTGTCCACCGACCAGCGCGAGGCGATCAGCGAGGATGCCACCGATCTGGTCCGCCGCATCCGCCAAAGCGCCCGCCCCGGGATGATGGAGATGTTTCTGGCCGAATACGGGCTTTCGACGCAGGAAGGCATTGCGCTGATGTGTCTGGCCGAGGCGCTTTTGCGGGTGCCCGACGCCGATACCATCGACGATCTGATCGAGGACAAGATCGCGCCCAGCGACTGGGGCAAGCATCTGGGCGAATCGGCATCGAGCCTTGTCAACGCATCGACCTGGGCGCTGATGCTGACCGGCCGGGTGCTGGACGAACCCTCGCCCGGGATCGCCAGCTATCTGCACGCGGCGGTGCGGCGGCTGGGCGAGCCGGTGATCCGCGCCGCCGTCGGCCGGGCGATGAAGGAAATGGGGCGCCAGTTCGTGCTGGGCGAGACCATCGACGCGGCGCTGAAACGCGCCCGCACGGCCGAGGCGCGCGGCTTTACCTATAGCTACGACATGCTGGGCGAGGCGGCGATGACGGCGGCGGACGCGGCGCGCTATCGCGATGCCTATGCCCGGGCGATCGCGGCCATCGCGGGGGCGGCGCAATCCGATCAGGTGGCGGACAACCCCGGCATCTCGGTCAAGCTTTCGGCGCTGCATCCGCGCTATGAGGTCGCGCAGGAGGATCGGGTGATGGCCGAGCTGGTGCCGGTCGTCGCCGATCTGGCCGCGCAGGCGGCCCGCGCCGGCATGGGGTTCAACATCGACGCCGAGGAGGCCGACCGGCTGGTCCTGTCGCTGAAGGTGATCAAGGCGGTTCTTGCCGACCCCCGGCTGGCCGGCTGGGACGGGTTCGGCGTCGTCGTGCAGGCCTACGGCCGCCGCGCCGGGCCGGTGCTCGACTGGCTTTATGCGCTGGCCACCGAGCTGGACCGCAAGATCATGGTGCGGCTGGTCAAGGGCGCCTATTGGGACAGCGAGATCAAGCGCGCGCAGGTCGAGGGGATGCCGGGCTTTCCGGTGTTCACCCGCAAGCAGACCACCGACGCGAGCTATATCGCCAACGCCCGGCGGCTGTTCGGGATGACCGACCGGATCTATCCGCAATTCGCCACCCACAACGCCCATACCGTCGCCGCGATCCTGCATATGGCCGGCGATCGCCCGTTTGAATTCCAGCGCCTGCACGGCATGGGCGAGCGGCTGCACGATCTGGTTCTGGACGAACGCGGCACCCGCTGCCGCATCTATGCGCCGGTGGGCGCGCATCGCGACCTGCTGGCCTATCTGGTCCGCCGCCTGCTGGAAAACGGCGCGAACAGCAGCTTCGTGAACCAGATCGTGGATGAGGAGGTTCCCGCCGAAGAGGTCGCCGCCTGCCCGCTGACCGCCGTCGAGGCGCTGGGGAATGATGTCGCGAACCCCGGCATACCGCTGCCCCGGGCGCTGTTCGCGCCGCGCCGCGAAAACAGTCAGGGCTTCGATCTGAGCGACGACCGGGTGCTCGCGGGGATTTTCGACGCCCGCGACCGCGCGGCGCCGGTGCCGCAGGCTGACGGTGACGCGGTGACGAACCCGGCGAATGGTGAAATCGTGGGCCACCAGCTGCAAGCCACCAAGGCTGAGGTTGCGGCGGCGCTGGATACCGTGCGCCCATGGGATGCCCCGGCCGGCGAACGCGCCGCGATCCTGAACCGCGCGGCCGATCTGTATAAGGCCGATGCCGGTGCGATCTTCGCGCTTCTGGCGCGCGAGGCCGGCAAGACCCTGCCCGACGCGGTGGCCGAATTGCGCGAGGCGGTGGATTTCCTTCGCTATTACGCGACCGGGGCAGCGGCGCTGGATCGGCCGGCGCTGGGGGTCGTGGCGGCGATCAGCCCGTGGAACTTCCCGCTGGCGATCTTTACCGGACAGGTGGCGGCGGCGCTGGCGGCCGGGAATGGCGTGCTGGCCAAGCCGGCCGAGGAAACGCCGCTGATCGCCGCCCATGCCGTGCGGCTTCTGCATCAGGCCGGGGTGCCGGAGCATGTCTTGCAACTGCTGGCCGGGCCGGGCGAGGTGGTGGGTGCGGCGCTGACCGCCGATCCGCGCGTCTCGGGCGTGGTCTTCACCGGCTCGACCGAGACGGCGCGGATCATCCGCCGCAGCATGGCCGCGCATCTGGCCCCAGATGCGCCGCTGATCGCCGAAACCGGTGGGCTGAACGCGATGATCGTGGACAGCACCGCGCTGCCGGAACAGGCGGTTCGGGATATCGTGAACGGCGCCTTCCGCTCGGCCGGGCAGCGCTGCTCGGCGCTGCGCTGCCTTTACGTGCAGGAGGATGTCGCCCCGCATCTGACCCGGATGCTGACCGGCGCGATGGACCAGTTGCGGCTGGGTGATCCGTGGCAGGTGGAAACCGACGTGGGCCCGGTCATCGACGAAAGCGCCAAGGCCGGGATCACGGCCCATATCGAGGCGGCCCGGGCCGAGGGGCGGGTGCTGCATCAGCTTGACGCGCCGGCAAAGGGCAGCTTCGTGCCGCCGACGCTGATCCGCGTCAAAGGCATCGCCGATCTGGAACGCGAGGTTTTCGGCCCGGTCCTGCATCTGGCGACGTTCAAATCCGCGGATCTGGACCGGGTCGTCGACGACATCAACGCGACCGGCTATGGCCTGACCTTCGGGCTGCACACCCGCATCGACGGGCGCGTGCAGGAAATGGTCGACCGGGTTCATGCCGGCAACATCTATGTCAACCGCAACCAGATCGGCGCGGTCGTCGGCAGCCAGCCCTTTGGCGGCGAAGGGCTCTCGGGCACCGGGCCGAAGGCCGGGGGGCCGGAGTATCTCAACCGCTTTACCCGACCGAAAGCGGGCGGGCAGGCCGGCCAGTGGTCGAAGCCCGCCGATCTGGCGGCGCTGCGCCGTGCGCTTTCCGGACAGCCCAAGGCCGCCGTGATCGCCGAGGAGACCATGCCCGGCCCGACCGGAGAGTTGAACCGCCTGACCGTGGTCCAGCGCGCGCCGCTGTTGTGCCTTGGGCCCGGTCTGGACGCGGCGAAGGCGCAGGCGGAACTGGTGCGCGGCATGGGTGGCGTGGCCGTGACGGTGGACGGCGATCTTGCCCCCGCCGATCTGACCGGATTGCAGGGCATCTCCGGGGTGATCTGGTGGGGCGACGCGGAACGCGCCCGCGCCTATGCCGAGGCGCTGGCCGCGCGTCCGGGCCCGATCCTGCCCCTGATCAGCGCAGCGCCCGATGCCGGCCATGTCGGGCTGGAGCGGCATCTGTGCGCCGATACGACGGCGGCAGGCGGTAACGCCGCGCTGCTGGCGCAGTCAGAGCCGTGATCGCGCGTGGTCGCAGTATGTGCCGGTCGCAGCGATCGGAACGCCGGGTCCGGGCTGCGTGATGGCTGTGGATTAAGAAGCCGGGGGCGCTGCCCCCGGACCCCCGGGATATTTCGACAAGGAAGATGGTGGTTCGACGACGTGGTGATGTCGGGCCACTGTCCTTTAAGCATCGCCGGGCGCTAAGGTTTTTGAAGCTACTGGGGTTTTAAAGGCTGAGGGCCTTTTTGATCTTGCCCCCGGGTGGCTGTCGGGCCGGGTCGCGCGGCAATAACGAAGGCGCAGGCGGGTCCGCCGGATCGCGGAACCGTCTGCGCCTGAATTCTGCGCCTGAATATCGCCTTGGCGATCGGTGGCGGCGATCAGGCCGCGCCCAGCCCCTCGGTCGAGGCGAAGAACATCGCCTGACTGACCGAGGAACGCACCTGCTCCTCGGAATAGGGTTTGGAGATCAGGAAGGCGGGCTCGTGCCGGTCGCCGGTCAGCAGCCGTTCGGGGAAGGCGGTGATGAAAATCACCGGGATGTCGCCAAGGCTTTCCAGCAGCTCGGCCACCGCGTCGATACCCGATGAGCCGTCGGCAAGCTGGATATCGGCAAGGATCAGGTCGGGACGCTTGTTCGTGGCAAGCTCGATCGCGGCCGCGTGGGTGCGGGCGATGCCGGTCACATCATGGCCCATGGCCTGAACGATACCCTTGAGGTCCATGGCGATGATGGTCTCATCCTCGATCACCATGACCTTGCCGCGCAGGGCGCGACCCATTTCGTTCAGCGCGATCTGCACCAATTCCTCGGCCTCGGCCTGATCGACGCCCATCACCCTGGCGATTTCGTCATAGCGCAATTCTTCGATGGTGCGCAGCAGCAACGCCTCGCGCGAGTTGGGCGTCAGACCCTGAAGGTGCTTTTGCGCGCGTGCCGCGCGATTGTCGGTTTCCTCGACCACCGGGGCGCCCGAGCTTTGCCAGATGGCGTGAAAAGCACGGAACAGACCGACCCGGGAATTGTCGCCATCCATCAGCGAGCGGTCGCTGAGAATGGCCTCAAGCGTTGCGGCGGCGTAATTGTCGCCCGCAGACTGGCTTCCCGTCAGTGCCCGTGCATAACGCCGCAAATAGGGCAACTCTCGTCCGATGGATTGGGCCAGGCTGGGTTGATTAGGCACTGTCATCACGTCCTCGGAAAAATATTCTTTGAATGGAACCTTTCCCGTCACCTACATGTTACGGTGGGTGCGCACAAGATTTCCGGGACTTAAAATAAATGAACAACAAGCGTGAAGAACGCAAGCGGGCAGCCATCGAACGACAGATCGACGAGAACCTTCGCCGCGTGTATGAGCAGGATGCCGTGCAGGAAGTCCCTGACCGGTTTCTGGCTTTGTTGGAGCAATTGCGCGAGCAGGAGTAAGTTGAATGACCAATTCGGCAGCGCGGCCAGAAAACGCGGGTTCCGAGGCGAATCCGCGCGGCGAGCTTGTCAACCATCTTCCCGCCTTGCGCGCCTTTGCGCTGTCCCTGACACGTGAATCCGCCTCGGCCGACGATCTGGTGCAGGATACCATCGTCAAGGCCTGGACCAACATGGACAAGTTTCAGGCCGGAACAAATTTGCGTGCGTGGCTGTTCACCATCCTGCGCAACACCTTTTATTCCGCCCGGCGCAAGACCCGGCGCGAGGTTTCCGATACCGACGGTATCCATGCCGCGCGGCAGGCGACGCGGCCCGAACACGACGGCCGGCTGGCGCTGAACGATTTCCGCGCCGCTTTCGCGCAACTGCCCGATGAACAGCGCGAGGCGCTGATTCTGGTCGGCGCCTCGGGCTTTTCCTATGAGGAAGCCGCCCAGATGACGAATGTCGCCGTCGGCACCGTCAAGTCGCGCGCCAACCGTGGACGCCGCCGTCTTGCTGATCTATTGCAGCTTGAGGAAGGCGAAGAGCTGGAAATGACCGATCCCGCAACAATGGCAGTGATGTCGGCCAGTACACAGTTCCCCAAGTAAGGACCGTTCATGTGGTCGTTGGCAGGATTGCGCGACAGTTTCGAGTTCACGCGCCATCTGGGCTTTCGTCTGGGGCTTTTGCTGTCGGTCGCGGTTCTGCCGCTTGGGCTGATCTCGGTCATCCAGACCATGCATATGGCGGCCGAGGTCCAGCGCGCCGGTGAGGTGGCGCTGCTGGGCCGGACCTCGGCGGCCGCATCGGGCGAGCGTGGGTTGCTGCAAAGCGCGCTTGGCACCGCCGACGCCCTTGGCCCCGCCATTCTGGAGCTTTTGAACCGGCCCGAGGAATGTTCCGATACGCTGCGCGCCTTCAAGCAGCGCGGGGCGACCTATGCGTCTGCGGGGTTCACGCCGCTTGACGGCAAGGTCACCTGTTCGACCGCCGATGGGCCTTTCGACGCGACCGGGTCAGTCGATTATCAGTCTTTCATCAAGCGGCCCGCGACCATGGTGACCCCGAACGCCAAGGGGATCATTTCGGGTGAATCGGTCATCGTGGTGTCGCAGCCGCTTTATCGCGACAGCGAGTTGCTGGGTTACGTCTCCATTTCGTTGACGACCGAACTCTTGGAATCGACCCATGTCACCAACACCGCCGGGCAGGATGCGCGGATCCTGACGTTCAATGACCGCGGCCAGATTCTGACCTCGGACAGCAAGCCGGGTATCGACCCGATGCAGAGCATGCCCGTGAACCGGACCCTCGTGTCGCTGGTCGCCGAGGCCGATACGACCTTTCGCGCCCAGTCGAACGACGACGAACAGCGGGTTTATTCGGTGGTTCCGGTGGTGCCGGGGCTGGTCTATGCGCTTGGCAGCTGGAGCCCGGGACAGGCCGGGCAGGGCGGTTTTGTCACCGCCCTGTCGGTGCTTTTGCTGCCGCTTATCCTTTGGGCGGCATCGCTCGTGGTGGCCTATATCGCCGTCGACCGGCTGGTTTTGCGGCATATCCGGGAATTGCGCGGCCAGATGCGCCGCTTTGCGGTCGGCGATCGCGACACCCCGCCGCGGATCCTGCGCGAAGCCCCGGCCGAGATCGCGGACGTCAGCCAGACCTTTCACAATATGGCCCGGATCCTGATCCGCGATGAAGAACAGCTTGAGGCCTCGGTCGACGAAAAGACCGTGCTGCTGAAAGAGGTCCATCACCGGGTCAAGAACAACCTGCAACTGATCGCCTCGATCATCAGCATGCAGTCGCGCGCCATCGACAATGCCGACGCGCGGCGCGTGCTGCGCTCGGTGCAGGATCGGGTGTCCAGTCTGGCCACGATCTATCGCAACCTTTATCAGGCCGAGCATCTGGACGCGGTCGAGGCCGATCGGCTGTTGTCCGAGATCATTTCAAAAATGGCCACGGCGACGGCGAATGACGGCAGCAAGCTGCGCCTGGATACCGATCTTGCGCCGCTGACCCTTGTGCCCGATCAGGCGGTGCCCCTGTCGCTTCTTGCGACCGAAGCCTTCACCAATGCGATGAAATACGTCAGCATGCCCGAAGGCCAAACCGAAGCATGGGTTTCGGTACGGCTCAGCCGAGGCGACGACGGCACCGCCATGCTGGAGATCCGCAACTCGATCGGCGCCGGCGATACCGGGGCCGAGGGCACCGGGCTTGGCAGCCAACTGATCGAGGCCTTCGCGACCCAGTTGAACAGCGAGGTCGAGGTGGTGACCGAAGGCGATGAGTTCGTCCTGCGGCTGACCATGAAGGTCGAAGAGCCGCATCTGCGCACCGATGACGATTCCCGTCAGGTCGTGCTGACCTCGGCCGCGCGACAGGGGGCGACGCATTAGGGCAGGGGTTCCCCGCCACCGACCCGACGGCAAATGAAAGGACGGCCACCGATGCTGAAAGGAATAGATCCGCTGATCAGCCCCGATCTGTTGCGGGTGCTGGCGCAGATGGGACATGGCGACGAAATCGCGATCTGCGACGCCAACTTTCCCGCCACCTCGGTCGCGGCGGCGACGGTCCATGGTCAGGCGCTGCGGATCGACTGCGACGCGCGCCGCGCCTTGCAGGCGGTCCTGTCGCTGATCCCGATCGACGATTTCCTGCCCGATCCGGTGATCACCATGCAGGTGGTCGGCGACCCGGAGGCCGTGCCGGTCGCGGTCGGCATCTCGACCCCGCTGCTGGCCGAACATGGCGCCACCCCGAAGGGGATCGAACGCTTCGCCTTCTATGAACGGGCGCGAGCCTGCTTTGCGGTGCTGTCGACCCGCGAAGAACGTCCCTATGGCAATTTCATCATTCGCAAGGGCGTGATCCTTCCCTGACGCCCGCCGGCGCGCCCACGTGTCGGGGTGCAGGAAACCCTTGATCGCTGCGACAAGGGCATGGATATGGCCCGGTTCCGTCTGTTCCGCAGACGGCCGAGCAATTTTTTGGTTGCAGTTTTCGCTTCAATGGTAAATTGTGCCTTCATATTTGCAACGATCTGGCGACTGGGGGGAATCGATGTCGGGACGTTTGGCGGGTAAATCCATTCTGATCACAGCAGCGGGCCAGGGCATCGGCCGGGCCTCGGCCATCGCCTGCGCGAATGAAGGTGCGCGGGTTCTGGCGACCGATCTGAACGCCGACCTGCTGGCCGGTCTGGACGGGATCGAGACGCAGGTTCTGGATGTCACCGATCTTGCCGCGATCCAGGCCCTTGCGGCCAGTGTGGGCGGGCTGGACGGGCTGTTCAACTGTGCCGGCGTCGTCCACAACGGCACGGTTCTGGATATTCAGGACAAGGACTGGCAATTCGCCTTTGACCTGAACGTCACCGCGATGATGCGGACCATTCGCGCCCTTCTGCCCGGGATGCTGGAACGCGCTGCCCAGACCGGAACCGCCAGCATTCTGAACATGTCGTCGATGGCCTCGTCGGTGAAGGGATTCGTCAACCGCACCGCCTACGGCGCCAGCAAGGCCGCCGTGATCGGTCTGACCAAGGCGATCGCCGCCGATTACGTGGCGCGCGGGATTCGCTGCAATGCGCTGTGCCCCGGTACGGTCGATACGCCCAGCCTGCGCGGCCGCATTGCGTCGGCGGCCGATCCGGTGCAGGCTGAAAAGGACTTCATTGCGCGCCAGCCCATGGGACGGCTGGCAACGGTCGAGGACATCGTGCCTATGGTGGTCTACCTTCTGTCCGACGAAAGCCGCTTTGTCTCGGGTCAGGCGATGCTTGTCGATGGCGGCGTGACGATCTGAACTGTCAATACCACGAAGCAATGCCTGAGGAGGGATACGGCATGGCGGATCTGGTTCAAATGACGAAGATAACCAAGACCTTTCCCGGCGTTCGCGCGCTGGACGAGGTTTCATTCGATCTCCGCCCGGGCGAGGTTCACGCCCTGATGGGCGAAAACGGTGCCGGCAAATCGACGCTGATGAAGATCCTGTCGGGGATATATCAACCCGATGGCGGCACGATCGAGGTGGACGGGCTGCGGGTCGAAATCGACGGCCCGGCGGCGGCGCAGGGCTTTGGCATCGGCATCATCCATCAGGAACTCGCGCTGATGCGGGACCTGACGGTCGCGCAGAACATCTTCATCGGGCGCGAGCCGCGGCTGTCGTTCGGTCGTCTGGACGAAAGCAAGCTGAACGCCGATGCGGCGGCGATCTTCGAATCGATGAACATCCACATGGACCCCCGCACCCCCGTCGCCGGCCTGACCATCGCGCGCCAGCAGATGGTCGAAATCGCCAAGGCGCTGTCGCATCGGTCGCGCATCCTGATCATGGACGAGCCGACGGCGGCGCTGAACGACGCCGAGATTGCCGAGCTGTTCACCATCATCCGCCGCCTGCGGTCCGAAGGCGTGGGCATCATCTATATCAGCCACAAGATGGACGAGATCAAACGCATCTCGGACCGGGTGACGGTGATGCGGGACGGCAGATATGTCGGCACGGTCGAGGCCGCCGATACGCCGATCAGCAAGATCATCTCGATGATGGTCGGTCGCGAGCTTGGCGATGAACGCGCCGAAAGGCCGGATCTGTCCGACGCGCCGGTGGCGCTTGAAGTCCGGGGTATCACCCGCGGGCGTGAGCTGAAGGACGTGTCATTCGCGGTGAAACAGGGCGAGATCCTTGGCTTCGCCGGCCTGATGGGCGCCGGCCGGACCGAGGTCGCCCGGGCGATTTTCGGCGCCGACCCGCGCGACAATGGCGAGATCATCGTGCACGGAACCCCGGTCGATATCCGCACGCCTCAGGATGCCGTCCGTGCCGGGATCGGTTATCTGTCCGAAGATCGCAAACATTACGGTCTGGCGCTGCCGATGGACGTGCGCGCCAATATCGCCATGGCCAGCCTGTCGCGCTTTACCGACGGGCTGGGCCGGCTGGACGACCGGCAGCTTGGCCAGATCGCGCGGGACTACATCGCGAAACTGGCCATCCGCACCCCTTCCGACCGGCAAGAGGTGCGGCTGCTCTCGGGTGGCAACCAGCAGAAGGTGGTCATCGCGAAATGGCTTTTGCGGGACTGCGACATCCTGATCTTCGACGAACCGACGCGCGGCATCGACATCGGGGCGAAATCGGAAATCTACCGGCTGCTGAACGAGCTTGCCGCCACCGGCAAGGCGATCATCGTCATCTCCAGCGAACTGCCCGAGGTGTTGCGGCTGTCGCATCGCATCGCGGTGATGTGCGAGGGGCGGCTGACCGGGTTCCTGCCCGCCGACACGACGCAGGAAGCAATCATGGAACTGGCTACGAAACGCGACAGCGAAGGAATGGCGGCATGAGTGAACGGACAGGCACTGCAACCGGACCGCGCAAATCGCTGATGGGCGGCGCTGCGCAACAAAAGCTGCTGGCCTTTGCCAGTCTGATCGTGCTGCTGATCGTGTTCAGCGTCGCCAAGCCGCAGTTCATGCAGATGACCAACATCCTGTCGATCCTGCAGGCGACCTCGGTCAACGGGGTGCTGGCGGTGGCGGCGACATTGGTCATCATCACCGGCGGCATCGACCTTTCTGTGGGCACGTTGATGACCTTCTGCGCGGTGATCGCGGGGGTGGTGCTGACCTGGGCCGGCATGCCAATCATCATCGGCGTGATCGCGGCCATCGCGGCGGGTGGCTGCGTCGGTCTGGTATCGGGCACCTTCATCGCCAAGCTGAAGATCCCGCCCTTCATCGCCACGCTGGGCATGATGCTGATCCTGAAAGGGCTGTCGCTGGTCATCTCTGGCACCAAACCGATCTATTTCAACAATTCTCCCGGCTATACCCAGATCGCGCAGGGGTCGCTGATCGGAAAGGTGCTGCCGTTCCTGCCGGTCCCGAACGGGGTTCTGATCCTGTTCATCGTCGCGGGCGTCGCCGCCTATATCCTGTCGCGCACGGTTCTGGGCCGCTATACCTTTGCACTCGGCTCGAACGAAGAGGCGGTGCGGCTGTCGGGCGTGAACACCGATTTCTGGAAGATGTCGGTCTATGCACTTGCCGGCGCGATCTGCGGCATCGCGGGGATCCTGATCTCCAGCCGGCTGAACAGCGCCCAGCCGGCGCTGGGTCAGGGGTATGAGCTTGACGCCATCGCCGCCGTGGTCATCGGCGGCACCAGCCTTGCGGGCGGGCGCGGCACAATTCTGGGCACACTGATCGGCGCGCTGATCATGTCGGTTCTGACCAACGGGTTGCGCATCCTGTCGGTCGCGCAGGAATGGCAGACCGTCGTTACCGGGGCCATCATCATCGCCGCCGTTTACGCAGATCAACTGCGGCGCGGCAAGATCAAGTGAACGAAAGGGAGGAAACCATGTTCACCAGACGTATCCTGCTTGGCGCTGTTGCCGCAGGCACCCTCATGCTGTCGGCGGGGCTGGCTTCGGCTCAGGACAAGCCGTATATCGCGCTGATCTCGAAAGGGTATCAGCATCAGTTCTGGCAGGCGGTCAAGGCCGGTGCGGACAAGGCTGCGGCCGAACTGGGCGCCGAGGTCACCTTTGAGGGGCCGGACAACGAAACCCAGGTCGATCGTCAGATCGACATGCTGGCCGCAGCCCTTGCCAAGAAACCGGCCGCGATCGGTCTGGCCGCGCTGGACAGTCAGGCGGCGATCCCGCTCTTGCAACAGGCCAAGGACGCCGGCATCCCGGTCGTTGCCTTCGACTCGGGCGTGGACAGTGACATCCCCGTCGCCACCGCCTCGACCGACAACCTTGCCGCCTCGGCATTGGCGGCCGACAAGATGGCCGAGCTGATCGGCGGCTCGGGCAAGGTCGCGGTGGTCGTGCATGACCAGACCTCGCGCACCGGCATCGACCGGCGCGACGGCTTCCTGAAGCAGATGGCCGACAAATATCCCGATATCGAGGTCGTGGCGGTCGAATACGGCGATGGCGACCAGTTGAAATCGACCGAGATCACCAAGACGATCCTGCAGGCGAACCCGGATCTGAAAGGCATCTTCGGCGCCAATGAGGGGTCGGCCATCGGCGTGCTGAACGGGGTCAAGGAGATGGGCTCCAAGGTCGTGGTCATCGGCTATGACAGCGGCGCCGCGCAGAAGCAGGCGATCCGCGACGGCGATATGGCCGGCGCCATCACCCAGAACCCGATCGGCATCGGCTATGAGACCGTCAAGGCGGCGCTGGCCGCCAGCAAGGGCGAGAAGGTCGAGCCGAAGATCGACACCGGATTCTTCTGGTATGACAAGACCAATATCGACAGCCCGGAAATCGCGGCGGTCCTGTACGACTGATTGTCCGTCCACGAAGGCAGGGGGCGGCGCGCCGCCCCCTGACCCCCGGCTTTTCCGCGCTGTCCTGTTCTGAAAGGTAACCCTCATGACAAAGATTACCGGCATGCGCAGCATCGACGTGCGCTTTCCGACCAGTCAGCAGCTTGACGGTTCGGACGCCATGAACCCGGACCCGGACTATTCCGCCGCCTATGTGATACTCGAGACCGACGGGCCGAATCAGGGCCATGGCCTGACCTTCACCATCGGGCGCGGGAACGAGATCTGTATCGCCGCGATCGAGGCGCTTCGGCCGCTGGTCGTCGGGCTGGATATGGATTGGGTCACCGCCGACATGGGCCGCTTCTGGCATTACATCACCGGCGACAGCCAGTTGCGCTGGATCGGTCCCGACAAGGGCGCCATCCATCTTGCCACCGGGGCGGTGGTGAATGCGGTCTGGGACCTTTGGGCCAAGGATCAGGGCAAGCCGGTCTGGCAGCTTGTCGCCGACATGTCGCCGGCGGAATTGGTGCGTTGCATTGATTTTCGCTATCTGACCGACTGCATCACGCCCGAATGGGCGCTGGAGTTCCTGACCCGGCAGGCGGCGGGCAAGGCCGAACGCATTGCAGATCTGAAGGCGCGGGGGTATCCCTGTTATACCACCTCGGCCGGTTGGCTCGGCTATGATGATGCGAAGCTCCGCCGCCTTTGCCGCGAGGCCGTCGAGGCGGGTTTTCGGCATGTAAAGCTGAAGGTCGGTCAAAACCTTCAGGACGACATCCGCCGTCTGACCATCGCCCGCGACGCGGTCGGCCCCGATGTCAGGCTGATGATCGACGCCAATCAGGTGTGGGAGGTGGATCAGGCCATCGACTGGGTGCGCGAACTGGCATTTGCCGACCCGTGGTTCATCGAGGAACCGACCAGCCCCGATGACATCGAGGGTCATCGCAAGATCCGCGAGGGGGTGTCACCGATCGAGGTCGCGACCGGCGAGATGTGCCAGAACCGCATCATCTTCAAACAGTTCATCATGCGCGGCGCAATCGACGTGGTTCAGATCGACGCCTGCCGCATGGGCGGACTGAACGAAGTGCTGGCGGTGCTGCTGATGGCGGCGAAATACGATCTGAAGGTCTGCCCCCATGCCGGTGGCGTCGGGCTTTGCGAATATGTGCAGCACATGTCGATGATCGACTTTCTGTGCATCTCGGATTCGCAAGAGGGCCGGGTGATCGAATATGTCGACCATCTGCACGAGCATTTTCTGGATCCCTGCGTGATCAGGGACGGGGCCTATATGCCACCGGAAGCGCCCGGTTTCTCGATCGAGATGCGGCCGGAGAGTCTGGAGAAATATCGGTTCAAGGGGGCGTGATGGACCTTCATCTGACCGGCAAGGTGGTTATCGTGACCGGCGGCGGCTCGGGCATCGGGGCGGGCATAACCGAGGTGCTGGCGGCCGAAGGCGCCGTCCCGGTGATCTTCGGCCGCACCGCGCCGGATGCCGGCTGGCTGTCGCGGACCGGGGCCGAGTTCGTGCAGGTCGAGCTTTCCGACGATGACGCCTGCCGCACCGCCGTTCAGGGCGTGCGCGACCGCCATCCCGGAATTTACGGTCTGGTCAACAATGCGGGTGCGAATGACGGGGTGGGGCTCGACAGGGGGCCCGGGGCGTTCCGCGACAGCCTCGACCAGAATCTGGTGCATTACTACACGATGGTTCACCTGCTGGCGGATGATCTGCGCCGCAGCCGGGGCGCAATCGTCAATATCGGCTCCAAGACGGCGCTGACGGGACAGGGTGGAACCTCGGCCTATATCGCGGCCAAGGCGGCCATTCTGGGGCTGACGCGGGAATGGGCGGTCGAGTTCCTGCCGGATCTGGTGCGGGTCAATGCGATCGTCGTGGCCGAGGTGATGACGCCGCTTTACCGCCGCTGGCTGAACACCCTGCCGGATCCGGCGGCGGCCGAGGCCGAGATCACCGAACGCATCCCGCTTGGCAAGCGGATGACCACCGCCGACGAGATCGCGGACACCTGCGCCTTTCTGCTGTCCGACCGATCCAGCCACACGACCGGGCAATGGATATTCCCCGATGGCGGCTATACCCATCTGGACCGCCGCATCGGCTGACCGCGCCGATTGGGCTGGCCGGGCTGAACGGGCGGGGTGCGCGGGCGGCGGTCAGGCGTTGCGGCTGGTCAGCCGCAAAAGCCCCTTTTGCAGCCCGATGAACAGGAACAGAAGCGCCCCGATCACGATCTTTGTCCACCAACTGGACAAGGTGCCGTCAAAGACGATGTAGGTCTGGATCAGCCCCATGATCAGCACTCCGACCAGCGTGCCCAGCACATAACCGCTGCCCCCGGTCAGCAGCGTGCCGCCGATGACCACGGCGGCGATGGCGTCAAGCTCGGTCCCGACGGTGGCCAGCGAATAGCCGGCCGAGGTGTATATGGCGAAAACGATCCCCGCCAGCCCGGCGCAAAACCCCGAGATGCCATAGACGATGATCGTGGTCGAGGCGATCGGCACGCCCAGCAACGCGGCGGTTCGCGCGTCGCCGCCGATCGCCATGATCCGCGTGCCCAGCGGCGTCCGGTGCACCAGCAACGCGCCCGCGACGAAGGTCGCCAGCATGATGCCCGCGATCAGCGTGAACCGGCCCTTGCCGGGCATCAGCCAATAGACGCTTTGCAGCCCGCCGATGAACGGATCGTCAATCGGAATCGAATCTATCGACAGCACATAAGCCACGCCGCGGGCCATGAACATGCCCGCAAGCGTGACGATGAAGGGCGGCATCTGAAGCCCGTAAATGATCGCGCCCATGGCGACGCCGAACAGGGTCGTGATCACCAGAAGCATCGCGAAAACCACCAGCGGATGCAGCCCGGTGTCGCGCAGCACCACGGCGATGAACACCCCCGAAAAGGCGATGACCGAGCCGACGGACAGGTCGATCCCCCCCGACATGATCACGATCGTCATGCCGACCGCCGCGATGCCCAGATAGGCATTGTCGGTCAAGAGGTTGCCGATCACCCGCGTCGACAGGATGTTCGGGAACTGCATCCACGCCAGCGCATAGGCCAGCGCGAAGATCAGGCAGGTGGCCAGCAGCGGCAGCGCGCGCAGGTTCCTCATGTCCGTGCCCCCGGTTTGCCGCGCAGGCGCAGCCTTTCGGTCAATCTCAGGCGCGGCGATTGCACCAGCAGGATGACCAGCACGATACAGGCCTTGATGACAAGGTTGTACTCGGGCGGAAACCCCGAGATCAGGATGCCGGTGTTGACGGTCTGGGTGATCATCGCCCCGATCAGCGAGGCGAGGATCGAGAACCGCCCACCCAGAAGCGAGTTGCCGCCGATCACCACCGCAAGGATCGCGTCAAGCTCCAGCCACAGGCCGGCGTTGTTGGCGTCCGCGCCGCGGATGTCGGCGGCGACGATGATCCCCGCGATGGCCGCGCACAGGCCCGAGATGACATAGACCGCGATGATCAGCGCCCTTGTGTTGACCCCGGCGCGAAAGGCGGCGCGCGCATTGATGCCGACCGATTCGATCAGAAAGCCAAGGGCGGTGCGCCGGACCACCAGCATGGTCACGATCGCCATCCCCACCCAGATCAGGATCGGCACCGGAATTGTCGCGACGATGCCCGAGCCCATGAAGGCCAGCCCGGCATGGTTGAAGGTCAGGATCGCGCCCTCGGTGATCAGTTGCGCGATGCCGCGCCCCGCCACCATCAGGATCAGCGTCGCAACGATTGGCTGGATGCGCAGCACCGCGACCAGAAACCCGTTCCAAAGCCCGCAAAGCAGCCCGACCAGCAACGAAAGCCCGATGGCCGAGGGCAACCCATAGCCCGAGGTGATCGTCTTGGCGGCCACCGCGCCGCAAATCGCGATCACCGCGCCCACCGACAGGTCGATCCCGCCGGTCGCGATCACCAGCGTCATGCCGATGGCGAGCAGCGCGACCGGCGCGCCGCGGTTCAGGACGTCGATGGGACTGCCGTAAAGCCGTCCGTTGGCCAGCGAAATATCCAGAAAATTCGGTGAGACGATCGAGATGGCGATGACCAGAATGGCCAAGGTCGCCAGCATCGGCAGAATGCGCATGATCGCGGCCGGCATCACTGCGCGCCTTCGCTGACGGTGGGGGCCGCGGCGATGGACTGCACGATGCGGTCAGGCGCGACATCGGCGCCGGTCAGTTCGGCCACCTGTCTGCGGTCGCGCATGACCACGATCCGGTGCGAATAGCTGGCAAGCTCCTCAAGCTCGGACGAGATGACCAAAAGCGCCATGCCCCGGTCGCAAAGCGCCTCGATCACCCGGATGATTTCGGCATGCGCGCCGACGTCGATGCCGCGGGTCGGCTCGTCCAGGATCAGGAAATCGGGGTTCATCAGCAGCCAGCGGGCCAGAATGACCTTTTGCTGATTGCCGCCGGACAACAGGCCGACCGGCTTTTCGGCGTCCGGCGTGCGGATGTCCAGCCGTTTGACATAATCGGCGGCGATGCGGTTCTGTTCGGCCCTAGCCACCGGCCGCGACCAGCCGCGCCGGGCCTGCATCGCCAAGAGGATGTTTTCCCGCACGCTCAACTCGGCCACGATGCCATCGGTCTTGCGGTCCTCGGGGCAAAAACCGATGCCGGCGCGGATGGCGTCGCGCGGCGTGTCCAGCCGTGCGGGGGCGCCGTTGATCCGGGCCGCGCCGCTGTCATGTCCCGAGATGCCGAAAATCGCCTCGGCTGTCTCGGTCCGGCCCGATCCAAGCAGACCGGCCAGACCCACGACCTCACCCTTGTGGACGGTCAGATCGAAGGGCTCGACCCGGCCCTTTTTGCCGAAGTTTTCGAATGCGACGGCGGGTTCGCCGCCGATCGTGCCGACGGTTTCACGCCGCGCCTGCGCCTCGACCTGGGCCAGATCATGGCCCAGCATCAGCCGCACCAGCGTCAGCCGGTCGATGTCGCGGGCCAGCCCGCCGCCCACGTTCCTGCCATTGCGCAGAACGGTGATGCGGTCGCTGATCGCATAGACCTGATCCAGAAAATGCGAGATGAAAACCACCGCCAGCCCGCGATCCTTCAACGCCCTGACGATGCGAAACAGGCCCTCGACCTCGCGCGCGTCCAGACTGGCGGTCGGCTCGTCAAGGATCAGCACCTTGCCGGAAAGCGCGACGGCGCGGGCGATGGCGACGATCTGCTGAATGGCGACGGAATAGGCGGCAAGCGGACGGCCGACATCGATGCCGAGATCGTAATCGGCCAGCATCTCCCGGGCCATCCGGTTCATGGCGCGGGTGTCGATCATGCCCAGACGGCGCGGCTGGCGGCCGAGCGTCAGGTTTTCTGCCACGGTCAGGTTCGGCAGCAGGTTCACCTCTTGATAGACCGTTCCGATCCCCAGCGCCTGCGCATCCGCGGTCGAACGGGGGTCGATCGGCTGGCCTGCCATGGTCACGCTGCCGCCGTCACGCTGATAGACCCCGGTCAGGCATTTGATCAGGGTCGACTTTCCGGCGCCATTTTCGCCCAGAAGGGCATGCACCTCGCCGGCGATCAGGTCCAGATCGACGCCGTCGAGCGCGATGGTGCCCGGAAATATCTTGGTGACGCCCTTGGCCGAAAGCAGCACATGCATCCAGATTCCCCTTCCTCGAAAATGGCGGGAAAGGCCGGAGGGCGGCGATGCCCTCCGGCCGTCCGGCCTTAGTAGCCGAGGTCTTTCTTGGTCTCATAGACCGCCTGCGGATCATCCGCCTGTGTGAACAGCTTGGATTCGGTCTGGATGAACTTCGGCGGCTCGGTCTTGTCCTTCCAATACGCAGCCAGCGCATCGAATGCGGGGCCGGCCATATTCGGGGTCAGCTCGACCGTCGCGTTCGCCTCGCCCGCCGCCATGGCCGTGAAGATGTCGGGAACGCCGTCGATCGAGACCACCTTGATGTCGGTCCCCGGCTTCAGCCCGGCTTCCTTGATCGCCTGAATGGCACCCACCGCCATGTCGTCGTTATGGGCGTAAAGCGCGCAGATATTCTTGCCGCCATCCTCGGCCTTAAGGAAACTCTCCATGACTTCCTTGCCCTTGGTGCGGGTGAAATCGCCGGTCTGGCTGCGGATGATCTTGATATTGTCGTGACCCGCGATGGCGTCCTCGAAGCCTTTCTTGCGGTCGATGGCGGGCGATGAGCCCGTGGTGCCCTGAAGCTCGACGACATTGCAGGGCTTGTCACCGACATCCTTCACCAGCCATTCGCCGGCGACATTCCCCTCATGCACCAGATCCGATCCGACGGCGGTCAGGTAAAGGCTTTTGTCGCTGTCGACCATGCGGTCCAGAAGGACGACCGGGATCTCGGCTTCCTGCGCCTCTTTCAGAACCTCGTCCCAGCCGGTGGCGACGACCGGGGCCAGCAGGATCGCGTCGACGCCTTGGGCGATGAAGCCTTTGACCGCCTTGATCTGGTTTTCCTGCTTTTGTTGCGCGTCGGCGAATTTAAGGTCGATGCCGCGCTTTTCCGCCTCTTGCTTGGTGACGGTGGTTTCCGCCGCGCGCCAGCCGGATTCCGAGCCGATCTGCGCGAAACCGACGGTTTCAGCCAGCGTGGGCTGGGCAAGAAGTGCCGTGGTGGTGGCAAGAGCAGCCGTCAATGTAAAGGTTTTCATAACTTCCTCCAAAGTTACTGGTCGAGATAATGCCCCGAATTCGGGGCTATTCGGGTTCAGCCCTCCTCTGCGCCGAACCGAAATCTGGTGATTTGTTCATACGTCTGACCCGGGCGCAGGATCGGGTCGGGAAAGCCCTTATGGTTCGGGGCATCGGGCCATATCTGCGGCTCGAGCGCTAGACCGGCGAAACGGCCAAAGGGTTTGCCGTCGTTACCGGGGACGCCGGGCCGCAGATGATCGCCGGCATAGACCTGAAGCCCGGGTTCGGTGGTCTGAACCGTCATCGAAGGTCCCCCGGGCACCGACAGCCACGCCACGTCGCGAAGGGCCAGGCGCTGGTCCGACAGGCACAGGTTAGAGTCGATCAGCCCGTCATCCAGCCGGTCGCCCAGCCGGACCGGCCGGCGCCAGTCGGTCGGCCCCTGCACGGGTTCGACCCGTCCGGTCGGGATCAGATCGTCATCGACCGGGGTCCAGCGATCGGCGATGCATTGAAAGAGATGCCCGGCAATATCGTCCCCGCCAAGGTTCCAATAGCCGTGGGTGGCGAAATTGCATAGCGTTTCGGCATCCGACGTGGCGGTTATCCGTACCTCGAGCAGCGGGCCGGGCAGAATGCGATAGGTGGTGCCGACCTCCAGATTGCCGGGAAAGCCCATATGCCCGTCAGGCAGGCGGTCGGTCAGGGTCACGTGCTCGGCGCCGCTGTCGCCGATGGTCCAGTTGCGTTGCCCGGTGCCGTCGCGCCCGCCGTGAAGCAGGTGGCGGTCACGGAAATTCGCATCAAGCCGGTAGGGCCTGCCGCCGATCACGGCCTTTGCATCGCCGATACGGTTGGCGTAGCGTCCGACGACCGCGCCCATATAGGCGCCTTCGGTCAGATAGGGGTCAAGCTGTGGAAATCCCAGCACCAGCGATTGCGCGTGGCCGTCCAGCCGCAGATCCTGAATGGTCGCGCCATAGCTGAGGATATTGGCCGTCAGCCCATACCCCGCGATCGTCACGCTCTGAACCGTCCCGCCGTCCGGAAGTTGCCCGAATGGTTCCATCGTCACAGGATCACCCGGGGTTCGGGGCGGCCGCGCGCGCCCGGATGTTCGATGACGAAGGTCTGCCCGTCGGACGGGCCGGGATCGGCGATATTCTCGGTCGCCGTTGTCATCATCAGCCGATCCAGCGCCGCGCCGATGAAGGCCGGACAGGAGCTATGCAAGCCGGGCACGTCATGGGCGGTTACGAACTGCCCCGCCGGGTCATAGCAGGCGACCCGCGCTGCCCCCCATTGCGCGTTCCAGAACCGGCCCTGATCGTCGATCACCGCGCCATCCGGGTTCAACCCTTCGCGACGCAGGTCTAGAAACGGCTGTGGTGGCGCCTCGGGCCAGCCGTCCGGGTCAAGCGCCAGCGTCCAGACCTGCTGTTCCTGCGTATCGGCGTACCAGCCCTTGCGCCCATCGGCCGAGAAACAGATCGCGTTGGGAATGGTGATATCCGCAACGATCCGGCGCAACTGGCCCCGGTAATAACGCCAGATGCCGCCCGCGCGCCGGGCCGCGGTTTTGGACATGGTCCCGATCCAGAACCCGCCCATCGGGTCGGCGCGGCCGTCATTGCTGCGGGTCTCGGGGTTTTCGGCCTCGAGCGCCGTGACGATCCGGCTTTGCCCGTCGCGCAGATCGAATTGCAAAAGCCCGGTTTCCGAGGCGATGAGCAGATGATCCCGGTCAAGCCAGCCGCAGGCCGAAACCATCTGGTCGAACCGCCACTCGGCGCCCGGGGTCAGCAGCCGCCGCCCCAATATGTCGAACCAGAATGCCTGTTGGCGTTCCGGGTGCCAGAATGCGCCCTCACCCAGCGCGCAAACGCGGGTATCGAAGACCACGGCGGTCATGCGATCGCGTTCCATGCCGCGACCATCTCGCGCGCGCGGGCGCCCACGGTTTCGGCACTGTCGCCCGGTTTGTAAAGCGCGCTGCCAAGCCCGAATCCGGCCGCGCCGGCCTTGCGCCATTCGGCGAAATCTGCGGCGCCGACGCCGCCCACCGCATAGACCGGCATGTTGGGGGGAAGCACGCTGCGCAGCGACCCGATGAAACCCATGCCGACATCGGCGGCGGGGAACAGCTTCAGCCCGTCGGCCCCGGCCGCGATGGCCACAAAAGCCTCGGTCGGGGTCATGATGCCGGGATATGAGGTCATGCCGATTTCCTTGGTCTTGCGGATCACCCCCGCATCGGCATTGGGCGAGACGATCATCGTCCCGCCCGAGTCCCGGATCTGGACGACCTCGTCGATGGTCAGGACCGTGCCCGCGCCGATCATCGCGTCATCGCCGAATTCGCGGGCGAGGATGCCGATGCTGTTCAGCGGATCGGGAGAGTTCAGCGGGACTTCGATCCGGCCGAATCCCGCCTTGATCAGCGCCGCGCCGATGTCCCGGACTTCGGTCGGTTTCACGCCGCGCAGGATCGCGATCAGGGGAAGGTGGGTCATCGCATTGCATCCTTTCCGGTTGCGTCCGTGGATAGCGCCCGACGCGCCGCACGAAGGCCGTCCAGCACCAGTTCCGCCCCGTCCATCTGGGTCGCGGCGGCGCGGTGGGTGGCCAGCGCCTGGGCGTAAAGCGCCGAAATGCCGGGGGCGCCGATCAGCGTGACCCGGCGGTCGTGCCAGAAATCGCGCGCCGCCGCGACTTCGGCCCCGATCAGCAGGCCGGACAGACGACCGGCGGTAACTTCGGGCGTGGCGCCGTTCAAGAGCGACGCGGCGCGCAGCGGAAACAGATGCTCGACCATCGCGCCCGGATGGGCCGCCGCCGTGGCGAAGGCGGCGGCGTCGGGTTCGGCCTCGCCGATCGACAGCCGCAGCACCGATTGGCGCGACAAAAGCGCGTAAAGCTCTCCGGTCATGAAGGTCCGGAACGAGGTCACCTTACCGCCCGCAAGCCGCACCCATTTGGAATGCGTGCCCGGCAGGCAAAGCGTGCCGTCGTGATCCGGGTGGCGGGCCAGAAATCCGGCGATCTGGGTTTCTTCGCCCCGCATGACATCGGGCGGCTCGGCCTGCGACAGGCCGGGCAGGATCAGGACCGACAGGCGCGGGTCGCGGACCGCCGGGCGGGCGGCCGCCGCCGGGTCAAGGGGTGTGCAGGGAATGGCGCGATAATCGGCCTCGGCCCAGCCGGTGCGGGCACCGACCATGCCGCAGGCTATGACCGGAATTTGCCCCGTCGCCGGCAGCCACCCCTCGGTCAGCGCCAGCAGGGCCGGTTCAAAGCCGTCGCGGCCTAGCCCGCCCATACCCTGATCCGAGGCGCGGGCCTCGAGCACATGATCCCCCGCCATCGCCCAGACCCGCAGCCGGCTGGTGCCCCAGTCAACGGCAAGCCATTCGGGGCGGGGCGCGTCTACCAATTGAACGCCTCGGTCTGGATACGGCGGCCAAGCATCATCGCGTCGGCCACATGGCGGAAGGGGTCCAGATCGACCTCGCTTTCGCGTTTGGCGATCAACTCGGCAAAGCGGGCGTAGATACGGTCATATTCACCGGCGAGCGCGCTTTCGCTGGCAATCGTCTGGCCGCCGGCGGTGATCTTTGCGCCACCGTTCGACATCTCCAGCACCCCGTCGTCGGTCTCGATCCGCATGTCCCATGTCTGTACGCCGGTTTCGCGGAAATCGAAGTCCAGATCGACCGGCGCGCCGTCCTCGGTCAGCATGGTCAGACGGGCGGCGATCGGCGTGTCGCGGTTGGCCGGGAATTCCAGTTCGGCCGAGGTGGTGTAAAGCGCCACGGGCAGGATGTAGGTCAGGATGGAATAGGCGTTTATGCCGGGATCAAAGACGCCGGTGCCGCCGGGGGCAAAGATCCAGTCCTGCCCGGGATGCCAGCGCCGCACATCCTCGCGCCAGGTCACGGTGATGCGGGCCACACGGCGCGTGGAAAGCCATTCGCGCGCGCCCGGAATGCCGGGGGCGAATTGCGAATGCCACGCGGCAAACAGGACCCGGCCTTCGTCGCGGGCGATGCGGGTCAGCGCCTCGACCTCGCTGACGGTGGTGCCGGGCGGTTTTTCCAAAAGCACGTCGCAGCCCGCCAGCAGCGCCTCGCGCGCGACGGCGAACCGGACCTGAGGCGGCGTGCAGAGCGAAAGCGCGCGGGTCTCGGGCTGGGCCTTCAGCAACTCGGCCACGCTGGCATAGACCGGCAGTCCCGG
Organism: Paracoccus pacificus; assembly: GCF_042680785.1. NCBI lineage: Bacteria > Pseudomonadati > Pseudomonadota > Alphaproteobacteria > Rhodobacterales > Paracoccaceae > Paracoccus > Paracoccus pacificus. The sequence goes on from NZ_JBHUEN010000021.1 coordinate 125,925, forward strand.
CGCCCGGGACACCGGGTCGACGGTCGCCGCCAGCCGGAACACGGGGTTGTCGCTGATCGCGGGCAGATGCTGTTCGCGCGCGATCTTGCCAAAGCCGGCGATGGCGATCGGTATCTGCGTGTCAGTGGCTGTCACGTCCCACCTCCGATCCCCGGCATCCCTTGAGGAAATCGAAATCCGCGCCGGTATCTGCGCCCTGCACATGGTCATAGAAAAGCTGCGCATAACCGCCGTCCGGACGCGGGACGGGCGGCGTCCAGTCCCTGAGACGGTCGGCGATTTCGGCGTCGGTCAGGTCCAGATGCACCCGTCGCGCGTCGACGTCGATCTCGATCATGTCGCCGGTGCGCACGATGGCAAGCGGGCCGCCCCGCGCCGCCTCGGGGCTGGTGTGCAGAAGGACGGTGCCGTAGGCGGTGCCGGACATGCGGGCATCGGATATGCGCACCATGTCGGTCACGCCTTTTATCAGCACTTTCGGCGGAAGCCCCATGTTGCCGACCTCGGGCATGCCGGGATAGCCGCGCGGACCGCAGTTCTTCATCACCATGATGCAGTTTTCGTCGATCTCGAGCGCATCGTCGTTGATCCGGGCCTTGTAGTCGTCGATATCCTCGAACACCACCGCACGGCCGCGATGCTTCATCAGATGCGGGCTCGCGGCCGAGGGTTTCAGCACCGCGCCGTCGGGGGCGAGATTGCCGCGCAGGACCACGATGCCGCCATGCTGGGTCAGCGCCTTTTCAACCGGGAGGATGACATCCTCGTTCCAGTTGCGGGCGTCCTTGACCTGTTCCCAGGCGGTCTGGCCGCTGACCGTCAGCGCGTCCTTGTTAAGCATCCCGGCTTCGCCCAGACGCTTCAGCACCACCGGCAAGCCGCCGGCATAGAAGAATTCCTCCATCAGGTATTTGCCGGACGGCATCAGGTTGACGATGGTCGGCACGTCCCGGCCCAGCCGGTCCCAGTCGTCCAGCGACAGCTCGATGCCGACCCGGCCGGCGATGGCCATCAGATGGATGACCGCGTTGGTCGAGCCGCCGATCGCGCCATTGCAGCGGATCGCATTCTCGAAGGCTTCGCGGGTCATCACGTCGCTGGGCTTCAGATCGTCCTTGACCATCTGCACGATGCGCCGCCCGGTCATCTGCGCCATGACGCGGCGGCGGCTGTCCACCGCCGGGATCGCCGCATTGCCCGAAAGCGCCATGCCCAACGCCTCGGCCATGCTGGCCATGGTGCTGGCGGTGCCCATCGTGTTGCAGGTCCCGGTCGACCGGCTCATCGAAGCCTCGGCCTCAAGGAATTCCTCCTGCGTCATTTCGCCGGCCTTCACCGCCTCGCTGAATTTCCACAGATGGGTGCCCGAGCCGACACGCTCGCCCTGAAACCAGCCGTTCAGCATCGGGCCGCCGGTGACCACGATCGACGGAATGTCGGTCGATGCCGCCCCCATCAGCAGGCTGGGCGTGGTCTTGTCGCAGCCGACCATCAGCACGGCGCCGTCGATGGGCTGGCCGCGCATTGCCTCTTCGACCGCCATGGCGGCAAGGTTGCGATACATCATCGCGGTCGGGCGATAGGTGTTCTCGCTGGCCGAGAACACCGGCACCTCGACCGGGAAGCCGCCGGCCTCCCACACACCGGCCTTCACCTTTTCGGCCAATTCGCGCAGGTGGCCGTTGCAGGGCGTCAGATCGGCCCAGGTATTCATGATGCCGATGATCGGGCGGCCGTCGAACAGGTCATGCGGATAGCCCTGATTCTTCAGCCAGCCGCGATGATAGATCGTGTCGCGGGAATTGCCGCCATACCAATGCTGGGAACGCAGCTTGCGGGGCCATTTGGCCGGTTTGAAGGTCATTTTCGGTTCCTTCCGGTCTTAAAGCGCCTGAACGGCGACAAACTTGGCTGTGGCGGGATCGGTGAGGGTCAGCCGGTTCGACAACGGCAAACCGAATTCCGGCGCCTCGATCTCGAACACATCGCCGTCGCGGGTCTTGAAGCCGGCGGCAAAGGACAGGGTGGCGGTGCCGAACATATGGACATGCACATCGCCCGGGCGGCGGAACTGATCATATTTGAAATGGTGATGCTCAAGATTAGCGATTGTGTGGGACATGTTCGATTCCCCCGACAAAAACGGCTGTTCGAACACGGTCTGGCCGCCGCGCCGGATCCGCGAGATGCCCCGCAGGTCGGCGGGAAGGGGACCGACCAGAATCTCGGGGCCAAAGCTGGTCTGGCGCAGCTTGGAATGGGCGAGATAGAGGTAGTTCACCTTTTCCATCGCATGATCGGAAAATTCATTGGCCAGTGCGAAGCCCAGCCGGAACGGCGCGCCGTCCGGTCCGATAACGTAAAGCCCGGCGATCTCGGGTTCTTCGCCACCGTCGGACGCAAAAGGCGGCGCGTCAAGGGCCGCACCCGGCGGCACCACGCAAGAGCCGTCGCCCTTGAAAAACCACTCGGGCTGGACCCCCACCCGCCCCGCACCGGGCTTGCCGCCATCGACACCCATGCGGAACATGCGCATGGAATCGGTCAGCGTCTCGATCTGATCAAGCGCGGCGGCCTTGTGCATGGTATCGCGGGTGGCGGCGGAACCCAGATGGGTCAGGCCGGTGCCGGTGATCAGCATATGGGCCGGGTCCGGGTGGGTCAGGGGCGGCAGAACCCGCCCCTCGGCCAGCGCCGCACCCAGATCGACCGCCGGGCCGGGGCGCAGCGTTTGCAGGCGCTGCGCCAGCGTCTGACCGGCGGCTATGCAGGACAGGGCCAGTTCGAGCGTCGAGGAAACGCCCTCGATCTCATGCGCTTCGGTCCCCTGCCGGACCACCGCGGCATGACGCCCGTCCGATGTGATGGTCTGGGACAGCAGCATGGCGCGATCAGCCCCGGTTCTTGTTCGAGACGTCGAAGATCACGGCGGCCAGCAGCACCAGCCCCTTGATGATCTGCTGATAGTCGATACCGATGCCAAGGATCGACATGCCGTTGTTCATCACCCCCATGATGAAGGCGCCGACCACCGCGCCGATCACCGTGCCGACACCCCCCGCCATCGAGGCGCCACCGATGAAAACGGCCGCGATCACGTCAAGCTCGAACGCCTGCCCGGCCTTTGGCGTGGCCGAGTTCAGGCGCGCAGCGACCACGATCCCGGCAAGCGCCGCCAGCATGCCCATGTTGACGAAGGTCAGAAACACGATGCGCTCGGATTTGATGCCCGACAGGGTTGCGGCCTTGGCGTTGCCGCCGATCGCATAGATGCGCCGGCCCAGCGTGGTGCGCTCGGCGATAAAGGAATAAAGCGCGACCAGTATCGCCATGACGATGAACACGTTCGGCAGGCCGCGGAAATTGGCCATCAGCCAGCTCATCCACACCAGCGCCAGAAAGATCAGGACCGTCTTGCCGATGAAGAACGGATAGGGTTCCTCGGCGATGCCTGCGGCCTCGGCCCGGCGGCGGCCGCGGAACGCCATGATCAGCAGGACCAAGGCCACGGCCCAGCCCAGCAATAGCGAGAACAGGTTGGGCTTTCCCATGCCGAACAGGTCGGGAATAAAGCCCGATGCGATGGCCTGGAAGCTGGACGGGAAGGGGCCGACCGACTGGCCCGCCAGAAGCCACAGCGTCAACCCGCGAAACACCAGCATCCCGGCAAGCGTCACGATGAAGGACGGAATCTTCCAATAGGCGATCCAATACCCCTGCATGGCCCCGATCACCCCGCCCGCCATGATGCAAAGCACCGCCGCCAGCAGGTAATTCATGTCCCATTTGACGATCATGATGGCGACAAGCCCGCCGATGAACCCCGCGACCGACCCGACCGAAAGGTCGATATGCCCGGCCACGATGACCAGCAGCATGCCGACCGCCATGATGACGATATAGCTGTTCTGAAGCGCAAGGTTCGTCAGGTTGACCGGCCGGAACAGGATGCCGCCGGTCACGATCTGAAAGAAGATCATGATGATGACCAGCGCGAACAGAATTCCGTATTCGCGCATGTTGCGGCGGATGAAGCCGAAGGTGCTGTGCTGGCCGTGCAGGGTTGGGTCAGACATCGGCATTTTCCTCCATCAGATCTTCGGGGCGTATGTCGGGATCGGTCACGTTGTGGCCGGTCTTGATGATGATCGACATGATCTTTTCCTGCGAGGCTTCCGACGTCGGCATTTCGCCCACCAGATGGCCTTCGTTCATGATGCAGATGCGGTCGGTGACGCCCAGAAGCTCGGGCATCTCGGACGAGATCACGATGATCGCTTTTCCCGCGGCGGCGAGGTCGCGGATGATGGTGTAGATTTCATATTTCGCCCCGACGTCGATGCCGCGGGTCGGTTCGTCGAGGATCAGGATTTCCGGGCCGGCGAACAGCCATTTCGACAGCACGACCTTTTGCTGGTTGCCACCGGACAGGTTCACGGTGCGCGCCTCGATCGAGGGGGCCTTGATGTTGATGCGCTTGCGGTAATCCTCGGCGACCGTTTGTTCGACCCGGCGGTTGACGACGCCGCGATCGGCGATCCCCGGCAGGTTGGCCAGCGGGATGTTGCGGCGGATGTTGTCGTCCAGCACCAGCCCCAGCGATTTGCGATCCTCGGTCACATAGGCCAGACCGGCGGCGATGGCGCGCGGAATGGTCGAGACATCGGCGGAACGGCCGTCGATCGTCACGCTGCCCGACAACCGCTTGCCGAAGCTGCCGCCGAAAATGCTCATCGCGAGCTCGGTCCGCCCCGCGCCCATCAACCCGGCAAAGCCCAGGACCTCGCCGCGATGCAGGGTGAAGCTGACGTTCTCGACGGCGTTGCGGTCGAAGCGGTTGGGGTCGCTGACCGTCCAGTCGCGGACCTCCATGATGACCTCGCCGATCTTCGGGTCGCGTTCGGGATAGCGGTTCTCCATCGAACGGCCGACCATCTCGCGGACGATCTGATCCTCGGGGATCATGCCCTCGTGGCTGGCGACGGTCGAGCCGTCGCGCAGCACCGTCACGCTGTCGGCGATCTTCGACAGCTCGTTCAGCTTGTGCGAGATCATGATCGCGGTGATGCCCTGACCGCGCAATTCGTCAAGCAGCGTCAGCAGCGCGTCGCTGTCCTTTTCATTCAGCGAGCTGGTCGGCTCGTCCAGAATAAGCAAGCTGACCTTTTTCGACAGCGCCTTGGCGATCTCGATCAACTGCTGCTTGCCCATGCCAAGGTCGCCGACCTTGGTTTCGGGGCTTTCGCGCAGGCCGACCTTGGCCAGAAGCTCGGCCGTGCGGTGGTTGGTCTCGTGGCGGTCGATGACGCCGCGGCGGGCAATCTCGTTGCCCAGAAAGATGTTCTCGGCGATCGACATCTGCGGCACCAGCGCGAGTTCCTGATGGATGATGACGATGCCCTTGGCTTCGCTGTCATGGATGCCGTTGAAGGCCACCGGCGCGCCGTTGAACAGGATCTCGCCCTCATAGCTGCCATGCGGATAGACGCCCGAGAGGACCTTCATCAGGGTCGATTTGCCGGCGCCGTTTTCGCCGACCAGCGCCCGTATCTCGCCGCGACGGACGTTGAGATTGACGTTATCCAGCGCCTTGACCCCGGGAAAGGTCTTGGTGATGCCACGCATTTCCAGAATGCTGTCCATCGCGGTCCCCTTGCCTGCCTAAGACCTTGCGGCGGCGGGCCGGCACCTGCCGACCCGCCCGGTCGCCTATTGCAACTGTTCCTTGGTGTAATAGCCGCTGTCGATCAGCACCTGCTGATAATTGTCCTTGGTCACCGGCACCGGCTGCAGCAGATAGGAGGGCACGACCTTGACGCCGTTGTCATAGGTCTTGGTGTCGTTCACTTCGGGTTCTTTGCCTTCCAGCATGGCGTTGACCATGCCGACGGTGACCTTGGCCAGCTCGCGGGTGTCCTTGAACACGGTCGAATACTGGTCGCCCGCGATGATCGCCTTGATGCCCGGAATCTCGGCGTCCTGGCCGGTGATGATCGGCATTTTCTGATCGCCCGAGCCATAGCCCACGCCCTTCACGGATGAGATGATGCCGCGCGCCAGCCCGTCATTCGCCGACAGCACGCCATGCACCTGCTTGTCTGTGTAATTCGCCGACAGGATGTTATCCATGCGCGATTGCGCGGTCGCGGCGTCCCAGCGCAGGGTGCCGACCTTGTCGATGCCCACCTGCCCCGAGGGGATCACGATGGAACCGTCGTCGATCAGCGGCTGGATGACCGACATCGCGCCGTCATAGAAGAAATAGGCGTTGTTGTCGTCGGGGCTGCCGCCGAACAGCTCGACATTCCACGGCTTCACATCCGGGAACCGTTCCTTCAGGCCGTTGACCAGCGAGGTGCCCTGTTCGACCCCGACCTTGTAATTGTCGAAGGTGGCATAATAGTCGACGTCCGGCGTGTCACGGATCAGCCGGTCATAGGCGATGACCTTTATGTCCGCCCCTTTGGCATTGGCCAGCGCGTTCGACAGGGTGGTGCCGTCGATGGCGGCGATCACCAGCACGTTGACGCCCTTGGTGATCATGTTCTCGATCTGCGAAAGCTGGTTCGGAATATCGTCATCGGCATATTGCAGATCGGTCTGATAGCCGGCGTCCTGAAACTGCTTGACCATGTTGTCGCCGTCCGCAATCCAGCGGGCGGTGGTCTTTTCCGGCATCGAAATGCCGACCATACCCTCGGCCAGTGCTGCGGCAGGCGCGGCAAGCGCGATCGTGGATGCGACCGCAAAGGCGAAACGTTTGATTGATTGCATGATCTCCCCCCGGATGACGTGTTGCGTGAACGGCGTGAAAGGGGGCGGGGGTTCTGCCCCGCCCCGGTCGGATCACTTGATCTGATCGGCGGTGTAATAGCCCGAGTCGACCAGAACCTTCTGGATATCGCCCTTAAGGACCGGCACCGGTTGCAGCAGATAGGACGGCACGACCTTGACGCCGTTGTCATAGGTCTTGGTGTCGTTGACCTCGGGCTCTTTGCCTTCCAGCATCGCGTTGACCATGCCGACGGTGACCTTGGCCAGTTCGCGGGTGTCCTTGAAGATGGTCGAATACTGCTCGTCCGCCTCCATCGACTTGACCGACTGGATTTCGGCGTCCTGACCGGTGACGATCGGCATCTTCATGTCGCCCGAGCCATAGCCGACGCCCTTCAGCGACGACAGGATGCCGATCGACAGCCCGTCATAGGGCGAAAGCACGCCGTTCACCTGCTTGTCGGTATAGTTCGCCGACAGAATGTTATCCATGCGGGCCTGTGCGGTCGCGGGGTCCCAGCGCAGGGTGCCGACCTTGTCCATGCCCATCTGCCCCGAGGGGATCACGATCGAGCCGTCGTCGATCAGCGGCTGGATGACCGACATCGCGCCATCGTAGAAGAAGAAAGCGTTGTTGTCGTCGGGGCTGCCGCCGAACAGCTCGACGTTCCACGGTTTCACATCCGGGAACCGCTCTTTCAGGCCGCCGACAAGAGTGTTCGCCTGCTCTACCCCGACCTTGAAGTTGTCGAAGGTGGCGTAATAATCGACATCGGGCGTGTCGCGGATCAGCCGGTCATAGGCGATGACCTTGATATCGGCCGCCTTGGCATTGGCCAGCGCGTTCGACAGCGTGGTGCCGTCGATGGCCGCGATCACCAGCACGTTCACGCCCTTGGTGATCATGTTCTCGATCTGGGCGAGCTGGTTCGGAATATCGTCGTCGGCATATTGCAGATCGGTCTGATAGCCGGCGTCCTGGAACTGCTTGACCATGTTATTGCCGTCGTCGATCCAGCGCGCCGACGATTTGGTCGGCATCGAGATCCCGACCGTGCCCTCGGCCATGGCCAGTCCCGGCAGGGCCAGCGCGGCGCTGGAAGCCAGCACCATGGCCAGCTTTCTAAGCTTCAGCATCATGAATTTCCTCCGTCGATGCAGGATGTACCGGCGTGCAGACCGCCCGCCCGAGCATCAGTGTTTTGTCTTGCCTCCCTGGGGCTGCCCGATCGGGCGCCCTGCGACGGTGTCGCCACCTCTTTGGCTAGCGGTTGCTGGTCATACCGGTCAAGTGCGTTTATCGCTGTTGGATATGCCGGAATCGGTATGACGGGGGATTCGATGGACGATGTGCTGAAACGCCGGATCAAGATGCGCCAGCTTGGGCTGATCGTCGCGGTGGCCGATACCGGACAGATCGGCGCGGCGGCTTCCGCGATCAACATGACCCAGCCCGCCGCATCGCGGATGCTGGCCGAGCTGGAACGAAATGTCGGCGCAGAACTGACCCGGCGCCACCCGCGCGGCGTTCACCTGACCGAGGCCGGCATGCGTCTGGCCGAACGTGCCCGGACGATCCTGCGCGACCTTGACCTTGCCAGTCGCGAGGTTCTGGACATCGACCGCGGCCGGGCAGGGCGTATCAGCTTTGGTTCGGTCGCCGGCCCGTCGCTGGATCTGGTTTTGCCGCTGTTGCAGAATTTGCGCATCCTGCACCCCGAGATTCTGACCGACATCGTTGTGGAATCAAGCGATCGGCTGCTTGAGCACCTGCAATCGGGGCGGATCGAGTTTTATATCGGCCGCATTCCCACCCGCGCCGAAGCCGCGATGTACCAGATGGAGCCGATCGGCGAGGAAGCGTTGTCGATGATTGTCCGCGAGGGGCACGAACTGCATCGACACACGCCCCGGGATCTGTCCGAATGCCTGCGTTTCGACTGGGTGATGCAGCCGCTGGGCGGGTTGCTGCGCACCACGGTCGAACAATATCTGGCGACGCGCGGTTTCGGTCAGCCGGCCCGGATCATCGGGACAAGCTCGCTGATGCTGACGCTGGCTTTCGTCGCGCGCACCAATGCGATCGGGGTCATGTCGACGGCCGCCGCGCAGTTCTTTGCCGCGCCGCAATCGCTTGGCGCGCGCATCGCCCGACTGCCCTTGGCCGATGATCTGAAAGTCGGGACATATGGCTTGATCCGTTTGCGCGACCGGGTGCTGACCCCGGCGGGGGCCACCCTCTACCGCACCATGCAAGAGGCGGTGCGGGTGATGCATCAGGTCCGGTGACGCGCGCAGGCCCTCATGCGCCGTAAAAGCCGCGATACCAGTCGACAAAGGCGCGCACGCCGGTCGCCACATCGGTTTTTGCGCGAAACCCGGTCAGCCGGTGCAACAGCGTCACATCGGCCCAGGTGCGCGGGACCTCTCCGGGCTGGATCGGCATCATGTTCTTCTGCGCCTTTGTTCCCAGCGCATCCTCGACCGCCGCGACATATTCCATCAACGGCACCGGGCTGTCATTGCCGATATTGACCACCCGCCACGGTGCCACCGGCGACAGGCTGTCGCCGGGAACCGGCTGGCCGCGAACCGGCACGGCGGGGATCAGACGCAGCACCGCCTCGACCAGATCGTCGATATAGGTGAAATCGCGCTCCATCTGCCCATGATTGTAGATGTCGATGGGCTCGCCCTTCAGGATCGCGTTGGTGAATTTGAACAGCGCCATGTCCGGCCGGCCCCATGGCCCGTAAACGGTGAAGAACCGGAACATGGTGATCGGCAGGCCGTAGAGATGGGCATAGGAATGCGCCATCGCCTCATTGGCCTTTTTGGTCGCCGCATAGAAGGACATGGGGCTGTCGGCCTTTTGCGCCTCGGCATAGGGGTATTCGTCGTTCGCCCCATAGACGCTGCTGGTCGAGGCCATCAGCAGATGCGCCGGGGGATAGGCGCGGGCGGCCTCGAGCACGCGGAAGGTGCCGATCAGATTGGCGTTTACATAGCTTTCCGGCGCCTCGAGCGAATAGCGAACCCCCGCCTGCGCGGCCAGATGCACGACCACATCGGGGCGGTATTGCGCGAATGCGTTATCCAGCGCGCCGGGGGTTTCCAAGGCCGCGCGGATCTCGGTGAACTTCGGGTCGGCGCGCAGGATATCCAGCCGCGCCTCTTTCAGTTGCGGGTCATAGTAATCGGTCACCGCGTCAAAACCGATGACGGTCCAGCCCTCGGCCAGCAGGTGGCGGCACAGGTGAAAGCCGATGAACCCCGCAGCGCCGGTCACCAATGCGGTGGTCATGCCTCGCGGCCCACGGAATCATAGGCGACAAAGCCCGAGCGCTCGGCCATCTGGCGGTCATAGATATTGCGCAGATCGGCAAGGGCTGCGCGGTTCATCGACCGGGCCAGACGCCCCAGATCAAGGGCGCGAAACTCATTCCACTCGGTCAGGATGACCAGCAGATCGGCGCCATCGGCGGCATCATAGGCATTGGCCATCCAGCGCACGCCGGGCAACAGATGCTCGCCCTCGCGCTGGCCTTGCGGGTCGGTCACGCGCACCTCGGCGCCGCCGCCGATCAGGGCGGGCACGATGGTCAGGGCCGGGGCCTCGCGCATGTCGTCGGTATTGGGCTTGAAGGTCACGCCCAGCACGGCAATGCGCTTGCCGTTGAAACTGCCGTCGCACAGGTCGATCAGCTTGTCGATCATCCGCCGCTTGGTGTGGTCGTTGACGGCGATGACGGTTTCGGTGATCCGCTGCGGGACGCTGTGATCCTGCCCGATCCGGGCCAGCGCCATGGTGTCCTTGGGAAAGCACGACCCGCCATAGCCGGGGCCCGCATGCAGGAACTTGTCGCCGATCCGCTTGTCCAGCCCCATGCCGCGCGCCACCGCCTTGACGTCGGCGCCGACGCGTTCGCACAGCGCGGCGATTTCGTTGATGAAGCTGATCTTGGTCGCCAGAAAGGCGTTGGCGGCGTATTTGGTCATCTCGGCGCTTTCCAGATCGGTCTGGACCATCGGGAAATCGCGCAGGGACAGCGGCCGATATATCTCGGCCATGACCTTTCGCGCCCGCTCGGTTTCGGCACCGATCACCACCCGGTCCGGCCGCATGAAATCGTCGATCGCCGCGCCTTCGCGCAGAAACTCGGGGTTCGAGGCGACGTCGATCACCAGATCGGGGCGAACCGCGCGGATCCGGCGCAGAACCTCGCGGTTGGTGCCGACCGGGACGGTGGATTTCGTGACCACGACGGTCGGTCTGGTCAGCGCCGCGGCGATTTCCTCGGCGGCGGCATAGACATAGCTCAGATCGGCATGGCCGTCGCCGCGCCGGGTGGGCGTGCCGACTGCGATGAACACCGCCTCGGCACCATCGACCGCCGCCGCCAGATCGTCGGTAAAGCTCAGCCGCCCGTCGGCGATGTTGCGGGCCATGAGCGTGTCCAGACCGGGCTCGAATATCGGCACTTCACCGGCGCGCAACCGCTCCAGCTTGCGCTGATCCTTGTCGACGCAGACGACCTGATGGCCGAAATCCGAAAAACAGACGCCGGACACAAGCCCGACATAGCCGGTTCCGATCATCGCGATGCGCATGCGCTATCCTTCCGTCCAACTGCAACGGTAAATGGCGCGCCGCCACCGGCCGAGTCAATGCCGCCCGGACCGGTGCCTAGTAGTCCCGCTCATAGAACAGGCCCAGAGAACTGTCGCCTTCGTTGTCGACCGATCCCCGTGCCGTCAGGCTGGGCGAGATATCGAGGTTCAGGTTGACCGTGCTTTTGCCATCCTGTCCCACCGCGACGTCGGTATAGACGTTCTTCGAGATATATTTTCCGGCCCGGACCGAGACCCTGCCCTGATCGTCGGTGGACAGGTCCAGATCGTCAAGACCAAAGCTGCTGCGCAATTTGTCGACGATGCCGGCGCCGCCGCGGCCGGCCAGAACCGCGATCGCATTGGCAAGCTGAGCCGCCTGAAGCGCCGAGATCTTGTCCAGCCCGCGCCCGAACAGAAGCTGCGACAGCACCTCTTCCTCGGGCATGTCGGGGTCGGAGGTGAAGTGAATTTCGGGGTCGGTGATGTCGCCCTCGATCTCGATCCGGGTGGTGATGCCGTCCTGCTGGTTCGAGGCGATGAACTGCACCACCGGCATCAGGCTACCCTGCATCTCGATGATCCCGGTATCCAGGTCAAAGCGTTTGCCCAGCAGATCAAGCCGCCCCCGGATCAACTCGATCGTTCCGATCGGGATGATGTTCTGGGTCGTTCCGGTCAACCTGATCTGGCCGCCAAGCTCGGCGTCCAGACCGCGACCCCGCACGAAAACCTGCGTGGGGGCCGAGATCAGCAGATCCAGCTTCATCGGATGGGTCGGGGGCGTCGCGGCCGGGCCGGTCATGCCCGCCTCGGCCGAAGCGCGGCTGGGCCATGGCGCTAAGCCCGCCTTGGCCCGGGTCGCGCGCACGGCGGCGCTGTCGTTGATGTGCCGGATTTCGGGAATGTCGCCCGCGCCGCCGCCCGACGTGGCCGGGACGCGGATTTCGGTGTCGAAGAGGTTGATCGTGCCGCTGATCGTCGCGCCAAGGGCCTGCGGCCCCTGAATGCGGATCTCGCCGTTCGCGCGGGTCTGATACAGGTTCGGGTCGCGGATACGGACGTCGTTCAGCATGACCACGATGTCCATATTGCGATCGCCGCGCAACTCGATCGGCCCCGACACCCGCAGCGAACCGCCGGCGTTGACGTTGCCCCGGGCATCCACGTTGATCCGGCCGCCGCCAAGATCGGCATTCAGGGCCAGATTGTCGATGCGGATGCCCAGCTTGGGATCGGCCAGCCGTCCCGAGGGTATGCTGATCCGCCCGGAAAGCGCGTCCAGACCCGGTTTGCCCTGCATCAGCAGATTGAAATTCACTGCCCCCTCAAGCGAGCGGGTGCGCAGGAACGGGTTCGCGATAGCCGCGTCCGAGACCCCCTCGATCCGCAGATCCGCGTTCTGGAAATTGCTGGCGATGGATCCGGCAACCTGAAGCCGGGTACCGCCGGGCGCGGTGCCGTTCAGGTCCATCACGTAATTGCTGCCGTCCTGACGTGCGGTTCCGTTGATCTGGACCGGACCGGGAAAGCCCGGCACCAGCAGGGCCAGATCGCCCAGCATCGCGGTCAGCTTGACGCTGGGCACGCCATCGTTCAGCGCGCCGTCGCCCTGCACCGAAAGCTGCGGGTTGCGAAGGTTCAACCGCTGAACCGAGATCAGGCCGCCCTTCTGGGTCGCCGCCACGTCAAAGGTCGTCTGGCCACGCAGCAGCGCATCGGCCTTTTCATTGCCGATCGCAAGGTTCGAGGCATTGCCGCTGGCGGTGATCTGCCGCTCGCCGTTCTGCTCGACCAGACGGGCATCCGCGTTCAGCGCGCCGGACAGTCCGCGGCCCAGAAACGCCAGACTGCTGGCCCGCGCGGTCGCGTTGATGTCGGTCTTGCCGCCGCCGTATACGCCCTTGGCGCTGGCTGTCAGGTTGGGGCCTTGAATGTCGGCCTGTTCGATGTCGAAAACGCCCTGACGCTCGGTCGCCCGCACGGTCAGCTTGGTTTCCCCCGACAAGGCGGCGTCAAGGTCGCGCTGGCCAAGCGAGATGTTCTGCCCGGTTCCGTCGACGGTCAGCTTGCGCGCCCCGGTGCCATCATCGGCAAAGGTCGCATCGGCGGTGACCGTGCCGCGCCAGCCGGCCCCGAAGGCGGCAAGGTTGCGGATCACGGCATGGGCGGATGCGTTCGTCCCCTCTTTGCCGATGGTGCCCTGCGCCGTCGCGTTCATCTGATCATTGGTCAGCCGCGCCTCTTCGATGGAGATGGTGCCGTCCTTTTCGCTGGCGCGGACCATCAACCGGGTATCCCCCATCATCGCGCCATCGACCTGCGCCTGACCGAAGCTGAGATTGGTGCCGGTCCCGGCGATGTCGACCGAACGGGTGCCGTTCGCCTCGGACAAGCGCGCATTCGCCTTGATCGCGCCGGCAAAGCCGCGTCCCATCACGGTAAGATCGGGCATGCTGAAGGTGATGTTGGCATTCCCGCCGGTGCCCTTGGCATAGGTGCCGTTGCCTTCGGCGATAAGCTGGGTGTTGGCCAGCCGCAGGGTCTCGACCGCCAGACCACCGTTTTCCTGCTGTTGCGCGGCGACGGTCAGCACGGTCTGCCCCTTGAGCGCGCCGTCAAGCTCGGCAATGCCGGTGACCAGATCGTCGGCGATGCCGTCGACGGCCAGACGCCGCAGCCCGGCCGGCCCGGTAATCTTGGCATTGACCTTCAGCGCGCCGCCAAAGGCCGGATCTGCCACCGACAGATCGGGCATCGAGGCCGTCGCCGTCAGGTCGCTGTTGTTCGAGGTCAGCATGCCCTGCGCCTGTGCGGTCAGGTTCTGCGCGTTGACGGTCAGGTCGCGCAACTCGATCCCGGTTTCATCGCGGCGCGCCGACAGCTCGATCGCCGATTCGCCGGCCAGCATGCGGTCGACCTGCGGCTGGTTGATGGCGATGTCGTTGCCGGTGACCTTGGCTTCGACGTCAAAGCCCTTGGTCAGCACCGTGTAAAGCCCGCTGATCGTGGCGGTCGCATTGCCTTTCAGCGCGCGCCCGGCCAGCGTCGACAGCCGCGACAGATCGTCGTGCCGCGCCTCGACCTCGCCCGAGACGGTGATGCCGCTGCCCAGCCCGTCGGCGCGGATATCGCCGGTCAGGCCGTAGCCGCCGCCCTCAAGCGACAGGTTGGTCAGTTCCAGCGGGTTTTCACGCGCCCAGTGAATGTCGGTGCGGCCTTTCAGCGTCTCGCCGATAGCCAGCGCCAGCCCCTTGTCGGTGGGCGCGATGCCGGTGGTGTCAAAATTCAGCACGCCGGTTACCTCGTCGACCCGGCCCGCTTCCTGCTTGACCGAACCCGATCCGTTCAGATCGACGGCGTCGATGGTCATCATCGCCTGTTTCAGGTTGCGCATGCGCGAATTCAGCGTCCAGCCGTCGCCCTTGGCCTTGTCATAGACCAGTTCGAACCGTCCGGTGCTGACCCGGGTCGCGGCATTGCCGAAGGGAAGCAGCGTTTCCGGTTCGGTGGCGCCCGCCTCGGTCCCGACGGTCATCAGCATCACCGCCGATTGCGGCGCGCCGTCGTCACCCAGATTGAGCGAGCCGGAAAGATTCAGCGCATTGGTGTCGATCATCAGCACGGGCAGGGCGATGCGGCCGCTTTCGCCGCGCCAACCCTCGGCCAGCAGAACCGCCTTGTTGCCGAAAAAGGCGCGGTGCTGAACCGGAAGCAGGGGCGAGATGTCGCCGTCCAGCGCCAGCCGGAATTTCTGGCCCGGGCTGTCGTCGGGGCCGGCCGCCGTGGCCAGCGTGGCCTTGCCGGTCACGCGCGGCTGGCCGTCGGTCGCCAGCACGATATCGGCCGCATAATTGGAAATCGGACCGCGACCCGCCACCTGCAACTTGATGGCCGGACGATCGGGGATGTTCAGCAGATTGACCGCCAGACCGTCCTTGTCCTCGTCCAGATCAAGGTTCAGGTTCAGGTTCCGGGTGGTGTTCGAAAACGCCGCGTTCAGCGCAAAGCGCCCGCGCGGGCCGTCCAGCCGGTCGATGTTCAGAACCGCCGTGCCCTCGCCGCCCTCAAGGCTCATGTCGCCCGAGACGCGCAACTCGGCCGGCAGACCGATGATCGGTTGGCCCAGAACCACCCGCTCGGCCAGCAATTTCTCGATCTTCACCGAAACCGGCAGTTCCGGCAGGCTGAATTCCCGCGCTTCCGGGGTCGCCACGCTGGCCTGTGCGGCGGGGGTGGGGGTGCGCGGCAGGTCGATCTCGGCCGCCGACAGTTCGGCGATCTCGATCCGGCCCCGCAGAATGGCCGAACGGTTCCATTGAATGGCGCCGTTGCGCAGCGTCAACCAGACGCCTTGGTCATCCGCGATGGTGATCGAGGCGAATGTCGCGCGCGACGAAAGCGCCCCGGCAAAGCCGGAGATCACGACCTGACGGCCCGCACCGGACAGTTTTTCTTCCAGAAACCGGGTGAGAAAACCTTTGTCTTCCTCGGTCTGGCTGTCTTGGGCCATAACCGAAACCGGCAAAAGAACCAGTAACAGCAAAAGGATAAAGCGCCGCATCAGAATGCCTGCCCCAGACCAAGGTACAATTGCAGCCCCTTTCCGGTATCGCCGCCGACCGGGCCCGCCAGGTCAAGGCGCAGCGGACCGATGGGCGTATCATAACGTACCCCGACACCGGCCCCCGCCTGCCAGCCCGAGGCGCCGCCCCACAATTCGTCCTCCCAGACGCGGCCGGCATCGACGAACAGCACGGTGCCGATTTTTTCGCGAACCTGAATGCGCGCCTCGGTCGATACGGTCGCGATGCTCATGCCGCCGGTCTTGATCGGTCCGTCGGGACCCTGAAGTACCCGGACCCCCAGCGACTGATAGGGCTGGCCGCGAACCGTGCCGCCACCGCCGGAATAGAACAGATAGTCGCGCGGGGTTTCCGCCAGCGTGGGACCGGCGACCGTGCCCAGCCGCGCCCGCGCCGCCAGCGTGAAACGCTGATCTTCGCCAAAGCTGCGATAGATCCGGCCCTCGGCGGTCAGTTGCGACCCGGATCCGGTATCGGCGAAACCGACGAACGGGATCACGCCGCCCGACAGCCAGAAGCCGCTTTTGGCGTTGTTCGGGTCGTCGCGCTTGTCCCAGGTGATCGAGGTCGGAAAGGACAGTACCTTGAACCGGGTCTTGCCGCTTTCGTCCTCGACCCGCGACACGCGATATTGAATCTCGGTCTGGGCGCTTAATTCGTCGCTCCAGATCCGGTTGAGGCCGAGACCGAAATGGGCCGCGTCTTCCTTGTAATCGACGTCATCGGTGTGCTGGATGCCGGTATCCAGATAGGCCGTGGTGTCGGCGGTGATCGTGGCGGGGCGTTCCAGCCGCAGGTTAAGCGAATAGTCCCGGCCGCTGTCCCGCGCCCCGAGATTGGCGATCTTGCCCTCGATCCGCAGCCTTTCGCCGCCGCCCAACAGGTTGCGATGCAGCCAATAGGCCGACAGCGCCGCGCCTTCGTTGGTTGAAATCTCAAAGCCCGCGCCGATCCGGCGGGGCTTCTGTTCCACGACGGTCAGATCGACATCCATCGTATTGCCGGGGCCGAGCTTTTCGGATTCCTCAAGCGTGATCGCCGAGAAAACCCCGGTCCGCCGCAGACGCTTGCGCACGTCTTCCAGCTTTTCCGGGTCGAACCTTTGTCCTTCGGGAAAGCCGGCGATCTTGGCCAGACGGCGCGGGTCCATCCGGTCGTAGCCGCGCATCCGCAATTGCCCGAAGGTGACCACCGGTCCGGGGGCAAGCGCAACCTCGGCCGACAGGGTGCGGGCGGCGTGGTCGGCGACGATATTGTCGCCGGCGATATCCGCCTTGGCGTTGCCGTTCTCGCGCCATGCCTTGACGCCGGCGCGGGCGGCGTCGCCCACCAGTTCCGATTTGGCGACCTTTCCGGTCTGGAAATCACTCGGCAGTTTGGTGTTCGGCGCCAGCGGGCCGACGGCGGCGCGTGAAAAGCGGAATTGCGGGCCGGTCTGCACGGTCACGTTGATCTGGCGCACCGTCTGCGGCGCATCGAGCGCGGCGATCTGCGCCGCCTCCTGACCGTCCAGCGTGATGTTGATCACCCCGGAATAATATCCCTGCCCGTACAGGACCGCCAGAAACCGCGCGTAATCCGCCCGTGCGGCGGCCAGCAGGTCCTGCCCGGTATAGCGGCCTTCGTCGATCGCGCCGGACATCAATGACCGCCCGCGCAGCGATTTTTCCAGATCGGTATCGCCGGCGATGTTGAAGTTCAGCTTGACCGGCGCCTCGGCTTTCGGGCCGCCGAAGATTCCCGAGAAAGGCGAGGACGATGCCGATGACGCGGATGAGGACGATTGCGCCGCGGCCCGTTCGGGCACCTGTCCGCATATCGCCAAACCGCCCAGTGCGAAGGCCGTCACGCCCGTTCGCAGAATTCGCCGTCTCGCCATGCTTGACCTGCCAAAAAAAGTGCCTCGTTAACCCTTGTACCGGGCCTTGAGACCGTTTTCGCAGGAAATCGGGCTCAATTCCAGTGAACATTAACCTTTTGGCGGTCGATTGTGCGTTATCCGGCCGAATTCATGTCAACGCGGCCACACATCCCGAAAGCGCCGCCATGTCGTCGCGAATCACCAATATCGGCACATTGGCCGGAATCGCCCGCATGAACGGCTCGGCCATCATGGCGTCGATGAAAATGGATTGCAGATCCTGACGGTTGACCGACCGGGCGACGCTGCCGGCCAGATAAAGCCCCTCCAGCGGCATGAACCGCAGCGCCAGTTCACGGCAAAGCAGGCCGAAAAGCTCGGCGTAGAAGCGATAGGTGCGCAGCGCGGCCGCGTCGCCGCCCTCAAGCGCCCGGGCGATTTCCTCGGACCGGACGGGTTCGGTGCCGTGCAGGGCGGCGTGCAGACGCGACAGGCCGCGCCCCGCGAAAAGATCCTCGGTGGTGGGAAAGCCGGCGGCGGCCGGGCCAAGGGCGGCGCGCAGGCGATCCTGAATATTGCCGGGCAGAACGGTGTGGCCTTCTTCATGCTCAAGGCAGATCACGCCGCCGCCGGACAGGTGCCGGACCGA
The DNA here is from genome assembly GCF_042680785.1 of Paracoccus pacificus. Classification (NCBI taxonomy): domain Bacteria; kingdom Pseudomonadati; phylum Pseudomonadota; class Alphaproteobacteria; order Rhodobacterales; family Paracoccaceae; genus Paracoccus; species Paracoccus pacificus. The sequence goes on from NZ_JBHUEN010000021.1 coordinate 144,406, forward strand.
GCAGACGTTGAAGCCGGTTCCGGCATTCACCACCAGCCCCTGACCGTTGCGCGACCGTGCCGGATCGACCGCGCGCAGGACGCCATAGCCGTCGTCCCCCAGCATCGCGGTCGCATAGCCAAGCGCGGTCAGGTCGTTGATCAGCCGCACCCGGTCGACACCGGTCAGCCGCGCCAGTCCGGTCTGATCAAAGCTCCAGTCCCGATTGGTCAGCCGCGCCTGCCCGCCCGCGACCGGACCGGCGACGGCGACGCAGACGGCGGTCAGCGCGGGTTGGGATTGCTGTTGCAGGTAGGTGGTCACCACGCTGTCGAAATCGGCATAATCTTCGCCGCGAAACCGGGTGATCGAAACCGGGTCGATCTTGCCGGCATGGGCCAGCGCCAGACGCGCATTCGTCCCGCCCACATCCGCCAATAACATGGCCATTCGGTTTCCTCCGCCCGATGAATTTCGTGTCATGGCCAAGATGACGTTGCGGCCGGATTATCGCAAGTGCGCCGGCGGAAACCCCGAAAACGGAACTTTTTCCGCGATTGCCGGTTTTCCCTGTAACCCCATCTGGATGGGAAGAAGGCAATGGATGTTAAGAAAAAGGTAATTATCGGCGCGACCGCCCTGACTTTGATCGGGGGTATTGCGCTGGCAGGATCGCAGGCGATGAGCCGCCCCGATATTCGCGCCTATTCGGCAATCGCCGATGTTCCGGTGGCGCAGGTGATCGGCATGGCGGCGGGCGAAATCCCGTTGCCCGAGGATCCGACGATGCAGCCCTATTGCGAAACCTACTCGGCGCTTGGTGCCTCGCTGGACCATGATTTCGGCGAGGAGCTGATTCAGATGCAGACGGTCAACGCGGGCGGTCAGGCCGAACTTTGGGGCTCCGACGTCATGGGCACCTGGACGATCGTTTATGCGCGGCCCGATGATACGGCCTGCGTCGTCGCCTCGGGGACCGGGTACAGAAGCGGTATCGACAGCGGGGCGTTTCTTGACGCGGCGGGTATCGAACGCCCGTCCGGGAACGGTGCCGCGGCTGTTTGATTGAACTGCCGCCGTCCGAGTGCTATGGGGCGCGCCTAACGCAATTCAAGCAGGGTGCGCCGCGTGAAAGACTTCATCATCAAGGACGCCGCGCTGGCCGAGTTCGGCCGCAAGGAACTCGACATCGCCGAAACCGAAATGCCGGGGCTGATGGCGCTGCGGTCCGAATATGGCGAATCGAAGCCCCTTAAGGGCGCGCGGATCGCCGGATCGCTGCATATGACGGTGCAGACCGCCGTGCTGATCGAAACGCTGGTGGCGCTGGGGGCGGATGTGCGCTGGGCCTCGTGCAACATCTATTCCACCCAGGATCACGCCGCGGCCGCCATCGCCGCCGCCGGCATCCCGGTTTTCGCGATCAAGGGCGAAACGCTGCCGGAATACTGGGCCTATACCGACCGGATCTTCCAGTTCCCGGAAGCGACCGCGAACATGATCCTGGACGATGGCGGCGACGCGACGCTGTATATCCTTCTAGGCGCGCGGGTCGAGGCGGGCGAGACCGATCTGATCGCCGTCCCCACCAGCGAAGAGGAAGAGGCTCTGTTCGCGCAGATAAGGAAGCGGATGGCTGAAAGCCCGGGTTTCTTCACCCGTCAGCGCGATGCGATCAAGGGCGTGTCCGAGGAAACCACGACCGGCGTGCACCGCCTTTATGATCTGCACAAGAAAGGCTTGCTGCCGTTTCCGGCGATCAATGTGAACGACAGCGTCACCAAATCGAAATTCGACAACAAATATGGCTGCAAGGAAAGCCTCGTCGACGGCATCCGCCGCGCCACCGACGTGATGATGGCCGGCAAGGTCGCCGTGGTCTGCGGCTATGGCGATGTCGGCAAGGGCTCATCCGCGTCGCTGCGCGGCGCCGGTGCGCGCGTGAAGGTGACCGAGGTCGATCCGATCTGTGCCTTGCAGGCAGCCATGGACGGGTTCGAGGTGGTGACGCTGGAGGATGTGGCCGACAGCGCCGACATCTTCGTGACCACCACCGGCAACAAGGACGTGATCCGGCTGGAGCATATGCGGGCGATGAAGGACATGGCCATCGTCGGCAACATCGGCCATTTCGACAACGAAATTCAGGTCGCCGCGCTGCGCAACCACAAATGGACCAACGTCAAGGATCAGGTCGACATGATCGAGATGCCCTCGGGCAATCGCATCATTCTGCTGTCGCAGGGGCGGCTTCTGAACCTTGGGAACGCCACCGGCCACCCGTCCTTCGTGATGTCGGCCAGCTTCACCAATCAGGTTCTGGCGCAGATCGAACTGTGGACCAAGGGCGATGAATATCAGCCCGGCGTCTATATCCTGCCGAAGCATCTGGACGAAAAAGTGGCGCGGCTGCATCTGGACAAGATCGGCGTCAAACTGACCCAATTGTCCAAGGAACAGGCCGATTATATCGGCGTTACCCCCGAAGGCCCGTTCAAGTCGGATCACTACCGCTACTGAAAGACTTTGCTTTTTGTTAAGCCGCCATTAGGGTTTGGTCAGGGCGCAAGGCCCTGATCACCGAACGGGGACGACATGAGTAGACGGGACGAACTGATCGCGAAATATGCCGAGGACCTCAAATCCAAGATGGGTGTCACGCCCGACATGGATCTGCTGACAAAGGTCGTCATCGGCTGCGGACCATCCATCTATAATCAGGACAGCGAAACCGTAGCGGGCTCGGACCCGGATGAGCTGGCCCGGGTCAAGAACAGCTATCTGGTCAAGAAACTCGGCCTTGCCGACGGCCCTGAGCTGATGGCGGCGATCAAATCGGTGCTGGAAAAATACGGCACCAGCAATCGTAACAAGTTCCGGCCGGTCATCTATTACATGCTGTGCACGCAGTTCAATAAGCAGTCGGTTTATAACTAGGCTTCAAGAACAAGGCATCGGGCGGCGGCCGGGTGAACGGTCCGGCCGCCGATGCGTTTTCAACGTTCCGTTGAAAGACTGCCAGCGGCCGCCCTATGGTCTGAATGCCGGCGCCGGCCTAGGCTTCCCGTCCGGAACGGCGTCAAGCCGGACGGTGCAACCAGATCAGGGACATGAAAATGCTGGAACAATGGTTCGGGTTGACTGAACGAAGCACCTCGGCGCGGACCGAGATCATCGCGGGGATCACCACATTCCTGACGATGGCCTATATCATCTTCGTCAACCCCGAGATCCTGTCGACCACCGGCATGGACCGCAACGCCGTCTTTGTCGCCACCTGTCTGGCGGCGGCGCTGGGATCGGCGGTCATGGGGCTTTTCGCCAACTGGCCGATCGGAATGGCGCCGGGCATGGGGCTGAACGCCTTTTTCGCCTTTACCGTGGTGGCCGGCATGGGTTTCACGTGGCAGCAGGCGCTTGGGGCGGTGTTCATCTCGGGCATCATTTTCCTGATCCTGTCGGTCACCGGCATTCGCCGCTGGCTGATCGAGGGTATTCCGAAATCCATGCGCAGCGCCATCGCCGCCGGGATCGGCATGTTCCTTGGGCTGATCGCGCTGAAAACGGCGGGGATCGTCGTGCCGAGCGAGCCGACGCTTGTCACCCTTGGCGACATGACCCAGCCGACGGTTCTGCTTGCCATCGCGGGGTTTTTCCTGATCGCCGCGCTGGATGCGCTGCGGGTCAGGGGGGCGATCCTGATCGGTATTCTGGCCGTCACGATCGTCTCGATCGGCTTGGGTGTCAGCCAGTTCGGGGGCATCGTCTCGATGCCGCCATCCATCGCGCCGACCTTCCTGCAACTGGACATCATCGGCGCGCTTGGCTTCGGCATCGTGCATGTCGTGCTGGTCATGGTGCTGGTCGAGGTGTTCGACGCCACCGGTACGCTGATCGGGGTGGCCAAGCGCGCCGGCCTGCTGACCGAGGGGCCGACGCATACCAACAAGGGCCTGTCCCGCGCATTGATGGCCGATTCGACCGCCATTGTCGCGGGCTCGCTGCTGGGCACCTCGTCGACCACGGCCTACGTGGAAAGCGCGTCGGGTGTGCAGGCGGGGGGGCGCACCGGGCTGACGGCGCTGACCGTGGCGGTCCTGTTCCTGCTGGCGATGTTTCTGGCGCCGCTGGCAGGGTCGGTTCCGGCCTATGCCACGGCGCCGGCGCTGCTTTACGTGGCGACCCTGATGCTGCGCGAACTGACCGAGGTGCAATGGACCGACATCACCGACGCCGCGCCGGCCGCGCTGACCGCGCTGATGATGCCGTTCACCTATTCCATCGCGAACGGTCTGGCCTTTGGCTTCATCAGCTACGCCGCGCTGAAGCTGCTGACCGGCCGCGCCCGCGAGGTGCATCCCGCGACCTGGGTGGTGGCGGTGCTGTTCGTGATCCGCTTTGCCTTTTTCGCCGAGGCCTGAGCGATGGCGGGTTTTCTGACCACTCATGTGCTCGACACCGCCACGGGGCGCCCGGCGCAGGGCCTTCGGATCGAGCTGTTTCGGCTGGACGGCGGTGATCGCCAGCGTCTGGCCGAGGTCGTGACCAATGACGACGGCCGCACCGATGCCCATATCCTGCCGGCCGATCGTTTCGCCACCGGCGAATATGAATTGCTGTTTCATGTCGGCGACTGGCTGGACGGCCTGAATCACCGGGCCGAGACACCGCGCTTTCTGGATGTGGTGCCGATCCGTTTCGGCATGGCCGAGGACAGCCATTATCACGTGCCGCTGCTGATCGCGCCCTATGGCTATTCCACCTATCGGGGAAGCTGATTTTCAATCGACCGTAAAGACTGCCCGGCGGCCGCGACCCATGTTCGCCGGGGCGCAAAGCCGATAGTCTTTGCCGCGGATCAATTTGGAGTCGCGCATGCCCGATTATGCGATCATCTGGGAATGGCTGGCCTTCGCCATCCGCTGGACCCATGTCATCACCGCGATCGCGTGGATCGGGTCGTCCTTCTATTTCATCGCGCTGGACCTTGGCCTGCAAAAAGCCCCGCACCTGCCGAAGGGAGCCTATGGCGAGGAATGGCAGGTCCATGGCGGCGGCTTCTATCACATCCAGAAATATCTGGTCGCCCCCGAACAGATGCCCGAACATCTGACATGGTTCAAATGGGAAAGCTATTCGACCTGGCTGTCGGGCCTCGCGCTGCTGATGGTCACCTATTGGGCGGGTGCGAACCTGTTCCTGATCGACCCGTCCAAGATGGATCTGGCGGTCTGGCAGGCGATCCTGATCTCGGGCGGGTCGCTGGCCATCGGCTGGCTGATCTATGACACGCTGTGCAAATCGCCGCTGGGTGACAAGCCGACGGTGCTGATGCTGCTGTTGTTCGTGGCGCTTGTGGTGATGGGCTGGGGGTATGACCAGATCTTCACCGGCCGCGCCGCGCTTTTGCATCTGGGCGCATTCACCGCCACGATCATGACGGCGAACGTGTTCCTGATCATCATGCCGAACCAGCGCATCGTGGTCGCCGACCTGAAGGCGGGGCGGGTGCCCGATCCGAAATATGGCAGGATCGCCAAGCTGCGCTCGACCCACAACAACTATCTGACCCTGCCGGTCATCTTCCTGATGCTGTCGACCCATTATCCGCTGGCCTTCGCCTCGGAATACAACTGGCTGATCGCGGCGCTGGTGTTCCTGATGGGGGTCACGATCCGGCATTTCTTCAACACGCTGCATGCCCGCCGTGGCTATCTGTGGTGGACCTGGGCGGTGACTGCGATCCTGTTCGTGATCATCATGTGGCTGTCCTCGCTGGGGCTGCGGGTCGAGCCGCTGGAAGAGGCCGAGGCCCGCCCGCTGAACGCCGCCCAGCAACGTATCGTGCAATCGGCGGGCTTTGACGAGGTGCGCGACATCATCGGCGGGCGCTGTTCGATGTGCCATGCGCGCGAAACGGCCTTCGAAGGGATCTGGCACGCGCCCAAGGGGGTCCTGTTGCAGACCGACGGCGAAATCGCAGATGCCGCGCGCGAGATCTATATTCAGGCCGGGCTGACCGATGCCATGCCGCCCGCCAACGTCAGCTTCATGGAGCCCGAGGAACGGGCAAAAATCGTTCGCTGGTATCGCGGCATCGGGACCGACAAGCTGGCCTGGAACTAGGTTTTCCGCGCGGGCAGGCGATGCCGTGAAAGCCTGGCGGAGGCGGCAGGCGTGATCCGGTTCAGATCGCGGCCGTCCGTGGCGGGTGGCAACCCGTCATATGGTCCCGAACGGTCCTTATCGGCCGGTATCGGTTGCGCCTTTCAACTCGCGCAGCGCGAAATCCGCGAATATTCGCAGTTTCGGATCCTGCAACTGCCGGTGAGGGGTCAGTATCCCGAACTGCGCCGGCAGCGGCGGCGTCTCGGGCAGGACCTCGACCAGCCGGCCCTGTGCCAGATGGCTGGCGACCTCATAGGCGGGCCGGTTGGCGATGCCGTGACCGTCCAGCGCCCATCCGGTCAGCACATCGCCGTCATCGGCATCGAACCGGCCCGAGACCAGCATCTTGCGCGGGCCATCAGCGGTCGACAGCATCCAGTAATATTCCGGGCTGCGGGGATAGCGCAGCAGCAGGCAATTATGTCCGGCCAGATCGTCGGGCGATCCGGGCACACCGTGCCGCGCCAGATATTCCGGCGCGGCCACCAGCCGGCGCGGGCAATCGCTGATCTTGCGCCACAAAAGCGCGCTGTCCTGCGGCTCGCCCAGAAAGAAGGCGATGTCGATCCCGTCCTCGACGATGTTCACCGAGCGGTCAGACAGCCGAAGCCGTATCTCGACCTCGGGGTTCTGTTCGCAGAACCGCGGCACCAGCGGCCCGACCAGCCTGCGGCCGACGCCCAGCGGCGCGGTCAGGCGGATGACGCCGCGCGGGGTGCCGGAAAAGCCGGACACGACCGCCTCGGCCTGATCCAGCGTCTCGATGACCCGCCGCGCGCTGTCATAGAAGGCGCGCCCGATTTCGGTCGGGGTCAGCTTGCGCGTGGTCCGGTTCAACAGGCGCACGCCAAACCGGGTTTCCAGATCCCTGATCCGGTTCGACGCGACCGCGGGCGACATGCGCAGATCGCGTCCCCCGGCGGTGATCGAGCCCAGTTCGATCACCCGGACGAAGACCCGCAGACTTTCAAGATAGGGCAACGTTATGCATCCCGTTTTTCAACGACTCGTGTAAACTCTTCTATCGCTGAAAACATTTTGGATTTCCAATTAAAGGATTAGGTTAATGACTTGCCCGGCGCCGGGCCGCGAGGGGAAGATGACCGAACTGCGTTTTCTGCTGAACGATACCGAAATCAGCCTGTCCGAGGTCGGGGCCTCGGATACGCTGCTGGATTTCCTGCGTATTTCAAGGCGTCTGACCGGCACCAAGGAAGGCTGCGCCGAGGGCGATTGCGGTGCCTGCACGGTCATGGTCGGGCGGCTGACACCGGTCGGGCTGATCTATGAGCCGGTGAACGCCTGTATCCGCTTCGTTGCCTCGTGCCACGCCTGTCATGTGGTCACGATCGAACATCTGCGCGGGCAGGACGGCAAGCTGCACCCGGTCCAGCAGGCGATGGTCGACCATCACGGCAGCCAGTGCGGTTTCTGTACGCCCGGCTTTGTCATGGCGCTTTATGGTCTATGGATGACCAATCCCGATCCCACGATGACCGAGGTCGAGACGGCGTTGCAGGGCAATCTGTGCCGCTGCACCGGGTATGAGCCCATCGTCCGCGCCGCATTCGCCGCAACCCGCGCCGGCGGTCAGGCCGCCGATGCGTTGAATACCGAGCGTGAAAATGTCGCGTCCCGGCTGGCGGGCATGCGGGGTCGCGTCGATGTCGCGCGCGACGGTCGAAACCGGGCGATCGTTCCCGCCGATGTGGACGATCTGGCGGAGGTGATGCTGGCGCAAGACAAACCCACCCTTGTGGCCGGCGCGACCGATGTCGGTCTTTGGGTGACGAAGTTCCTGCGCAACATCTCGCCCGCCGTGTTCATCGGCCATCTGATGAAGGATATCGCGGTCGACGACCAGGAAATCCGCATCGGCGCGGGTGTCACCTATTCCGAGGCGGCGCCCGTCATCGCCGAACATTTCCCCGAGGTCGACAGCTATTGGCACCGGATCGGCGGCTGGCAGGTGCGCAACATGGGCACGGTCGGCGGCAATATCGCCAACGGCTCACCCATCGGGGAAAGCCCGCCGCTGCTGATCGCACTCGGGGCGCGGATCGTGCTGCGCCGGGGGGCCGAGCGGCGCGAAATTCCCCTTGAAAGCTATTTCATCGAATATGGCAAACAGGACCGCAAACCGGGCGAATTTCTGGAAACCATCATCATTCCGCGCCGGGGCGACGCGCTGATCGCCGCCTACAAGATCAGCAAGCGCCGGGACGCGGATATTTCGGCCGTCGCCGCCGGCTTCCGCATCACCGTCGCGCATGACATCATCACCCGCGCGCATGTCGCCTTTGGCGGCATGGCCGGCATTCCCAAGCGCGCCGCGCACGCCGAGGCGGCATTGGTCGGCGCGCCCTTCGCCCGGCAGTCGTTCGAGGCCGCTGCCCGCGCCGTGGCCGAGGATTTCCAGCCCCTGTCGGACTGGCGCGCCAGCGCGGAATATCGCCGCACGGTCGCGGCGAATTTCTTCCGCCGCTTCTGGCTGGAACATGCCGGTGGCGCATTGCCGGTGCGCCTGCCCCGCGCCGCAGGAGAGTAGGATGAAGGATAACCTCAGCCCCGGTATCTCGGACGACATCCGCCACGACAGCGCCGAAAAGCATGTCACCGGGCGGGCCGACTATACCGACGATCTGACCGAGCCGCAGGGCACGCTGCACGCCTATCTAGGCCTGTCGAAATGCGCCCATGGCCGCATCACGCGGCTGGATCTGGACCCGGTGCGTGCCGCACCCGGCGTGATCGACGTGCTGACCGCCGCCGATATTCCGGGCGTGAATGACGTAAGCCCCGCCGGAAATCACGATGATCCGATCTTCGCCGAGGGCGAGGTGCGGTTCTGGGGCCAGCCGATATTTGCGGTGATCGCCGAAACCCGCGATCAGGCGCGCCGCGCCGCCGCCTTGGCGGTTGTCGAATATGATGCCCTGCCTCACGCGCTTGACCCCATCGCCGCGCGCGACGCCGGCATGGGCTACGTGACCGATCCGCTGAAGCTGCGCCGGGGCGCACCCGAGGTCGCCCTTGCCACCGCGCCGCATCGGATCACCGGCCGTATGGTCATCGGCGGCCAGGACCATTTTTACCTTGAGGGCCAGATCGCCATGGCCGTCCCGGGCGAGGATGAGGATGTCGTCATCCATACCTCGACCCAGCACCCAAGCGAGGTGCAGCACATGGTCGCCCACGCGCTGGGCGTCGCCTCGAACGCGGTGGTGGTGAATGTCCGGCGCATGGGCGGCGGCTTTGGCGGCAAGGAAACGCAGATGAACCTGTTCTGCTGCGTGGCCGCCGTCGCCGCCAAGAAATGGCACCGCGCCGTCAAGCTGCGGCCCGACCGCGACGATGACATGACCGCAACCGGCAAGCGGCACGATTTCGTGGCCGATTATGCGCTGGGTTTCGACCGGCAGGGCCGGATTCAGGGCGTCAGCGGCGATTGGTATGCGCGCTGCGGTTTCTCGGCCGACCTGTCCGGCCCGGTGACCGACCGGGCGTTGTTCCATGCCGATAACGCCTATTTCTATCCCGACGTGGAGTTGCGCAGCCATCCGATGCGCACGAATACCGTATCGAACACCGCCTTTCGCGGCTTTGGCGGTCCGCAGGGCGTGATCGTGGCCGAGCGCATGATCGAGGAAATCGCCTATGCGCTGGGCAAGGATACGTTGGAGATCCGCAAGGCCAACCTATACCAGAACGGCCAGTTGACGCCCTATCATCAAGAGGTCGAGGACCAGATCCTGCCCCGCATCTTTGATGAGCTGGAGGCGAGCAGCGACTATCACGTCCGCCGCAAGGCGGTGCTGGACTGGAATGCCCGTGGCGGGGTTATCCGCAAGGGCATCGCGCTGACGCCGGTCAAGTTCGGGATCAGCTTCACCGCCACCTGGTACAATCAGGCCGGTGCGCTGATCCATATCTACAGCGACGGCTCGATCCAGTTGAACCATGGCGGGACCGAGATGGGGCAGGGCCTGAACATCAAGGTGGCGCAGGTGACGGCCGAGGCGTTGGGGGTCGATCTGTCGCGGATCAAGATCACCAAGACCACGACCGAGAAGGTGCCGAATACCTCGGCCACGGCGGCGTCCTCGGGCTCGGACCTGAACGGGATGGCGGCGCTGGATGCGTGCGATCAGTTGCTCGCCCGGTTGACCGGTTTCGCCGCTTCGGCGTGGAACGTGCCCGCCGACCAGATCAGCATCGGCGAAACCGTGCGGATCGGTGGCGAAACCATGCCCTTCGCCGATTTCATCCGCGCGGCTTATCTGGCGCGGGTGCAATTGTCCGCGGCGGGTTTTTACAAGACGCCCAAGATCCACTGGGACCGCGCCAAGGGCACCGGCCGCCCCTTCTATTATTTCGCTTATGGTGCGGCCGTGTCCGAGGTTTCGGTCGATACGCTGACTGGCGAATACGAAGTCGACCGCGTGGACGTGCTGCACGATGTCGGCCGCTCGATCAACCCGGCCATAGACAAGGGCCAGGTCGAGGGCGGGTTCGTTCAGGGCGTGGGCTGGCTGACCAGCGAAGAACTGTGGTGGAACGACAAGGGCGAGCTGAAGACGCACGCGCCCTCGACCTACAAGATTCCGCTGGCCGGCGACCGCCCGCGTATCTTCAATGTGGCGCTGGCCGATTGGTCGGTGAACCGCGAAAAGACGGTCAAGCGGTCAAAGGCGGTGGGCGAGCCGCCGTTCATGCTGGCGATCTCGGTGTTCGAGGCGATCGGCATGGCCGTGGCCAGCGTCGCGCATTACCGCGAATGTCCCCGGCTGGACGCGCCCGCCACACCCGAGCGGGTGTTGATGGCGGTCGAGCGGCTGCGCGGCGGGGGGACGGCCGCATGATCCGCATTCGCGTGACCCATACCAAAGGCTCGACCCCGCGCGAGGCGGGGGCCGAGATGTGGGTGGATCGCGATATGACGCGCGGCACGATCGGCGGCGGCGCGCTTGAATACATGGCCATCGACCGGGCCCGGCAGATGCTGGCCTTCGGCGAAAGCCGCGCGACGATGGACGTGCCTTTGGGGCCCGAAATCGGGCAGTGTTGCGGCGGACGGGTCGCGCTGTCGCTGGAACAGGCGCTGCCCGGTCCCGATCCCGAACAGCCCCGGGTTCTGATCTTCGGCGCCGGTCATGTCGGGCGCGCGCTGGCGCTGGCGCTGCGGCCCTTGCCGGTGCGGGCGACGCTGGTCGACAGCCGCGCGGATGAACTTTCGCTGGCGGCGCCGGGTCTTGACGCCCGTCTGACGCCCCTGCCCGAGGCTGAGCTGCGCGCCGCCCCGCCGCGCAGCAGCTATGTCATCCTGACCCATGATCATGCGCTGGATTTCCTTCTGGCGGCCGAGGCGTTGCAGCGCGGTGACGCGGGCTATGTCGGCATGATCGGCAGCGGCACTAAACGCGCCAGCTTCGCGCGCTTTGCCCGGACGCGCGGCATTGACCCCGCGCCGCTGATCTGCCCGATCGGGGCCGGATACAGCCGCGACAAACGCCCCGAAGTGATCGCCGCCTTCGCGGCCGCCGAAATCATCGGCCGGCTCACCTCGGCCGTATCCACCGACCTCATACAAGAAAATTCATGAAACATCTGATTCGTGGCCGCGTTCTTAACTTTCACGCCGATCCGGCCGAGACCGAGGACAATCACCGCTTTATCGAGGATGGCGCGATCATCGTCGAAGGTGGCAAGATCGCCGCGATCGGCGACTATGCCGATCTGCGCGCCGATGGTCTGGCCGAGACCGACCACAGACCGCATCTGATCCTGCCCGGCTTCATCGACCCGCATATCCATTTTCCGCAGGTGCAGGTCATCGCCAGTTGGGGCACGCAGCTTCTGGACTGGCTGAACACCTATACTTTCCCCGAGGAAGCGCGGTTTTCGGACCCGGCCCACGCCGCCCGCATGGCCGAGGCGTTTCTGGACCGGCTGATCGAGGCGGGGACGACCACGGCCAGCGCCTATTGCTCGGTCCATGCCGGGTCGGCCGAGGCGCTGTTCGCGGCGGCCGAGGCCCGCAACATGGCGATCGCCGCCGGCAAGGTGATGATGGACCGCAACGCGCCGGCCGCCGTTCTGGATACCGCGCAGCAGGGCTATGACGAAAGCAAGGCGCTGATCGCGAAATGGCACGGGCGTGGCCGAGCGCAATATGTCATCACACCGCGCTTTGCGATCACCTCGACGCCGGCGCAGCTTGCCGCGGCGGGGCAGTTGGCGGCCGAACACCCCGAATGCCTGATCCAGACCCATATGTCGGAAAACCGCGACGAGATCGCGCTGACGCGGGAGCTCTATCCACAGGCGCGCGACTATCTGGACGTGTATGAGCAGGTTGGGTTGTTGGGGCCAAAGCTGATGCTGGGGCACTGCATTCACCTTGAACCCCGAGAGATCGCGCGGATGGCGGAAACCGGCAGCCGGGCGATTTTCTGCCCGACCTCGAACCTGTTCATCGGATCGGGGCTTTATGACGCCGAGGGGGCGCGGGCGGCCGGTATCGTCGCCGGGGTGGCGACGGATGTCGGCGGGGGCACCAGCTATTCCATGCTGACCACGCTGGCCGAGGGCTACAAGGTCATGCAGTTGCGTGGCCAGAACCTGCACCCGCTGGCGGCGTTTCACTGGGCCACGCGCGGCAATGCGCTGGCGATGGGAATGGCGGACCGGATCGGCACGCTGGAGCCGGGGACGGATGCCGATTTCGTGGTGTTGAACGCCAACGCCACGCCCGCGATGGCCTTGCGGATGGAGCGTGCGACGACGCTGGCGGAAGAGCTGTTCATCCTGCAGATCATGGGCGACGACCGCGCCATAGCCCAGACCTATGTCGCCGGGCAGCCGATGAAACACGCCGCCACGCCGGGCTGAACCGGGCGCGCCTGGAACCGGGGTCGATCCGGCACCGCGACCGACCCGATCAGCGCTGATTCTCGGTGTCTTCCCACGGCACGCAGAAGGCCAGAAAATTGCGGTGCCCTTCGCGGAAATAGCAAAGCGACTGGGTCAGATCATGGATCAGGAACCAGCCAAACCCGCCTTCGGGCAGCGTATGATCCGGCCCGAGGATGACGGGCATGCTGGGCTGGATCAGGCAATTCGCGGGGATCCGCCTGCCGTCATCGCTGATCGCACAGGCGATGCCGGTGGTGTGGCGGGTCAGCGCCAGATGGACCAGCGGCACGCGCCGACGGCCGGGCGCCATGGCACGCCCGCCGCCATCAAGATTGTCGCCCTGATCGTCAGCGTGAAGATCCGGCGTCGGCGCGCCGTGTTCACCCACGTTGTTCAGCACCTCGGCCAAAACCAGCTCCAACCGGCCCGCGGTTGCGGATTCCAGCAGCGTCGAGAAACGGGACCTGATCTCGATCAGCGTTCGGCGCACATTGCCGGGATCCGCCCGAAAGACCCGATGGAAAAGCGGTTGCCGCATCGGATCGGCAAGCGCCTCGGTCCGATGCGCCGAAGTCATTCCGCGGGTCCCGGGGCGATCGTGTCGTGAATGGTAAAGATCGTGTCCATTTTGGTCAGCTTGAACACCCGCGCCACATTCTGGGTCAGGCCGGCGATCTGGAGGTCGGCGCCGTCGGGCATGTTCTTTCGGGCCGCGATGATCGCCCCAAGCCCCGAACTGTCCATGAAATCGACGCAAGACATGTCCAGAATGACCGCGCCGTGCCGCGATCCGGTGACGGCGCGCATCTTGTCCTTGAACCGGGTGGCGATGGCCGCATCCAGCCGTGCATCGGCCAGTTGGATCACGGTGCGGTTGTCGTCGCTTTCGGTGATGGTCAGATTCATGCTGATTCCCCTCGCAGTTGGGAAAGATCTAGCGTGAAATAGTTACCATCCTCTGAACGGAGGCAGCCCGCGCCCGGCATCCGCGACGAAAACCTGGGATTTCGCTTGAAAAAACCGTTGGATCCCGCCCCGATCAGGCTCAGTGCGGCGCATCTTCGCGCAGATAGCCCTCGCTGGCGGCGATGAGATGGCGGGCATAATCGCTTTTTGCGGCGCGGCCGCGAAGCTGGGCGGTGGTCATCTGCTCGACCAGTTCGCCATGGCGCATGACCGCCAGACGGTCGCACATATGGGCGATGACCGACAGATCGTGACTGACCATGACATAGGTCAGGTCGCGTTCGCGCCGCAGGTCGGTCAGCAGGTTCAGGATCTCGGCCTGAACCGAAACGTCCAGCGCGCTGGTCGGTTCGTCCAGCAGCAAAAGCCGCGGTTCGGCAGCAAGCGCGCGCGCGATGGCGACGCGCTGACGCTGACCGCCCGAAAGCTGATGCGGATAGCGAAACCGGAAGCCGCCGCCAAGCCCCACATCCTCGAGCAACCGGCCGATCCGCCGGTCGACGTTGTCCATACCCTGCAATCGCAGGGTTTCGGACAGCACCCGGTCGACCGAGTGGCGCGGATGAAGGCTGGCATAGGGGTCCTGAAACACCATCTGCACGGTCTTGTGGAAAGCCCGGTCGCGGTGTCTGCCGGTGACCTGGCGTCCCTCGACGGCGATCCGGCCCGACCATGTGGCGATCAGCCCGGTGATCGCGCGCAGGATCGTCGATTTTCCCGACCCGCTTTCGCCCACCAGCCCATAGCTTTCGCCCTGCGCAACCTCAAAGCCGACGCCGCGCACGGCATCGACGCGGTCGGCATCATGGCCGAACCAGACGTTCAGGTCCGAGACGTTCAGCATGTTCAAAGCCCCCCGGGAAACTCGGTGACCAGCGGCGCGTCGCGCCAGTCGTCATCGCGGACAAGGACCGGCAGGCGGTCGACGGGCTCGTCCAGACGGGGCAGGCTGTTCAGCAACCCCCGGGTATAGGGGTGTTTCGCGGCGTGCAACTGATCCGCGGGCAGCGTCTCGACGATGCGGCCGGCATACATGATCAGCACCCGGTCGCAGAATTGCGCCACCAGATTGAGGTCGTGGCTGATGAAGATCAGCCCCATGCCGCGATCACGCACCAGCCGGTCCATGATCCGCAGAACCTCGGTCCGCACCGATACGTCAAGCGCGCTGGTCGGCTCGTCCGCGATTAGGATCTCGGGGTCGGGGGCCAGCATCATCGCGATCATGATGCGCTGGCCCATGCCGCCCGAAACTTCGTGCGGATAGGCGTCGAACACCCGCTCGGGATCCCGGATCTGGACGGCGCGCAGCATCTCCATGGCTTTGTCGCGCGCGGCGTTCCGGTCGCCACCGGCGTGCAGGCGATACGCCTCCATGATCTGCCGGCCGACGGTCATCACCGGGTTGAGGCTGAATTTGGGGTCCTGCATGACCATGCTGATACGGCCGCCGCGAATGGCGCGCATCTGGCGTTCGGGCAGGTTCAGGATCGACCGGCCGTCGAGCGTCATCCGGTCGGCCGTCACCCGCCCGGGCGGTCGGACGAGGCCAAGGATGGCGCGGCCGGTCATGGATTTGCCCGACCCGCTTTCGCCGACGACGCCCAGCCGCTCACGACCAAGCTGGAAGGACACCCCGCGCACGGCCTCGAAATCACCCTGACGCGAGGGGAAGGTCACCCGCAGGTTCTGCACGTCCAGAAGCGGTTCGGTCATTGCTTTGCCGCCTTCGGATCAAGTACGTCGCGCAACCCGTCGCCCAAGAGGTTGAAGGCTAGGCTGACGATGAAAATCGCAAGACCCGGCATGGCCGCGACCCACCAGAAATCAAGGATATAGGTGCGCCCGTCCGAGATCATCGCCCCCCATTCGGGCAGCGGCGGCTGGGCGCCGAGGCCCAGAAAGCCAAGCCCCGCCGCCGACAGGATGATGCCGGCCATGTCGAGCGCCACCCGCACGATCAGAGAGCTTATGCACAGCGGCCAGATATGCCCGATCAGCAGCCGCAGCGGACCCGCGCCCTGAAGCCGGGCGGCGGCGATATAATCGGCATTGCGGATCGTCAGCGTCTCGGCCCGGGCAAGCCGGGCATAGGGCGGCCAGCCGGTCAGCGCCAGCGCCAGAACGGCATTGCCGATCCCGGCGCCAAGGGCTGCTACGAACGCCAGTGCCAGAATGAGCTTGGGGAAGGCCAGAAAGATGTCGGTGATCCGCATCAGCACCTGATCGACCCAGCCGCCGGTAAAGCCCGCGACCGTGCCGACCAACAGCCCGATCAGGGGCGAGATGAGCGCCACCGTTCCGACGATGAACAGCGTGATGCGCGATCCCCAGATCAGCCGCGACAGGATGTCCCGTCCCAGCGCATCTGTGCCCAGCCAATTTTCGGCCGAAGGGGGTTGCAGCCGTCCGGCGAGGTTCTGCGCGACGGGGCTTTGTGGCGACAGCCACGGGGCGAAAATCGCCGTCAGCACCAACAGAACCAATATGATCAGCCCGACCATCGCCAGATGATTCGACCGGAAGGTCAGCCAGCCCTGATAAAGCGCCCCAAGACGGGCCTGCCGGCGCGATTGCGGCGCATTCGACAACAGCCATTGGCGGGTCGTCATGGTTTCGGTGCTTGCCTGGGTCATTCGGCCCTCGGGTCAAGGAATTTGTAAAGCAGATCCGACAGCATGTTCAGCACGATGAAGCACAAGCCGACCAGCACCGTGCCCCCCAGCACCGCGTTCATGTCGCCGGCCAGCAGGGTTTTCGTGATGTACTGGCCGATTCCGGGCCAGCTGAAGATGATCTCGGTCAGCACGGAACCTTCCAGCAGCGATCCGAAGGACAGCGCGATCACCGTGATCAGCGGCACGAGGATGTTGCGGAAGGCATGGCCCCAGATCACCCGCGTTTCGGACAGGCCCTTGACCCGCGCGGTGGTGATATACTCGGCCGAAAGCTGTTCCAGCATGAAGCTGCGGGTCATGCGGCTGATATAGGCGAGGCTGAAATAGCCAAGCAGGCTGGCCGGAAGGATGACGTGTGAAAAGGCGTCGCGGAACGCGGCCCAGTCACCGGCGATCAGGCTGTCGATCAGGATCATGCCGGTATAGGTCGGCACCATGCCGTCATAGACGATGCCCTGCCGCCCGGGTCCGCCGACCCAGCCCAGAATGCCGTAGAACACCAGCAATCCCATCAAGCCGAGCCAGAAGATCGGCATGGAATACCCGATCAGTGCGACGACCCGGGCGATCTGATCGACCCAGCCGCCGCGCCGCGCGGCGGCCACCACGCCCAGCGGAACCCCGACCAGAATGCCGATCAGCGTGCCAAGGCTGGCCAGTTCCACCGTTGCCGGGAACACGCGCTTCAGATCCTCGGTCACCGGATGACCGGTCGAGATCGAGCGCCCGAAGTTTCCGCGCAGAACGTCGCCGATATAGATCAGGAATTGCTCCCACAGCGGCTTGTCCAGACCCATCGCCTGATAGGCAGCGTCGTATTGGGCCTGTGTGGCACGCTCGCCCACCACTTTCAGCACCGGGTCGATCGGCATCACGCGCCCGATGACGAAAGTGACCAGCAACAACCCCAGAAGCGTCAGGGCCAGCGACAAAAGGATGCCGCCGATGCGCTTGGCGCGCCGTCGCGCGGCGCCCGACCTGCGCGGCGAAGGGGGCAGGTTGCCCTGCCCCCCCGCCTTGTCCACGTTCGACAAGGTCATTCGCCCTTGGTCACCTGACGATAGTTCACGCTGGTGACGGCGCCGCCGCCGCTCCAGTTGGTGATACCCTTCTGCATCGCAACCTGTTCGATCCGCTGGAACAGGGGCAGGACGGGTGCGGTTTTCTGATATTCGGTCTGAATATCGACATACATCTGCTTGCGCTTTTCGGTGTCGCCTTCAAGCGTCGCGGCCTTGACCTGATCCTGCATTTCCTGCGGGACGGCATAGCTGTTGCGCCAAGCGAGCGTCGACCCCTTGCCTTCGTTATCCGGGTTCCACGCGAAGGTACCGGCATTGGTCTGCGGGTCGGCATAGTCCGGGCCCCATTCGCCAAGGAAGATCGGCACTTCGCGGGCGCGATAGGCATCCAGAACCTGCGCGCCGGTCATCTGTTCGATGTTCAGCGTCAGACCGGCTTGCGCCATCGAGGCCTGAATGGTCTGGGCCACGTCGATATATTCACGGATGTCGCGGATTTTCGTGGTGATCGTGCCGCCGGTCACTCCGGCGTCGGCCAGAATCTTCTTGGCTTCCTCGACATCGTATTTCCACGGGTTTTCCGACAGCGCACCCAGATAGCCTTCGGGCAGGAAGGCCTGATGAACCTGCCACTGTCCCTTGAGGAAGCTGTTCGCCATGCCGTCGAAGTCGATCAGGTGGCGCATCGCCTGCTGGACGGCCGGGTTCTTCAGCACTTCGTCCTTCTGGCTCATCCCCATGTACAGGATGCGGCCGCGCTTTTCGTCGACCACTTTCAGCTTGTCGTTGCCGCTGATACCCTGAATATCGCTGGGCGTCAGGTTGCGGGCAACGTCGATGTCGCCTTGCTCAAGCTGCAAGCGCTGCGCGCTCGATTCCGCCACGTTGCGCACGATGACCCGCTTCATCGCCGGCGCGCCCTGGAAATATTCCTCATAGGCGGCCAGTTGCACGACCTCGTTCGGGCGCCATGCGGTCAGCGTGTAGGGACCGGAACCGGCGTCATTTGTGCTGAGCCAGGTGTTGCCCAGATCCTCGCCTTCGACATGCTGCATCACCAGTTCCTTGTCGACCACCGAGCCGATATTGGCGGTCAGACAGTTCAGAACGAAGGATTGCGCATAGGGCTGATCCAGCGTGATGGTCAGCTTGTTGCCGTCGGCCTTGATAAGCTCTTCGACATTCTCGGGGGTAAAGCCGAACTGGTTCAGGATGAAGGCGGGCGATTTGTTGATCTTGACCGCCCGCTGAAGCGACCAGGCGGCATCCTCGGCCCGGACCGGGTTGCCGGAATGGAACTTGACGCCGTCGCGCATGGTGAAGGTGATGGTCTTGCCGTCCTCGCTGACCTCCCAGCTTTCGGCAAGGCTGGGCTTGAAGCCCGCATCAAGATCCAGGGGGTCGAAGTCGACCAGACGGTCATACAGGTTCTGATCGACGTCATTGCCCGAAAACTCAAAGCTCTGCGCCGGATCAAGGCTGATGATGTCGTCGATCGTCGCGGCGACGACCAGCACATCGGCCGGCGTTTCCGCCCAGGCGGCGGGCGCCGATACAGCTGCAACGCTGATGGCGGTCGCCAGCAAAAGCGACTTGGTTCGCGTGAAATGCATCATTGTGATATTCCCCGTTGGTTCGCCCGGTTGGCCCGGACCTGATGGCCGAACATGGCGCGCTACAGGCTGGTTGGCAAGCCTGCGAAAAGACGGCCGCCGACGAAGATGTGTCGGGCCAAATAAAAACCCCGGCCGCAAAGGGCCGGGGTTTCCGTGGCTTTTCCCCTGATCCGATCGGGACCAGGGCGTGCCTGCGCCCGATCAGTTCGGTGCAGGTGCCGGGGTGGTGCCGCTGTCGGCCGGGGCCGCGTCGGCCGGCGGGGTCGACTCGGTCGGAGCCGGGGCGGTGTCGGTCGGAGCCGCGGGCGCATCAGCCGCCGGTGCGTCGGTTGCCGGCGCATCGGTGGCCGGGGCCGTGTCAGCCGGCGGGGTCGCCGAAGAATCGGCGGGCGCGGTCGCGGCCGGAGGCTCGGTCGTGGTGGTGGCGGTCTCAGTGCTGCGGCCAGCCAGGAAATACCAAGCCAGAGCAGCCAGAATCAAAAGCACGATAACGATGCCGATGATGCCGCCCGAGCCCGCACGCTCGCCCGTGTTGATGTTGTTGGTCGTCGTGGTCCGCGGGGTCGTGCGGTTCGGATCGGTGTTGTGATCAGACATAACTGGTCCCTTCTTTGCTGCACGCGCCCGAGTTCAGCGGGCCATGTCGGTCATAAAACCCGTTTAGACCGAAATTGTTTCCCTCGATCCAAGATTTTTTTCAGCCTTGGCGGTTACTTGGCGGATTCGCGCCGGTTCCGCCATGATTCGATCGCCTCGGGTGTGTTCAGATTGGCGAAGGGTTCATCCCCGGGAAAGGCGACCTGCGCGAAACCGACCATATCGGCGAAAACCCGGACCTTGCGCACGCCCCGGTCCAGCGCAAGCCGCAACAGGGGCGCCAGATCGCACCGCCACAGCCCCGAGGTCGGGTGCAGCCGCGACCCGTCAGCCGTCATTCCGCGCGGCAGCACGACGGCGGCATCGACCGATGACAGCCGCGCCACCAGATCGCCCGGCGGCTGCGGGGTATCGACCGGGCTGGTGACAATGCGGGAAAACCCGTTCCCGGCCGCCCATTCCATCCCGGCCAGCAACCCGGCCAGCGGCCCCGGATGGTCCGGCAACGGATCCGGCAGCACCGGCAGGCCGAAGGCTCCGAACCGCTGCGGATCGCCATTGGCGCTGATGGCAAGGGCGGCGCATTGCGGCGACAGCGCGTCGATGACATGCGCGATCATCGGCCGTCCCGCCAGCGGGATCAGCGCCTTGTCGCGGCCACCCATCCGGCGCCCCAACCCTCCGGCAAGGACAAGTCCCGCAATTCCCCGCACCAGCGCCCCCCATCTTGCACCGCCATCCAACCCCGTTAGCCCCTCCGGGGCAAGTTGCCATTGCCCGGGGCGCCGCTATGCTAGCCGGTCTGAAATGCCGGTCTGAAATGCCGGTACGAAATATCAGTCCGAAATGCTGATGGGATGAAACCATGCTGGGTTATCTGGTGCAAACCACCGCCAAGGACGGTGCCGGCCGGGCGGACGCGCTTTTGGTCGCGGTTGCCGACCGGCTGGCCGCGGCCGGCGTCGATCTTGCCGGGGCGGTCCAGATCAACACCGATCGCGGTGAAAACAGCCCTTGCGACATGGATCTGCGGGTGCTGGGCGACGGTCCTGTCCTGCGCATCTCGCAAAACCTGGGGGGCGGGGCCGAGGGGTGCCGTCTGGATACCGGCGCGCTGGAAACGGCGGTCGGGCTGGTTGGCGCGCGGCTGGATGCCGGGGCCGAGCTGGTCATCCTGAACAAGTTCGGCAAGCACGAGGCCGCCGGCCGCGGCTTTCGCACCGCCATCGCGCAGGCGCTGGAAGCCGATGTGCCGGTGCTGCTGGCGGTCCCGGCATCGGTTATGCCCGCATTTCAGGCGTTCGCCGGCGATCTGGCGGTGCCGCTTGGCAGCGGCGAGGATGCGGTTTTCGGCTGGTGCGTGGACCAGCTTACGGCCCGGACCGTCGATGCACGGGATCTTTTGTGTCCGCTGCCGGTCCTGAGGCTGCGCAAGCGGCTGGAACAGCTTTCACCCGGCGAACGGGTCCGGTTGGAGGCGACGGACGCCGCCGCCGTCATCGACGTTCCGCATTTCTGCGCCCAGTCGGGCCATGTCCTGCTGGCCGAGGGCGAAACCGGGGATGGCGCGCGTTACTGGATCGTCGCGCGCGGGCAGATGACCCCGGCCCTTGCCGCCGGCTGAGTCATCATAGGCTGATCCACCACAGACTGATTCAATACCGGCTGAGCCTAAGGCGCGATCACAGCGACATGGTGGCCTGAACCGCCTTGGTCCAGCGGGCGTAACGGGCCTCACGTTCGGCTTCGGGCAATTTCGGTTCAAACCGCCGGTCAAGCGCCCAGCTTGCGGCGTATTCCTCGGCGCCCGGGCAAATACCGGCGCGCATCCCGGCCAGCCACGCCGCCCCCTTGGCGGTCGTCTCGACCGCCTTCGGCCGGTCCACGGGCGCGCCGAGAATATCGGCAAGGAACTGCATCGTGGGGTCCGAGGCGCTCATCCCGCCATCGACCCGCAGCACCGCATCGCCGCCCCCGGGCCAATCGGCGTGCATCGCCTGCCACAGGTCGCGGGTCTGGAAACCGACGCTTTCCAGCGCCGCAAGCGCCAGTTCGGCCGGCCCGGTGTTGCGGGTCAGGCCATAGATCGCGCCACGCGCATCCGGCTGCCACCACGGCGCGCCAAGTCCGGTGAAGGCCGGCACCATGATCACGTCCTGTGCGGGGTCGGCCTTCTGGGCCAGCTTTTGCGTATCCGCGGCCTGACGGATCAGGCCCAGCCCGTCCCGCAGCCATTGGACCACCGCGCCCGCGATGAAGATGCTTCCCTCCAGCGCATAGGTCGGTTTGCCGTCGAGTTGATAGGCGATGGTTGTCAGCAGCCGGTTCTGGCTGGTCACCGCCCGGTCGCCGGTGTTCAGAAGCGCGAAACAGCCCGTGCCATAGGTCGATTTCATCATCCCGGGCTGAAAACAGGCCTGCCCGACCGTCGCCGCCTGCTGATCGCCCGCGACGCCCAGAATGGGCAGCTCTTTCCCGAACAGGTCGGGGCGGGTCAGACCGAAATCGCCGGCACTGTCGCGGACCTCGGGCAGAATGGCGGCGGGCACCCCGAACAGGGCGCACATCGGCTGCGACCATTCGCCGCGGCGGATGTCGTACAGCATGGTCCGCGCTGCGTTGGTGGCATCGGTCGCATGCACGCGGCCGCCGGTCAGGTTCCAGATCAGCCACGAATCGACGGTTCCGAAAGCCAGTTCGCCGCGTTCCGCCGCGGCCCGCGCGCCTTCGACATTATCGAGAAGCCAGGCGATCTTGGTGGCGCTGAAATAGGGGTCGAGCAGCAATCCCGTCGCCTCGGTCACGGCGGCCTCGTTCCCCTCGTCCTTCAGGCGCTGGCAAAGCGCGGCGGTGCGGCGGTCCTGCCATACGATCGCGCGGTGGATCGGCTCGCCGCTGCGCCGGTCCCAGATCACGGTCGTCTCGCGCTGGTTGGTGATGCCGATGGCGGCGATCGCCGCACCGCTGGAGCGGCCTTTCTCGATCGCGGCCCGCGCCACCGCCGCGGTCGAGGTCCAGAGATCATGCGCATCATGTTCGACCCAGCCGGATTGCGGGAAATGTTGGGCGAATTCCTGCTGTGCACTGGCCCGCGCGTTCAACTGATCGTCGAACAGAATGGCGCGCGAGGAGGTGGTGCCCTGATCAATGGCTAATATGGTCACGTCAACTCCTCCGATATCAGCGGGCCGCTAACAGGTAGGCCCCAAGCCGGGCGCGGGACGTCCTCAGACGCCCGCTTCGGCCTTCAGCCATGCATCCAGATCTTCGATCTGCGCGGGCGTCATGGTCAATCCCAGCTTTGAGCGGCGCCAGACCACATCCTCGGCCCGGCGGGCGAATTCATGGGTGACCAGCCAGCGCACCTCGCGCTCGGTCAATGTGGCACCGAAGTTCCGGCCAAGCCCGGCGATGTCCCGCGCGCCCGCCAGCATCAGCCGCGCGTCGGTCCCGTAAGCGCGGATCAGGCGGCTGGCCCACGCGGGCGTCAGGAATGCAAACTCGGCGATGAGCGCCCGGGTCAGGGCATCGGCGCCATCCACGGGAAAATCGCCGCCGGGCAGGGGAGCACCGGCCGTCCATGCCGGTCCGGCCGCCGGAAGATGCGGCGCCAGTTTTTCCAGCGCGTGTTCGGCCAGTCGGCGATAGGTGGTGATCTTGCCCCCGAAGACATTCAGGCAGGCCGGGCCGTTCGCATCCAGCGACAGGACATATTCGCGCGTGGCGGCCGTCGCCGACTTGGCGCCATCGTCGTAAAGCGGGCGAACCCCGGAATAGGTCCAGACGATCTGGTCGCGCGTCACCGGGTTGCGGAAATAGCTGCTGGCGAAACTGCACAGATATTCCTGTTCCTCCGGGGTGCAGACGGCATCCTGCGCCGGGCCGTGATGGTCGCGATCGGTGGTGCCGATCAGGGTGAAATCCTGCTCGTAAGGGATGGCGAAGATGATCCGGCCATCCTCGCCCTGAAAGAAATAGCATTTCTGGTGATCGAACAGTTTCGGCACGACGATATGGCTGCCGCGCACCAGCCGCACCGATTCGTGCGTCGGCAGATGCGCCACGTCGCGGATCACATCGCCGACCCAGGGGCCGGCGGCGTTGACCAGCACGCGGGCGGTATGCTCGGCCCCGTCCTCCATCGTGATCCGCCACAGATCACCCTCGCGCCGGGCAAGCGTCACCCGGTTGCGGGTCAGAATATCGGCGCCGCGCTGTCGCGCATCGCGCGCGTTAAGGGCGACAAGACGGGCGTCGTCCACCCAGCAATCGGAGTATTCATAGGCGCGCGCGAAGCGGTCCTGCAGGGCCGCGCCAGCCGGGTCCTGGCGCAGGTCGAGCGATTTCGTGCCGGGCAGGATCTTTCTGCCGCCGAGGTTGTCGTACAGAAACAGCCCCAGCCGGATCAGCGCGGCCGGGCGGCGGCCCTTTTGCCAGGGCATCAGCCGGCCCAGGATATGCGAGGCCGGGGTGTCGCCGGCAAAGCGCATCTGCGGGTTCAGCGGCAGGACGAAGCGCATCGGCCAACTGATATGCGGCATCGCGCGCAACAGAATCTCGCGCTCGGTCAGGGCTTCGCGGACCAGCCGGATCTCGAAATATTCCAGATAGCGCAGGCCGCCGTGGAACAGCTTGGTCGATTTCGAGCTGGTCGATTGCGCCAGATCGCCCATCTCGGCCAGCCGGACACTCAGCCCGCGCCCGGCGGCGTCCCGCGCAATTCCGCAGCCGTTAACGCCGCCGCCGATAACAAAAAGATCTGTCGTTTGCATGTGTCCCCCGGCGATGAGCCGCAGATCACCACGGCGGCCGGGGGCTGTCAAACCTGTGCGTTGATCATGCGGGGGCGTCGATCACGCCCACACGTTGATCAGGCTTGCACGCGGATCATGCCTGCGCGCGCTGCCGGGACATCGGTTCGGCCTGCGGTTCCGGCGCGGCCTGCGGCGCAGCCGGCTGCGTTGGCGCCAGCGTTTCGGTCGCCGCCTCGAAACGCACCATCGACAGGCCGCCCTGCAAGGGCTGGAAGTGCCAGTTCATCAGCCGGCCGTCCGGGCCCATCATTGCGCCGCGCTGGCGCTGCCGCCCGGCGGTGCCGTTCAGGCAGCCGCGCAGCCGTTCAAAACCCGCCCCGCCCTGTGCCGAGGACTGCCATGCGCGCAACGCTTCGGGGGCCGAGGGGTGATGCATCGCCTCGCTCAGCCCGAAGGCGGTCTGATAGGCCGCGTTCGCCAGCATCGTCTGACCGGTGGCCGAAAAGACGATGATCGCGTCGTCCATCGCCTCGATTACCGCGCGGCCCATCGAAAGATCGGTGCGGAACTTGCGGGTCAGCGAGGTTTCCGAGGTGATATCCTCGAACAGGAAGGCGACGGCCCCGTCCGGGTGCGGCCGGCCGGTGACGCGATAGGTCTGACCGCCGGGCAGCAACCATGTCTCGACGTGATGGCCCGAGGCGGCGGCGCTTTCCAGATTGCTCATCTGTTCGCGCCAACTGCGATAATTCTTGGGCTCGGGCACCATCCGTGCCTCGCGCAGCCGGTCCAGAAAGGCATAAAGCGTCGGCCGCCCGATCAGGAAACCCGCCGACAGCCCGGTCAGGTCGATCAGCGCCGGATTGAACAGCTGAAGCGCCCGGTCCTTGTCGAAGATCGCCAGCCCGATCGGCAGGTCGGCAAAGGTTTTCGTCAGGGTCTGGACGAATTCCCGCAGCGAACGTTCGGCACGCACGGCCGCGCCGGCGGGCAGCGCAAAGCACATGATCTGGCTGTCCTTGCGCTGAATGTGACAGTCGAACCACAGATCGGCCTCGGGCGCGGCATCACCGCCCAATCGGGCGCGGCGGATTACGGTCTGGTCGGTTTCCGGCACGATCAGATCGAACAGCGCCGGAATCGGCCATATCGGGCC
The DNA here is from genome assembly GCF_042680785.1 of Paracoccus pacificus. NCBI lineage: Bacteria > Pseudomonadati > Pseudomonadota > Alphaproteobacteria > Rhodobacterales > Paracoccaceae > Paracoccus > Paracoccus pacificus. Next base: position 170,257 of record NZ_JBHUEN010000021.1, read on the forward strand.
TTCGTCCGCGGTATCGGGCAGATGCTGCGCCATATGGGACAAATAGGCGTCGTTCGCCCAGGTGATCGCGCCAGACGGTTCCTGATGCCATGCCAGCATCGGGGCGTGATCCACCAGTTCGCGCAGGATGTGCAACTCTTCCTCAAGCGCGTTCTGGGACAGCGAATCGACAATGATGCCGGCGCCTTCGGCACCGGGGTCGGTCAGGTTAAAGCGGCGATAGCCGTCGCCCAGATCCTCGGCCAGAAGTTTCAGACGCGCCGAGCCACGCCCGTCGACGCCGAAAATCTCGTCCGATCCGGTGTCCGGAAGCTGTTGCAGCCGGCCGGACAAATCGGGCATCCGGGGGGTCAGCCAGCCGATCAGCCGGTCATATTCGCCGCCGTTGCCCCCGATCGCGGCAAGCAGGCCGCGCGCGGGCGCGGTGCTGTCGATCAGCCGGGTGCCGCGAAAAAGCAGCACCGCCCCTTCGCGATTGTGTTCGTTCTGCAACCGTGGCGGGTGAGGGTTTCGCCGCAACCAACGCAGGGCCAGAACGACCAACATCACCGAAAGCGCGGCAAACATAAGGACCAAGCCGCCAATCAACATGAAACCCGCCATTCTGGCGCCCCCAGTTATGCAACATGAGTGCAACCCTAGAGGGATTCGGTTTCGAAAGCGTTAACAAAATGCGGGGTCAGGCGCTGACCAGGGGGTTTTCCCCCATCGCCTTGCGGCCCGATTCGGCGACCAGACGATCGCGTGGCCAGATGATCCGGACCACCGCGCCCGTGTCGGGCGGCTCGGCATTCTGAAACGTGATTGCCGCGCCGCTGCGTTCCAGCAAGGTGCGGGCGATGAACAGCCCGAGTCCCATGCCCTCATAGCCGCCACGGTCCTGAGTGCGCCGCGTGGTCAGAAACGGATCGCCAAGCCGGCCCAGAAGATGCGCGGAATAGCCGGCCCCGTCGTCGTGAATGGTCAGCCCGATCCGGGACGGTTCCGCATCCGCGCTTATCACCACCCGGGTTTGCGCGAAATCGACCGCGTTCTGGATCAGGTTCCGCAAGGCATGAACCAGCCCCGGGTCGCGCAACACCATCAGCCGCGCATTCTGCCCCAGATCCAGATCGACGGCTATGCCGCGGTCGCTGTGCGGGCGCGCGGCCTCTTCGACGACGGTTTGCAGCGCCGCGGTCTGCAACAGCAGGTCCTGCTTGCCCGCGCTTCCCATCGACCGCAGGATGTCGCGACATCTTGTCACACTCTCGCGCAGAAGTGCGGCATCCTCGGCAAGATCGCTGCGGTCGGGAAGCGCCTCGGCCAGCTCGTCCGCAAGCTCGGACGACACCAGCTTTATGGTGGCAAGCGGCGTGCCCATCTCATGCGCGGCTGCGGCGACGACGCCACCCAGATGCTGAAGCCGCTGTTCGCGCGCAAGGGCCGCCTGCGTGACAAGAAGCGCCGAAGTCGTCTCGGCCAGTTCCCCCGCCACGCGGTGGGCGTAAAGCGCGAAGAAAACCACGCCGATACCGATCGCCGACCATTGCGCGACGGCCAGCAGATCCGGCACGCGCAGGATGATCCCCTGGGTGGTGCTGACGGGCTGCGGAAATATCGCGGCAAGCGTGATCGCGACCAGCGTAATTGCACCGATTGCTGCGGTTTGGCGCGCACTCAGCGCGGTCGAGGCGATGGTCACCGGCGCAAGGATAAGCATCGCAAACGGGTTGGACATGCCGCCGGTCAAACCCACCAGAACCGAAAGCTGGATCACGTCGAAAATCAGTTGCGCCAGCGCGCCGCGCGAATCCAGACGCCGGCCGGCGGGGCGGCGGCTGGCGTAATAGGCGGTTACCGACAGATTCATCAGCGCGCCGGCGGCGATCGTCGCAACCACGGGCCAGAAATCGAACCGCAACCCCAGCTTCAACGCCGCGACGACGGCGCCCAACTGACCGGCAAGCGCCACCCATCGCAAAAGGACAAGTGTACGCAGCCGGATCGGTTCGGCACTGTGGGGCAGATAGAGCGCCACCTGGTTGGCCGTGTCGTTATCGCGAAGCGTGTGCGGCATGGGGCAAGATTGACCTGATTTGGAAATTGATACAAACCCCCCGTGCGACGATCAACGGAAACCATCGGGAAGAGATACGGTATGCGCCGAGACAGATTAATCATGCTGACAGGCATCCTCACCACCCTTTTGCTTCTGCTTGGCGGCTGGCTTCTGCTGCAGAAGCGGAACAGCGGCGACCCCTCTGATCGCTTCGCCCAGTGCCGCGAGGGTGTGATCGCGGGGGGCGCCGGAGCGATCGGCGGATCGTTCGAGCTGGTGAACATGGACGGTGCCACGGTCACCGAGAAACAGGTTTTCACCAAACCCTCGCTGCTCTATTTCGGTTATACGCAATGCCCGGACGTCTGTCCGCTTGATAATAACCGGAATTCCATGGCTGCGGCCATCCTTCAGGAAAAGGGCAAGGATGTGCAGCCGGTATTTGTCACAATAGATCCCAAACGCGATACGCTTGATGTTATGCGTGACTATTCCGAGGGATATGATCCGAAACTGGTTGGCCTGACCGGTACGGCCGAGCAAGTAAAGGCGGCCGCCGATGCATGGCGGGTTTATTTCAATGCGCGTGATGACGGCACCGATCCGTATTATCTCGTCGACCACTCCACCCAGACCTATCTGGTTCTGCCGGGCGACAATACGGTCGAGTTTTTCAACCGCGATGTGACGCCCGAGCAGATGGCCGAGCGGGTAGGGTGCTTCCTCGATGTGGCCGATTCATGAGAATCCCGCCGCGCTGGCCGATGGCGGCCCGCGGTTGCGTTTTCAACCCGGGATGAATAGGCATAGTGCATGAACCACAGTTCGCATACGCCAGACGATCTGGGCCCTGATCCGTCCTTGCTGCTGGTCGACGATGACCCGGTTTTCGTCAACAGACTGGCCCGGGCGATGGAAAAGCGCGGTTTTGACGTGGTGGTGGCCGGATCCATCGCCGAGGGACTCTCACATGTGCGCGAGCGCCCTCCGGCTTATGCGGTGATTGATTTGCGGCTTGAGGACGGCAGCGGGCTTGACGTGGTCGAGGCGTTGCGCGCCGCCCGTCCCGACGCAAGGGTGATCGTCCTGACCGGTTATGGCGCCATCGCCACGGCGGTGGCGGCGGTCAAACTGGGCGCTTCGGATTACCTCGCCAAGCCCGCGGACGCGGATGACGTAACGGCAGCGTTATTGTCGCGTGATGAGGTATTGCCAGTTCCGCCGGAAAACCCCATGTCCGCCGACAGGGTGCGTTGGGAGCATATTCAACGGGTATTCGAGCAATGCGACCGCAATGTCAGCGAAACCGCGCGACGGCTGCATATGCACCGGCGCACATTACAGCGGATTTTAGCCAAGCGTGGCCCCAAGTAGCCCGACGGATGTCGGAGACGGGTATTTTTGACTTGAATTACTCGCGATAATTCATTTTGATTACCGAACCACATTTGATCCGGAAAGATATGTAAAATGAATATTGAGCTCGGCCAACTTGAATTGAAAGAGTTGCACGACCTGAGAAACCGCGTGGAGCGCGCCATCGGCGATTTTGAAAGCCGTCGGCGCAAGGAAGCCGTGACCCGGCTGGAAGAGACCGCGCGCGAGTATGGCTTTTCATTGGCGGACCTGACGTCCGGCGCCCCGGCCAAGACGCGCCGGTCGGGTGGTACCGTTCCGCCGAAATACGCCAATCCGGAAGATCCGGCCCAGACCTGGACGGGTCGCGGCCGTCAGCCGGTGTGGGTGCGCGAACATCTGTCGTCGGGCGGCAAGATCGAAGATCTGTCGATCTGAGCCTTAGCGAACTGGCGGCGGCGCGTTGCCCGCATCCATTTCCGACATCAGATGATTGAAGCGTTCCGTATAGGCCGCCCGGGTTTCGGCCGGTGGACGCAGCCTTATGCTCAGGCCGGACAGTTGCATGCCGGCCGGCATGGGGAACAGCCGTTCGGCCTCCAGTCCTGAAAATCCGGCGATCTGCACCGCTTCCAGACGCGCCGAAATCCGGTCGGCCTGCTTGATGGCCTTCTTGATCGGAACAGGCAGAGCGGCGGGCAAACCAAAACGCAGATGCACGGCTGCGGCAAGGCGGGCATCCAGCTTGCCGTATTCCGTACCCAGCGCCGCCTTGACCGGAGAGATCATATCTCCAATGACATATTCCGGCGCATCGTGCAAAAGCGCGGCCAGACGCCAGCGCGCGGCGATACCGGGTTGAAGGCGCGCGAAAATCTCTTCGACCAATATCGAATGCTCGGCCACCGAATAGGCCCAGTCTCCGTGCGTCTGGCCATTCCAGCGGGCGACAAAGGCCAGACCATGCGCGATATCCGACAGCTCGATGTCCATCGGCGTCGGATCAAGCAAATCCAGCCTCCGCCCCGACAACATACGTTGCCAGGCGCGGGGGGCTTTGGTCATCTGACGGCCTTCAGGAAAGCGGCTGGCCGGGCGGGCGCTGCTGATCGGCCTGCGACTGGGCGCGGCGCTGAAGTTCCTGCCGGTAAAGGGCGACGAAATCGACCGGATCCATGTTGAACGGCGGGAAGCCGCCGTCGCGCGTCACGTCCGAGATGATGCGACGCACGAAGGGGAACAGCATCCGCGGGCATTCGATCATCAGGAACGGGTGCAACTGATCCTCGGGCACGCCCTCGATGTGAAAGACCCCGCCATAATCCAGCTCGCACAGGAACAGCGGCGCCTTGTCCGATGCGTTGTTAGAGGCGACGCGGAATTTGCACAGGACCTCGTACTGGTTCGCAGCCTCGCGCTTGCGGGCGTCAAGGCTGACCTGAACGGTGATCTCGGGCGATACGTCGCCGCTGCTGATACCCTTCTGGGCCACCGCGTTTTCAAACGACAGGTCGCGGATATACTGTGCGAGGATCGACATGCGCAGCGGCGTTTCGGCCTGCTGTTCGGGTTGGTCGGCGTTGTTCGAGGTCTCGTCGCTCATCAGTCATCCTATCCGGTTGAAGCCATCGCCAGTCGGCGGGCGTGCGATTTGCGAAAGGTTCTAGCACCGCTTCACCAGCGCCTCAATGCCGCAGTCCGGCGCGCCGGCGCCAAATCATCGCGCCGGCCCGCGGGTTGATGCGGCTATTGCAGGGTCCAGCCCGACTTGCCGCGCCGGGTCGGACGGTTGGCCGGCTGATCGTCGGGGTGGATCGGCGCCTCATCCTCGATCACATATTCGCCATCGATGGTGCCGGCGGGGTTCCGGGGCGGCCATTGCCGGGCCGGGGCGTCCCTGTCGTACATGTTAGACCAGTCCGGCCCCGCATCGGGCGCGCTGTCAAAGCCGAAGCCCTGCCGGGTCACGACCATGCGTTCGCGCACCTGACGCATCATCCAGTCACGCACCCCCGGAACCAGCAGCAAAAGCCCCAGAAAATCGGTGAAAAAGCCCGGCGTCAAAAGCAATGCGCCGGCGAACAGGATCATCGCGCCATGCGCAAGCGGCGCGCTGGGGTCGCGCATTTCGCGGAACGATTGTTGAAGATCCATCAGCGCCCGCAGGCCCTGACGCCGCATCAGCCAGGTTCCGACCACCGCCGACAACAGCACCAGAAGAATCGTCGGCCCCACACCGATCGCCTGTCCGACGACAATGAACAGCGAGATCTCGATGATCGGTATCACGATGAACAGGATAATCAGCCACATCTTAAGCAGGCCCCCTCCGATCGGGCCGAATTACGGGCACAAACTGGACTTGGCCCACCATGATCCCTACATAATAGCTGAAGCGCCTCAGACAAATGGCGTGATGTGATTTAGGATGGAGAAGTTGATGACGAACGCCGTTGTGCAACTGTTGGTTCTGGCGGCGATCGCAGTTTTTCTGATCATTCGGCTGCGGAACGTCTTGGGGACCCGTGACGGGTTCGAAGCGCCCCGGATCCCGACCGAGAACGAGCCACCGGCCCGCGTCGGCGGCCCGGCCGATGATGGCCGCGCCTCGGCTGGCGATCAGGACATATCCGATCATGCCCCGGCCGGAAGCCCCACGGAAAAGGCGCTGCGCGACATGAAAGCGATCGAGCCCGCATTTTCGGTCAATGATTTTCTCAACGGTGCGAAAGGCGCCTATGAGATGATCCTGACCTCGTTCGAGAAAGGCGACATCTCGCAGGTTCGCGCCTTCCTTGCGCCGCCCGTGGCCGATGCGTTCGACGGGGTCATCGCCGGCCGCAATGAGCGGGGTGAAACCGTCGAGGCGCAGTTTCTGGGGGTGCGCGAAACCGCCCTTCAGGGGGCCGAGTTCGATCCGGCGACGGGCGAGGCGCAGCTTGCCGTGCGCTTCGTCGGCGAGATGATCTCAACCACCCGCGATGCCAACGGGAACGTCATCGAAGGTGACGGAAAGACCGCGCAGAAACAGCGCGATCTTTGGACCTTCGCGCGCCGCATGGGGCAGGCCGATCCTAACTGGCAGCTTGTGGCGACCGGCTACTGATCGCAAATTGGCGCCGGTGGGGCGGCAAGGGGTAGGTCATGGCACGCAAGGGACGGCGCCTGTCGCCCGATGAGGTCGAGCTTTGGGCGCGTGTTGCCGCGACTGCGCGGCCGGCCCACCCCAAGCGCAAGCAGCCACCCGCCCCGCGCCTGCCCGTCACCGTTCCCGAAGATCACCCCCAACCCGGAACCCGGACCGCCGATACCGCTTTGCTGCGCATATCGGGCGGCAAAAAGCCGCTTGCGCATGATCTGGCGCCGGCGTTGTCCGAGCATCTGGCCAGCCAGCCCCTGCGGATGGATGCCGGCAAGCACAAGCAGATGCGGCGCGGCAAGATTGCCCCCGAGGCGCGGATCGACCTGCATGGCCTGACGCTTGCGCAGGCGCACCCCGAACTTATCCGGTTCATCACCGCGTCCCGCGCTGCCGGGCGGCGGCTGGTGCTGGTGATTACCGGCAAGGGCAGCCGCCGGCCCGCGGACGACGACGGCCCGATTCCGGTGCGGGCCGGGGCGCTGCGCCATCAGGTGCCGCGCTGGCTGGCGCAATCGCCGCTGTCGGCGGTGGTTCAGCAGATCGCTCCGGCCCATGTCCGTCATGGCGGCGAGGGGGCCTATTACGTCTATCTGCGCCGCCCGCCCGGCAGTTAACGCGATATTCACCTGTATATCGGATTATCGGGCAGGCATGAACAAGGGCACGCCATGGAACTGACCGGTTTCCATCATCTGACGGCGATCACCGCCGATGCGCGGGCCAACAAACGTTTCATGACCGAGGTGCTGGGCCTGCGGCTGGTGAAACGATCGGTCAATCAGGACGATCCGTCGGCGTATCATCTGTTCTTCGCCGATGGGCGGGGACGTCCGGGAACCGATATCACCTTTTTTACCTGGCCGGTCGGGCGGGAACGGCGCGGGACGAACGCGATCACCCGGACAGGGCTGGTGGTCCCCGCCGGCAGTCTGGATTACTGGATCTGGCGGCTGGCGGACGAATGGTTGCCACGCAGCGCGCGGCGGATCGTCGACGGTCACAGCTCAGTGGATTTCGAGGATATCGAGGGGCAGCGTTACCGGCTGGTCGAAGCGGATGCCGCCGCGACAGGACCGACATGGGAATATAGCCCGATTCCGGCCGCGTATCAGATCATTGGCCTTGGCCCGATCACCCTGTCGGTCCCGGATATCGCACCGACGCGGGCGCTCTTTTGCGACATACTGAACATGCAACCGGCGGGAAGCTATGCCGATCCCGACGACATCGGCCGGACCGAGGTTTTCAGGATGGGCGGCGGCGGGCTTGATGCCCGTCTTCACGTGACCGCGGAGGCCGGCTCGCCCGTGGCGCATCAGGGCGCCGGCGCGGTTCATCATCTGGCGTTCCGAACGCCCGATGCGGAACGGCTTGCGGAATGGAAGGCATGGATCGAATCCTATGGTATCCGGGTGTCGGACATCATCGACCGCCATTATTTCCGCAGCATCTATTTCCGCGATCCCAGCGGCATCCAGCTTGAAATCGCCACCGACGGCCCCGGATTCGAGGTGGACGAACCCGCCGAGAACATGGGCGAAAAACTGATCCTGCCGCCGTGGCTGGAAAGCCGCCGCGACGAGATCGTCGGGGCGCTGCCGGTGATCGACTGATGTGCCGCGCCAACTTCTGGCCTCAACCTCTGGCGGGATCCCTTGGCCGCACGGCGGTCGTGAGGCGTGGTCCGCGGACGTAAGCAAATCACCGGACCAGATCACCGGACCAGATTACCGGCGCGCCCGCATTCTGCACGCCGTCCGAACGTCAAACGGCCCGCAGCTCTGCCCAATCCGGGTTGTCGTCGAATTTCTTCGCGACATAGGAACATCGGGGGTCGATGCGAAACCCCTCGGTCCGGGCGTCATGGATCAGGGCCTCGACCAGCGCAGCCGCCGCGCCGGTACCGCGCAGACTGTCCGGTGCGCCGGTATGGTCGGCGTGGACGACGTTGCCATCGCGGGTAAAGGTCAGCTCCGCCTCGCCCGGCTTGCCCGGGATGGTGGCGACATATCGGCCGGCTTCCTTGCGGATCTGGATATCGGTCATGAAACGGCTTTCCTGTTGGTAAGGTCAGGCTGTTGGGCCAAGGCACGCAACGACAACATCCCGATCGTCCGATCGGCTCCCGCCGGGTCGCATTTCACGTCTCGCGAGGACCGGGGGCCGGCCCCCTGATCACCCGCAGAAAGCGATGAAAGGCGAAAACGGCTGGCCGCCACCTGCGCGTTACCCGGGCGTGTCATGCCGCGCCGGCACCGGTTTTGACGCCGACGCCCTAATCCATGACCTCGGCCGCGATCCTGAAGGATTTCTGCCGCGCCTCGGGATCCCAGATCTGGCCGGTCAGAATAACCTCGTCGGGGCGATAGCGGTCGACAAGATCCTGCAATTGCGCCCGCACCGTGGCCGGGCTGCCGATCGCGGAAATGGACAGGGCGTGCGCCACCATCGGCTTGATCTGCGCCGGGATTTCGGCGTCGATATCGTCGACCGGCGGGGGAAGTTTGCCCGGCCGCCCGGTACGCAGGCGCGCGAAGGCCAGCATCTGGCTGGTGCGCAAACGCTGGGCTTCGGCATCGGTGTCGGCGGCGATGACGTTGATGGCCAGCATGAAGCGCGGCTTTTCCTCCTGCCCGGTCGGCTCGAATTTTTCGCGGTAAATGGCGATGGCCTGCTCCAGATCGCCCGGCGCGAAATGCGACGCGAAAGCATAGGGCAATCCCAGATAGGCCGCGAGCTGGGCGCCGAACAGCGACGATCCCAGCATCCAGATCGGCACCCGCGTCCCCTCGCCCGGATGGGCGCGCACCTCGGCGTCGGGTCGTTCGGGGCCCAGATAGGTCATCAGCTCGACCACATCCTGCGGGAAGGTGTCGGCCTGTCCCATGCTGCGGCGCAGGGCGCGGGCCACGGCCATGTCGCCGCCCGGCGCCCGGCCAAGCCCAAGGTCGATGCGCCCCGGAAAAAGCGTTGCCAGCGTGCCGAATTCCTCGGCCACCCGCAGCGGCGCGTGGTTCGGCAGCATCACGCCGCCCGCGCCGACGCGTATGGTTTTCGTGGCGGCGGCGACCTGCCCGATCAGGATCGCGGTGGCGGCGCTGGCGATGCCGGGCATGTTGTGATGTTCGGCCAGCCAATAGCGGTGATAACCCCAGTTTTCGGCATTGCGCGCCAGATTCAGCGTATTGGCCAGCGCATCCGACGCGTCTGACCCCTCGGGCACCGGGGCGAGGTCAAGAATTGAGCGTTGCATCGGCTTTCCTTTTTTCCGTCATTCGGCTGATATAGGCATGCGCCCCGATATCCCAAGCCAAGCCGGGCATGGGATATCGGGGCGCGGAACATCCCCGGGGGTCAGGAGGAGCCACCATGCCGCGCATACCGAAAAACCGCTCGCCCCGGATCACACCCGAAGAGGCGCTGGCCTATCATCTCGAGCCGCGCCCGGGGAAATACGACATCGTGCCCTCGACACCGATGGCGACCCAGCGCGATCTGAGCCTTGCCTATTCGCCGGGCGTTGCCGTGCCGGTGCAGGCCATCGCCGATCGGCCGGAGACCGCGTTCGACTATACCGTCAAGGGCAACATGGTGGCGGTGATCTCGAACGGGACGGCGATCCTTGGCATGGGCAATCTGGGGGCGCTGGCCAGCAAGCCGGTGATGGAGGGCAAGGCGGTCCTGTTCAAGCGCTTCGCCGACGTCAACGCCATCGATATCGAACTGGATACCGAGGATCCCGAGGAATTCATCAACGCGGTCAGGCTGATGGGGCCGACCTTCGGCGGCATCAACCTTGAGGATATCAAGGCGCCGGAATGTTTCATCATCGAGCAGCGCCTGAAAGAGGTGATGGACATCCCGGTCTTTCACGACGACCAGCATGGCACCGCCGTGATCTGCGCCGCCGGTCTGATCAACGCGCTGGAGCTGTCGGGCAAGAAGATCGAGGATGTGCGCATCGTCCTTAACGGCGCCGGTGCCGCCGGGATCGCCTGTCTGGAGCTTCTGAAATCCATGGGCGCAAAGCATGAAAACTGCATCATGTGCGACACCAAGGGGGTTATTTATCAAGGCCGTACCGAGGGCATGAACCAATGGAAATCGGCCCATGCGGTCGACACGCCGCTGCGCACGCTGGAACAGGCGATGGCGGGCGCCGACGTATTTCTGGGCGTCAGCGCGAAGGGCGCGGTGACCCCGGCGATGGTCGAAAGCATGGCCGAAAATCCGGTGATCTTCGCCATGGCCAACCCGGACCCGGAGATCACCCCGGAAGAGGCCCATGCCGTCCGTCCCGACGCGATCGTCGCCACCGGCCGCAGCGATTATCCCAATCAGGTCAACAACGTTCTGGGCTTTCCCTATCTGTTCCGTGGCGCGCTGGATATCCATGCCCGCGCCATCAACGATGAGATGAAGATCGCCTGTGCGCAGGCTTTGGCGGCGCTGGCGCGCGAGGATGTGCCCGATGAGGTCGCAATGGCCTATGGCCGCAAGCTGGCCTTTGGCCGCGATTACATCATCCCGGCGCCGTTCGACCCGCGCCTGATCCATATCGTGCCGCCGGCGGTTGCGCGGGCGGGGATGGATACCGGAGCGGCGCGGCGCCCGATCATCGACATGGCGCGTTATGAACATGATCTGCGTGCCCGCATGGATCCCACGGCGGCGATCCTGCAGGGCATCCACGCGCGGGCGCGCTCGGTTCAGTCGCGGATCATCTTCGCCGAGGGCGACGATCCCCGCGTCCTGCGCGCCGCGGTCGCATGGCAGCGCGGCGGCATGGGCAAATCGCTGGTCGTCGGACGCGAGGCGGATGTGCGCGACAAACTGGAGCAGTCGGGTCTGGGCGACGCGGTGCGCGAGCTGGAGATCGTGAATGCCGCCAACAGCCGCCACATCGATTCCTATCGTGAGCAGCTTTACACCCGCATGCAACGCAACGGCTTTGACTTCGAGGATGCGGCAAAGCTCGCCAACCGGGACCGGCATGTGTTCAGCGCCCTGATGCTGGCGCAGGGTCATGGCGACGCGCTGGTAACGGGCGCCACCCGCAAATCGGCCCATGTGCTGGCGCAGATCAATCTGGTGTTCGACGCGCGCCCGCAGGACGGGGCGGTCGGGATGACGGCGGTTCTGCACAAGGGCAAGGTCGTGCTGATCGGCGACACGCTGGTTCACGAATGGCCCGAGGCCGAGGATCTGGCCAATATCGCCGAACGTGGCGCGCATGTCGCCCGGGCTTTGGGACTCGAACCGCGGGTGGCGTTTCTGTCCTTCTCGAATTTCGGCTATCCGCTGTCCGAGCGCGCGATCAAGATGTCCGAGGCCCCGAAGGTGCTTGATAAGCGGCAGGTCGATTTCGAATATGAAGGCGAAATGACCGTCGATGTGGCGCTGAACCCCGATCAGGCGGCGAAATATCCCTTCAGCCGGCTGACCGGACCGGCGAATGTGCTGGTGATGCCGGCGCGCCACTCGGCCAGCATCTCGGTCAAGCTGATGCAGGAAATGGCCGGCGCGACCGTGATCGGGCCGATCCTGACCGGGCTGCCGAAGCCGATTCAGATCTGCTCGACCAGTTCGACGGTCAGCGACATCCTGAACATGGCCGCCCTTGCCGCCGGACGAATCGGCCAGGTTCGGTGAGCCGGAAACCGCCCCCGCCGTAAGTCCCGCCGCAAGTGTTGCGTGCCGGCATCATCACGCCGGACCCGCTTTTCGGCGTAGTCAAAACGATATGTTTATCTGTATAGAATTTGATCAATATGCCGTTATCGTCCCCATTGCCCGATTTTTGATTAGTGAGAGACACTGATGCGTCCCAGTCCCCGGTCCCCCCGTCGCCTGTTCATCTCGCCTGTTCTGACGCGGCTTCTGCTGACAACCGCACTGATCGGCGGGACGCTGAGCGTGACCGGGGGGCCGGCAAAATCGGACAACGTCTGGTGGAACGTGCTGAACGGCACCTGGAGCAAGGCGACCGACAACCTGAACTGGGATTCCCAAAGCGGCCCCAACGAGACGCCCGACTTTTACGAAGATGGTGACAGCGTCTATTTCGGCAACCTTCCTGCGCCGCCCGGCCAAAGCGTCATGGTCGATCTCAACACCGAAGTGCAGGTCGACAATATCCACTTCATCGAAAACGGCTATGTCATCACCGGTTCGGGGATCATTTCGGGGTACGACTGGGACGCCGGCTTCGACACCAACGGCGATGACGTCTCGGTTTTCATAAGCTCCGGCGTCAATGGCCGGATCAATAACAACATCATCGCTCCGGCGTTCCGGATCGAGGGCGGCGGGGCGGTCTCCAGCTTGCTGACATATTCCGGGACTGCCGATCACCCGGATCTGTTCGAACCGATCTTGGCCACCGTCGATAAGGCGACGCTTCGCCTGGGCGGCATGATCGACGGCAATGTCCGTCTGAACGAAGAAGGCCGGCTGGATCTGCTGATGAACGGCGGTTCGGTAAGCGGCGATGTCACGATCGACGGTGGTGGCGCCTCCGTCGTGACCCGAGAGGGGACCACGATCGGGGGTAAGGTAACTCTCGACAACGGCGAGTTGCGTCTGACCGGGGGCCGCATTCTGGGCGGCGTCGAGGTCGATCAGGGTGAGGATGTCGCGCTGGTTGCGCGGACCGAGATCGGCGACCTGAATGAACCGGGCGCATCCGTCGACTTCACCAACCGCGGCACCATCGCGTCAGAGACCGCCGGCGAAATGCTGGTGATCGGCGGCCGGCTGGTCAACAGCGGGACGTTGGGCGGCCCGGCCGTCAGTCTTGCGGTGAATGCGCGCGAGATCCAGCTTAACCAGGGCACGGTGATCGCGGGCTCGCTTTTCCTTCAGTCGCCGCTGGTCGTTCACGCCGACGCCGCGGGCACGCTGGACGTCGACAAGGTCATCACCACCAACGGGATCTTTCGGAACGAGAATGAACTGACCACCACGGCGGCGTTTACCGCGGCGACGCTGGTGAACAGCTCCAGATTCGAGACAGCGACCGATCTGACCGCCAATGTGATCAACCAGGAAAACGCCTGGCTGATATCCAGCGGCACCTTGAACGGCAGTCTGACCAACCGCGGCCGAGCTGATCTGCAGGGCATCATCACCGGCGATGTGAACCATGTCGTGGAAGGATCGTCCCAACTTGATGTGGTGGGGCCGCTGACGATTCAGGGCAGGCTGCGGCTGACCGGGACCAACAGCGTGAGCTACGACCCGACCAACTTGACGATCGGCAAGTTTTCCGCCGAGACCGACGTTACCGCAACGGATCTGACGGTTAAGTCGACCGACTCCGACGGCATCAGAACCACCGCCGCCACGCCGGTGACGGGCGCGGGAACCTTGCGGATCAGCGGCACCACGACCGGCAACATCCAGAACGCCGGGACACTGTATCAGACCGGAACGGTCAAAGGTAACGTGGTCAGCAGCGGTACCGCCCGCATGCAGGGCACTTTGGCCGGGAAGCTGACGATCACCGGCGGGACCACACGCACCACCGGCGATCTTAACGTCACCGGCGCGGGCGTTTCCGTGAACGGCGGCGCGTTCACCGTGGATGCCAACAATACGGTCTCCGCCAATATCAGGGTCGAAAACACCGCTGGTTCCACATTGGCGATGCTGGCCCGTAGCACGGTGGTGGGCGATGTATTGAACCTGGGCACGGCGAGCCTGCGGGGAACCATTACCGGTGCGCTGGAAAACCGGGGTGTACTAAGCACCGCTCAGGCGGGACCGACGATCCTGACGGTCGGCTCGTTCATTAACCGCAACGAGACCAACGTCCTGGGCAATACCTCGCTGGTATTCGGCGGATCGGCCCGCAATCTGGCCGGCGTCATGACGGTAAACGGACGCCTCGACTTTGGGGCTTCGGTGCCCGAGGCGAACCGGATCGTCTATAACGCAGGCAACGCCACGCTGGACATTGACGGCGGGACGGTGCTCGGCTCGGTCGACAACACCGGTAACATGAGCCTGGACGGCAGCGTCACCGGCAGGATCGTGAACGGCACCGGCGGTACGCTTGCCGTGACCGGCACGTCATCGGCCGACAGCCTTGTCAACCGCAGCACCGTGACGATCGGTGACGCCGTCACCCTGACCACGGAAAACACCGTTCGTTCAAGCGGTCTGATGAACGTCGATGGCACCTTGTCCTTTGGCCAGACCGTCCCGACGGCCGAGCGTTTTGTCCACAACCAGGTTTTCGGCCAGCTCAACGTGACGGGCGAGATCGCCGGCGCGGTGCGGAACGACGGCGTTGTCTCGGTCAAGGAAGGCGGCCAAATTTTCGGCAACCTGACCAACCGCGCCACCGCAACCGTCAACAACGGCACGGTCACCGGGCATGTCCAGAACAGCCGCCTTTTGTATCTGACCGGCGCCACCGTGAACGGCACGCTGACCAACGCCAAGACCGGCACCACCGAGATGCGCGGCACCGGCGTGACCGCCTCGGTCGTCAACGCGGGCACGCTGACGACGATGGCCGGGTCCAACGTCTCGACGGGGGCGATCACCAACTTCCAGAATGCGCGTCTGACCGTGAACGGAACCGTGAACACCCGCGGGCAAGATGTCGACAATACCGGCCGCATCATCGTCTCGGGCTCGGGCCTATTGATCGGCAACGTGACCAACAGCGGCAGCCTTGATGTCGCGGGCACGGTGACCGGCAACGTGGTATCCTCGGGAACGCTTTCGCTGATGGGCGGGGATATCAACGGCAACGTCAACGCCTCAAGCAACACGCGTTTGCGCGGCATCTCGACCATTTCCGGCAATTTCGGCAACACCGGCACGATCTCGAACCTTGATGACAACGCGTCGACCCGGGTCAACGTCGGGGGCGTGTTCACCAACGACGGCACGATCGACGCAGGCACCGGCGGTATCATCATCTCGGCCCAGCAGATCCGGCTGGGTCAGACCTCGAACACCAGCGGTCAGGTGCAGTTGCTGGGCGGGACCGTCAACGAGGGCAAACTGAACCTGAGCGGTCTGTCCAGCCTCAGCGGCAATCTGATCAACAAGGTGCCGGGCGAAATCACCGTGTCGGGCACGCTTGCGACCCGGCTGAACGCCATCACCAACTATAGCCGCCTGACCGTCAACGCCGGCAGCGTGATCGACGGAACCGCCGGCAACGCGCGCTCGACCATCACCAATGTGACCTCACCGGACGGAACTGCGGTTCTGAGCAATCTCGGCACGATCAAGGCTGACGTGAAGAACGGTCAGGACGCGATTCTGCGCAGCTCGGGCGTCATCGGCGGGGATGTCACCAACTGGGGGCAGGCGACGATCGGCAACCGGGTGACCGGCACCCTGCGCCATCTTGGCGGAAGCCTGACGATCGCGAACGGAACCTCGGTTCAGGGCGGGCTGGTGCTGCGCAGCACGGTGAACGGCACCGTCAACGGTTTGCGGACCACAAGCGTGGACAGCAACCAGACCGTTTCCTTCAACAATCTCAAGGTGCTTACGCCTTCGGGCGCGCCGGGCAGCGTGTTGAACGGCGGTGCGATGACGATCACCGGCGCAAGTGCCGGCAACGTCACCAGCCAAAGCGGCGCCAGCCTTCGCGTGGGTGGAACCCTTCAGGGCAATATCCTGTCCGAGGGCACATTCGCGGTCAGCGGCAGCACGCTGACCGTGACCGGCGATGTCAGATCGGGCGGCAGCTTTGTTCTTGGGGCCACGCAGACGCTGGCGGCAAACAGCCTGTCGATCATCGGCGATGGCCGGGCCCGGATCGCCGGGGGCGCTGTATCCGCCGATGTGCAGGTCGGCTCCGCCGCGTCGTTCGAGATGCTGTCGGGGTCCCGGATCAACGGCACCCTTACCAACGACGGCAAAGCCTTCCTTGCCGGACAGGTCACTGAACATGCGGTCAACAGCGGCACGGCCACCATCGGGGCGGGCAGGACGCTGATCGCGGGACAGGGCTTCGAGAACCGCGACGGCGGTACGCTCGGGATCATCGGTCGTCTGGACGGAAGCCTTGTCGGCCGCGCCGGCGGCACGATCAACCAGACCGGGCAGGTCAGCGGCACCGTCACCACGGCCGGACAGTATAACGGCGGCGGCAGCGTTGGCGGCAATTTCCATAACTCGGGCATGGCGTCGGTGACACGGGGTCTGACCGTCGCAGGGAACCTGACCAACTTGAAAACCCTGAATGCCGCGGGGAATGTCATCGTCGCCGGCAATATCGAAAACGGTAACGGCACCAGCCCGGCCTCGGCGGTTTTCGGCAAGAACGGCACCGTCACCGCGACGACTTTCGTCAACCGGGCCGGCAGCACGGCGATCTTCCATGGCGGGCTCTCCGCCGATCTGTTGCAGCGGGGAACGGCGCAACTGCGTCGTGGCATGACGGGCGATCTGACGACCAGCGGCAACACCACGGTCTACGGCACCGTCGACGGCGATGTGACCTATAACGGCGGGACACTGATCTTCCTGCCGGAAGCATCGACGGCACGGATGAGCCTTGCCGCCGCTGCGGCCGCCGGGGATCCGGGCAGCACCGGGACCTTTACCTTTGGCAGCGACTATACCATCAAGGACGGTGAGACGCTGGGCGCGCGCAAGGCCATCGTCAAGGAAGGTGTGCGTCTGACGCTGGAGGGCGCGCTGCGGGCGCCGCTGGACAACTATGGCACGCTGCGCGTCAACGGGACCGGCGAAACCATCGGCCGGCTCAGCAATCTTGGCACGGTTTCGATGCGTGACGGCGCCGCGAATGATGAGCTTGTCGCGCAGGGCGGCATCTCCGGAGGCGCCTATCAGCTTGATCTGGCGCTGGGGGCGAACTGGACCGCGGACAAGATCACCGTGCGCAACGGCGCCACGACGGGGCAACTGGCGCTGGATTTCAACATCGTCTCGCCCGATGACGTGACCAGCACCAGCAACACGGTGACCGTGATCGACGTGGACGGCACCCGCGACAACAATTTCACCTGGACCTCGACCGGGCTCGAGGATCTGGGCCAGTCCGAGCGGTTCATCTATTCGCTGGATCGGGACGGCAGCACCGGCGATCTGATGCTCAGCAAGGATCTGGACCCCAGCATTGCCGCGCTGACCGGCAACGTCGCCCTGACCCAGTCGCTGATCGGCCCGGTCATCAACCGGCCCAGCAGCCCCTATGTGGGCGGTCTGGCCGTAGGGGCCGAGGAAAAACCCTGCGGTGTCGGGGCATGGGGCCGGATCACCGCCGGGCGGGCGACCGCCGACGGCGCCACCATCGGCGCTGAGCGGAACTTCCCCAGCGAGATCAAGGCCCGCTATCAGGGCGCGCAGGTCGGCGGAGACTTCGCCTGCTTCAACGGCAGCTACAGCGGTTGGGACATGGCCTTCGGCGCCATCCTTGGCCAGAACCGGGGCAACACCGAACAGCCGGTCTATCGCGCCAGCGCGACGTCCAGCGACACCGATCGCCGGGTCACCAGCGTCACCAATACCGACTTCACCCAGACCTATGGCGGCGTTTACGTGACCGCCGCGCGCGACCGCATGGTGCTTGATCTTCAATATCGGCGCGAACAGACCGATTTCGACATGACCAACACGCCGGTCGCCGGATCGCCTACCGGGGGGCTATTGCTGAACAACGCCAAGTTCAAAAGCGACGCCAACACGCTGAGCGGTTCGGTCAGCTATCGCGTGCCGCTGCCCAATGCCGAATGGAGCTTTATCCCCACCGCCGGCTTCGCGGTCACCTCGACCAAGACGGACGAGATCAAATTCGAGGATGGCGCGACCCTCCAAATCGACGACAGCACAAGCAAGGTCGGGTTCATCGGCGGAACGATCTCGCGCACGGTGGTGTCCAAGGCCGGCAACTCGGCGATCACCGGCTTTGCGACCGGCACCTGGTACCGGGATTTCTCAAGCGAGACGAAATCGGTCTTTACCTTCGCCGACGACGATCTTGCCCCCGAAAATCTGACCTCGGCCAATCTTGGCGACTTCGGTGAGTTGAGTGTCGGGGTGAACTATATCAAGATTCTGGACAACGGTGGCGACGGCCGCAAGCCGCGTCAGTTCAACGCCAACGTCCGTATCGACGGGCGGACCGGCGACTCGCTTGACGGTTATGGCATCGCCGGTCAGGTGCGCTGGCAGTTCTGACGGAACCGTGTAGCCCGCGGCCTTGGGGTTGACCCTTGGCGCGGGCTGCATGATCGTGGAAAAGGTGCATCACCCCGGTGTCGGACCGGGCCGCCAAGTTGAGGGTATGTATGTCCTGGTACAGTAAGGTCGCGTGGAAAGAGGGGTTGTTCCTGCAACCCCATCACCTCCAGCAGGCCGACCGCTGGGTTGAGAATCTGGTCCTTGCCCGCACCCGCGTGATCACCCCCTATCCCTGGGGCGTGACCGAGATGCAGGTCGACCGCGATGTGATCCAGCAGGGCCGCATCGGTTTGCGCGCCGTGGCCGGGATCATGCCGGACGGCACGCCGTTCGACGCGCCGGGAACCGCGCCGCTGCCGCTGCCGGTCGATGTGCCGGATGACGCGGCGGGCATGTATATCTGGCTGACCCTGCCCGACACCTCGCCCAATGCGCGCGATACCTCGCCCCTGGACGACGAAGGCGCCACGACCCGCTGGGGAATCGTCGCCGAAACCGTGGGTGACAGCGCCTCGGGGGCGCGGATCGAACAGGTGCTGGAACTCGCCGTGCCCCGGCTTGAACTGGCCGTGCGCAAGACCCCGCGCCCCGGTTATCAGAACCTTCGGCTGGCCTTGATCACCGAGGTGCGGGACGGTGTCGTCTCGCTTGACCCGACGGTGCCGCCGCCGGCGCTGATCGTGGGGGCGCATCCGCAGATCATGGGCTATCTGACCCGTGTCATCGGCTGGATCGAGGCGCGTCTGGAAAGCCTGTCGCGCTACGCCGCCGATCCCAGCGCGGGCGGCGGCATGCAGGCGATCGATTATCTGATGCTGATGGTTCTGAACCGGGAAATCGGCGTGCTGCGCCATATAAGCCAGATCCACGCCATCCACCCCGAGCGCCTGTATGAGCGTCTGGTCGGTCTGGCGGGCGAACTGGCCACCTTCGACGCCGGCAACCGTCTGGCGCCGAAATATGAGCCCTATAACCACGCCGAACCCAAGCTGAGCTTCGGCCCGGTCGTGGCGGATATTCAGCGGCTTCTGTCGCGGGATATCGGCCGGGCGATCCGGCTGCCTTTGCGGCAGGTGCGCCAGAACAGCTATCTGGCCGAAGTGGCCGACCGCAACCTGTTCCGCGAGGCGACCTTCATCATCGAGGTGGAATCGGCCAAGCCGCAGACGCAGGTCCAGTCGCAGTTCCCCGAGCTGTGCAAGGTCGGCCCGAATACCCGCATGGCAGAGATCGTGAACAACAACCTGCCGGGCGTCGGGCTTGTGCACCTGCCCAACCCGCCCCGGCAGATCAGGGTTCTGTCGTCCAATGTCTATTTCCGGCTGGAAAAGAATTCGCCCCTGTGGCGGGAGTTCTCGACCGCGCCGGCGATCGGAATGCATTTTGCCGGTGACTGGCCCGAGCTGAAGCTGGAGCTGTGGGCCGTGCCGGAAAAAGCGTAACGCGAGGCGGAATGGCGAACCGGCGCGACGACAAGGACAAGACCGTATTCGGTGGCCCGCTTCCCGGGGCCAGTCCGGCCGCGCCGCGTCCGGCCGCTGAAGGCACGGAAAGCCCGTTCGGCCCCGGTTCTCAAGGCCCCATTCCTCAAGGCGGCGGAAACCCCGCGCCGGGGACACCTGCCCGGCATCCGAATACCGCCTTTCCCGCGCCCCCCGCTTCGCCGCCATCCGGCGCGCGTACTGCGGGCGCGGCCGAACGCACGGTGATCGGCGCGCCGATGGCGCCGGGCGCCGGGCCGGGTTGGGGCGCCCCCCAGCAACCGCCGCCCGGGCAGAATCCCTATCCGCCCGCGCCGGGGTATGGGCAGGGTCAGGGACATTACCCGCAGCAGCCCTCAACCGGGAATACATGGCTGGGCGGGCCGGTGACGCCACAGCCGCCGGTGGGACAGGGTTACGGCGCGCAGCCGCCCGCCCCCCCATCCTGGGGCGCGCCGCAATACCCGCCGCAATATCCCCCGCAGGGTGGAGGTATCGGAACCCCGCATTATCCGCCATCGGCCTATCCACCGGGGCAGGGGGGCTATGCGCCGCCGGTTTATTCCCCCCAAGGCAATATCGGTCAGGCCGCGCCCACGGATCGCGGCTTTTTCCCGGATATACCGCGCGGTGACGCAGCCGTCGCACCCATGCAGGGGCCGAAAATCCCGCTGGCGCAGGCGCTGCAGGTCAAGCCGCTGGACAAGGGCGCGTCCTCGAACCCGCTGGTCGCCGCGGCTGCCGGGCTGCTGATCCTGTTCGGGCGGCTGCGCACCGGGCTTGTCGAGATGCAGGCCGCGCCGCTGATGGATCACGTCACGCGCGAGCTGGACAAGTTCGAACGCAACGCGCTTTTGCTGGGCGCCGACCCACATGAGGCGATGGTCGGCAAATATATCCTGTCCGGCACCGCCGACGACATCGTCCAGAACCTGCCCGGTGCGGATCGTGGCGACTGGCTGCAATATTCGATGGTCGCGCGTTTCTTCCATCGCCGCGATTCCGGTGTCGGCTTCTTTCAGGAAACCGAAAAGGCGATGCAGGCCCCGGCGCAGCGCTATAATCTGCTGGAACTGATCCTGACCTGCCTTTCGCTCGGGTTCGAGGGGCAGTATCGCACCATGCCGAATGGCGGTGTCGAACTGTCGCGGATCCGCACCGCGATCTATGAAACCCTGCGCCGTGTCCACCCGCGCCCGGACGAGGACATCTCGGTCGCGTGGACGCCGGTGGTGATGGGGGACCGGCGCCGCTTTGGGTTCGTGTCGGTTCCGATGGTGCTGGGCGGTGCGGCGATCACCCTGCTTGCCGCCTTCGCGATCCTGACCACGGTCATCAACCGCGACGGCGCGGCGGCGGCAGAGGCGCTGTTGCGGCTGCATCCGGGCGACGTGAAAATCGCCATCGAACGCGCGCCCGGCCCGGTGTTCGAGGCGGAAATTCCACAGCTTGAGCGCATCCGGGGCGCGTTTGCGGATGATATCAAGAACGGGGCGATGTCGGTCGATCAAAAGGGCGATTACATCACCATTCGCGTCGGCAATCTTCAGCTTTTCGACACCGCGAGCGTGACGTTGAAGGACGGTTTCGCGCCCATGGCCGAACGTATCACCAAGGTCCTGAACGACGAAGGCGGCCCGGTGTTGATTCAGGGCTATACCGATAACGTCCCGATGAGCGGCCGCGGGCAATACAAGACCAACGAACAGCTTTCGCTGGCCCGGGCCGAGGCGATGCAGGCCGAACTGGCCAAGACCATCGACGATCCGGCGCGGATCGCCGTCGAAGGCAAGGGCCCCGCCGATCCCATCGCCGACAACGCCACCGAGGACGGCCGGGCGCAGAACCGGCGTGTCGAGGTCATGCTGCGGCGCGAGGGGACTTACTGATGTATTTCATGGGTATCCGCTTTCCCCGCATCAGGGCGCAGCGTTGGATGCGCATACCGCTGATGATCCTTGGCCTGCTGCTGTTCTCGCTTGCGGTCTGGTTCGGTCTGCCGATGACTGGCTGGGACTGGGCCGCCAGCATCTGGTGGCGCGCCGGCATCATCGGCGTGGTGCTTTCAATCTTTCTGATCATCGCGCTGGTCCGCTGGCGCCGCCGGGTCCGCGCCGCCCGCGAGCTTGAGGCTGCGCTGGTCCCCGAGGAACCGGTCGGCGACGGCAAGGAACTTGCCGAACGTATGGAAACCGCGCTTGCCACGCTCAAGCGGTCGGGGGGTGCGTCCTATCTGTATGATCTGCCGTGGTATGTGATCATCGGTCCGCCGGGCGCGGGCAAGACCACGGCGCTGGCGAATTCGGGAATCGAATTCCCCCTGTCCCAGACCGATCCGGTCAGCGGCTTTGGCGGCACGCGCTATGCCGATTTCTGGTTCGCCGAGGACGCGGTCCTGATCGACACCGCCGGGCGCTATACCAGTCAGGACAGCGATGCCGGCGCCGACAAGGCCAGCTGGCAGGCTTTCCTTGAACTGTTGAAGAAATCGCGGCCGAACCAGCCGATCAACGGCGTCATCCTTGCCTTTTCGGTCGAGGACATGATGCGCGGCGACGAAACCACGCTCGCCGCCCATGCCGAGACCGTCCGCGCCCGTCTGGCCGAGGTGCATGAGGCGCTCAAGGTCGATTTCCCGGTCTATGTGCTGTTCACCAAGGCCGATCTCATCGCCGGTTTCCGCGAATATTTCGCCTCCTTCAGCCTGAACCGCCGGAAATTGGTCTGGGGCGTCACCTTCCAGACCAATGATCGCAAATCCCTGACCTACGAGGCTGTTCCGGCCGAGTTCGACCGGCTGCTGGCGCGGCTGTCGGATGAGGTCATCGACCGCTTGTCCGAGGAACCGGACGCGGCATCCCGCATCGCGGTTTTCGGGCTGCCCGGCCAGATGGCGCTGTTGCGCGACAATGTCTCGGATTTCCTGCGCCGCATCTTCGAGCCCACGCGCTACAAGACGAACGCGATCCTGCGCGGGTTCTATTTCACCTCGGGCACGCAGGAAGGCACGCCCATTGATCAGGTGCTGGGCGCGATGAACCAGACCGGAAGTGCTGCGGCCTTCCAGCCGGCCTTCATGTCTGGGCGCGGCAAAAGCTTTTTCCTCCACGACCTGCTGCGCAAGGTGATCTTCGCCGAACAGGGCTGGGTCTCGCACGATGTCAAGGCGGTGCGGCGCGCGCGGCTGCTGCGCGGGCTGGCGCTGGGCGCGATCGGACTGGTGACGGTGGCCGGGCTGGCCGCGTTTGGCATCAGCTATTGGCAGAACGCGACACTGGTGCGCACCGCCGCCGCCGAGACCCGCCAATACGCCGCCGCCGCCGGCCCCGAGATCGAGCGCAAGGTGATCAACGATCCCGATCTGCAACCGATCCTGCCGCTGTTGAACGACCTGCGCGCCATGCCGGCCGGTTACGGCAACAGCGAGACGCCCGATATCTGGGAACGGTTCGGACTGGGCCAGCGCGCGCGGCTTCAGTCGGCCACCGCCGAAGCCTATTCGGATGCGCTGGAACGGATGATGCGGCCGCGCATGATCCTGGATCTGGAGCGGCGGATGCCCAACATCATCCGCAACGAGGAAACCACCGAGATCTATCGCGCGCTCAAGGTCTATCTGCTTCTGGGCGGTCAAGGCGCCAAGCCCGACGATGACGCCATCATAAGCTGGTTCGATCAGGCTTGGCGGGACACTTACCCGGGCCGGACCGGCGTCGATGTAAGGGACCAGCTGACCACCCATCTGAAAGCGATGCTGGCGCTGGACGACGACCGCAACCTGCTGGTCGACATTGATCAGGCGACCGTCGATGCGGCACGGCAGGCGATCGCGCAACTGCCGCTGGACGAACAGGCCTATACGATCATCAGCGACGGCGTCGTTTCGGCCAACCTGCCCGACTGGTCGCTGGTCGACGTTGCCGGCAAGACCGCCGCGATGGTGCTGACGACCCGTGACGGCGCCGACCTGAATTCGCTGATCGTGCCGGCGCTTTATACCTATGAAGGGTTCTGGAGCTATTTCTATCCGCAACTCGAGGTCGTCGGCCAGCGGCTGCGCGACGATCAATGGGTGCTGGGCGATCTGGCCAATTCCGACGAAATCGAAAGCCGGCTGGCGCGGCTCGACATCGACTTGCTGCAACGCTACCGCACCGAGTTCAAGGCGGCATGGGACAAAGTTCTGAACAACCTCGCGCTGAACTCCATGGCTGCGGACAAGCCGCGCTATGACGCGCTGGGGGCGGCGGCGGCCGAGGCGACCTCGCCCATCCTGCTGTTGGTGAAGGGCGTCGCCGAACAGACCCATCTGACCCGCGAGTTCGAGGAATCAAGCGGACTGACCCCCGAGGCTCTTGCGGCCGGTGATGGGGGCGGCGACGGAGGCGGTGACCGGGCCGGGGGCGGTGATCAGGCCCAGGGCGGCGATGCATCGGGCGCCGGCGGCCAGATCGGCAAGGCCATCGCGTCGCGGATCCGCAGCCGCTCGACCGGGGTGCAGCGCATCCTGCTGGATGCCGCCGCGAACAACGCCAAGAACCAGACCAGCCTGTCGGGTGGCAGCGGCGGCAGCGGGGGCGCCGACAGCAACAGCGTGATCCGCCCGATCCAGCTTATCGCCGAGGATTTCATCGGCTGGTACGATCTGGTGCTGGGCGAGCCGGGCAAACGCCCGATCGACGAGCTTTTGGGGAATCTCGGCGCCGTTTACGACAACCTGCGGCTGG
The DNA here is from genome assembly GCF_042680785.1 of Paracoccus pacificus. Taxonomy (NCBI): domain Bacteria; kingdom Pseudomonadati; phylum Pseudomonadota; class Alphaproteobacteria; order Rhodobacterales; family Paracoccaceae; genus Paracoccus; species Paracoccus pacificus. Next base: position 195,181 of record NZ_JBHUEN010000021.1, read on the forward strand.
CCGAGCGCAGCCCGGACCAGTCGGCCGCGGTGTTGCCGACGCTGCTGAACAACCTGACCGCGAACAACTCGCGCATGCCCGAACAGCTCGCCGCGCTGGTGACCTCGGCCGAGGAGGATTTTCAGGAAGGTCAGACCGACGCCAATCTTGAGACGATGAACCGCGCCCTGTCGGACCGCATCACCTATTTCTGCCGCGAGAACATCGCCGGCGCCTATCCGTTCGCAAAATCCTCGCGCAGCCTGTCGCTGGACAATTTAGCGCGGTTCTTTGGTCCGGGCGGCGACATGGACAAATATTATACCGAGTTTCTTGAACCCTATGTCGAGCGGACGCCCGAGGGGCTGAGCTATCGCTCGGACAAGGAACTGGGCAAACGCCTGTCGCCGAACGCGCTGTTGCAGTTCCAGCGGGCCGAGGAAATCCGCAACGCCTTCTTCGCCAGCGGCAACCCCAAGCCCGAGGTGCAGATCACCATCGCGCAGGTCGACGCCCATCCGACGATCGAAAGCGCGATGCTGGTCATCAACGACGCCATGGTGCCGACCGTGACCGGGGCGTTGCCGCGCACCATCACCTGGCCGGGCACGGGGACCTCGACCGTGCTGCAACTCAGCCCGGCGCTCGATCGCCAGTCCACCCTGCGGTTTGACGGCAGCCCGTGGACGCTGATCGAGTTCCTGAACGCCGCGACCGCGCGCAATCAGAAGGGCGATACGCTGCGCGCGACATTCACCGTCGGCGGCCGGTCGATCACCTATGATTTCACCGTCAACGCCCGGACAAACCCCTTCACGATGAGCGCCTTGCGGGATTTCGAATGTCCGCAGAGCCTGAATTGACCCCGAAGCCGCCGCAGGCGGCGGATATGGCGCAGGCGGGCGCCGCGCCCTTGGCCGGCGCGGGGCTTTACGGCAAGCATCCGGGATATGGCGATTTTCTGGCCGCCGGGCTTGTTCGGAGCGCCGAGGAGGTGTTGATCCCGTGGCTGACCCAGACACTTGGCCAGATGCGCGAGGCCTTGGGCGACGGTTGGGCCGGCGTATTCGACAACGCGCCCCCGCTGCGGTTCTGGATCGGCTCGGGCGTGGCCGGACCGAGCGGGCTGCGCGGCGCGCTCCGACCCAGCCGCGACAGCGTCGGGCGGCGGTTTCCCCTGATGCTCGTCGCGCCTTGTCCCGACGGCCATCCCCCGGTTCTGTCGCCCGACGCGGCATTCTTTGATGCGGCCGAGGCGCAATTGGCCGCGCTGAGCGAGGGCCCGATGCCGCCGGCGCGCGATGTCGTGGCGGGGTTCGGCGCGGCGGAAACCCAAGGCGCCGGTGAAAGCGCAAGTTTCTGGGCCGTCAACGACACCATGCCCTCGGATGCGCTTCTGCCGTCGCTGGTTGCGGCGGAACTGCGGGCGGCGGCATCGCGGCGCAGCTATTGGTGGGTCGATGGCGGGGAAGGGCGCGGCCGGCCAAGCGTCATGCTTGCCGGCCCCGCGATGCCGGACGCGGATGCGCTGATCTGGATCATGGGCGGGCAACGCGGCGCGGGCGTCGCCGCCGATTCCGCATCGCCGTTTGACGAGGGGTAGGGTTCATGGTCGGGGAATCGATGTTGTTCCGTTTTGATACCGGGCTGTCGAGCGATCGCGGCTGCATGCGCGATCATAATGAGGACAGCGCCCTCGCCCTTGAAAACGCAGGTATATGGGCGGTGGCTGACGGAATGGGCGGCCATGAGGCCGGCGATGTCGCCAGTCGGATCGTGGTCGAGGAATTGGGCTCGGTCGGGATGGCGGTATCCGCGCATGACCTTGGCGCCCGCGTGGCGCAACGGCTGGAACGGGCGCATCAGCGCATTCTGACCGAATCCGACCAGCGGGGCGGCACCACCATGGGCGCGACCGTCGCCGTCCTGTCGATTTTCGAGGAAGGCTGCGGCTGCACATGGGCGGGCGACAGCCGGATCTATCTGCTTCGCGCAAACCGGGTCAGGCGGCTGACCTCGGACCACAGCGAGGTTCAGGGGATGATCGACGCGGGCACGCTGACCGAGGATGAAGCCCGCCATTCCCCGCGCCGCAACGTGATCACCCGCGCGATCGGGATCACCGCCGTTGACGGGCCGGAAACGGTGACCGGCATGGTCGAGGCGGGGGATACTTTCCTGATCTGCTCGGACGGCCTGACCGAACATATCGACGATGCCGAGCTGCCGGGCCTGCTGAACGTGGGCGATGCGCAGGCCATGTCCGACCGGCTGATCGCGGTCACGCTGGATCGCGGCGCACGCGACAATGTGACGGCAGTGGTCGTGCGATGCCTGCCGCCGGCGGCCGATCCGGGCGGTCAGGCATGAGCGCTCCCGACCCAGACGGACGGCTGTCCCCGGGTGCGCCGGCCGATGCCGCGCCTTCGGATGAGGAACCCGACCAGCCCCGCGCGCCCGACCAGCCCGGACCGGGCAGACCCCATGCCGCAGCAGCGGATAAGGAAACCAACCAATCCGCCGCGCCCGGTCAGGCCAAGCCGGACACCGCAACCGGCGTCGATGCAGAGCGGACGCGCATAGCCACCCCTGCCGCCGGCGCGCCCGACGATGACCGCACCCGCATTTCGACCCCGCCGTCGCCCCATCCGTCGCTGCCGGGGCGGACCGCCGCCGAGGACCGGACCCGGATCCTCATCCCCGAGGCGGCGACGCCCGAAGACGCCCCGGTCGTCGCGCCGGGGACGCTGATCAACAACAACTACCGTATCCGCGAGCAGATCAGCGCCGGCGGCATGGGCGAGGTCTATCTGGCCGAGAACGTCTTTACGGGCGACCCGGTCGCGGTCAAGATCGCGCTGCCCGAGCTTGCCCGGGACGAGGCGATCGTGGCGCTGTTCCGGCGCGAGGCGCGGATTCTGGGTCAGCTTTCGGACGATGCCATCGTCCGCTATCACAATTTCGTCCTCGATCAGGGTCTTGGCCGCTATTGCCTGATCATGGAATATATCGACGGCATCGCGCTGTGGGATCGGGTTCAGACTTCGGGGCCGATGCCGGCGGCTGCGGCGGCGCGGATGATGCGGCGGCTGGCGGCGGGTCTGGCCAAGGCCCATGCGCGCGGCGTCACCCACCGCGACCTGTCCCCTGACAACGTGATGCTGCGTGGCGACGACGTGGATCATGCGGTGCTGATCGACTTCGGCATCGCCCGCTCGGCCGAGATGGGCGACGGGCTTCAGGGCCGCTTCGCGGGCAAGTTCAAATACGTGGCACCCGAACAGCTCGGCCACCACGGCGGTGAGATCGGGCCGGCCGCCGACATCTACGGGATGGCGCTGATGCTGGCCGCCGTTCTGCGCGGCGCGCCGCTCGAGATGGGCAGCACCACCGCCGAAGCCGCGGCGGTCAGGACGCGGATCCCCGATCTCAGCTCGATTCCGCCGGATCTGTTCCCGCTGCTTCAGCATATGCTGGAGCCTGCGCCGGCGGCGCGACCTGCGTCGATGGATGCGGTGGTGGCCATGCTGGACGACCCCACCCGCATCCCGGCCCGCTATCGCCTGCCCTTGTGGGTGGATCAAGAGGCGCCGGCGGCGACCCCGGACCAGCCCGGAACGCATAGCGGCACGACCGGTATCGTCGACAGTTCGGACAGCCCGTTCGGTCCGGTAACCGCGCCGCAGGTGATCCCGGAACCCGGCGCGGCGCCCCGCGTCCGCTGGCCGCTGTTCGCCGGGCTGGCCGCCGGCGTCGCGGCGCTGGCGGCGGCCGGGGCTTTTTTCGCGCTGCGCCCCGCACCGGCCCCGCCCGAGGACCCGGGCACCGTCACGCAGCAAGGGGCCGGGAACGATCTGGCGGCCAATCTGGACCGGGTGCTTGGTCCGCGCGATCCCGCCACCCGGGACGGATGGCTTGCCGCGCAAACGGTGCCCGCCTGCACCCATGTGTTCCGCGTGGCCTCGGGCGTCGACGCGGGGCGGATCGGGGTGCTGGCCGATGGCGCGCGCGACCTGCGGAATTTGCGCGGCGCCTATGACAAGGCGTTCAGCGCCAGTCCCGCGCTTGCCGATCAGCGCGTCCTTGCGGTGCAATGCCCGGCAGTCGATTTCGTCCGCGCATTGGCCGGGCGCACGGCGGCGCCCCCTGTCCTGAGCCTCGATTCCCAGAAACTGGTCGGCGACGGCACCGTGGTCGGGCGTCTTACCGACACCGGAGGCCGCGCGACATGGCTGTTTCTGGTCTCGTCCGAGGGGCAGGTGCACGATCTTTCGCCCCGGCTTCAGACGGCGGCCGACGGCTCGCAGACCTTCAGCTTCAACATGGCGCTGAAGCCCGGCAGCGGCGCCACGCCGCAGATGATCGTCGCGGTGGTGGCTGACCAGCCGTTGACCGCCCCCGCCACTGCCCCCGCCGGGGCCGAGGCCGCGACGCTGCTGCCCGCCGTGCTGGACGAGATCGCCGCCGGCAACGGCAAGGTCGCGGTCGATCAGGCCTATTTGCAAATGCTGCCCGCGCCGCCCTCAGTCGCGCCCCCGGCCGTGCCCCCAGCCGCCCCCGCAGGCGTGCCCTCCAGCACGCCCCCCGTCGCGCCTCCGGCCACCCCGGCGGACGTGCCAGCGGACACGGGGCCGAACCCACCCAGGACCCCCGATCCCGCGCCCTTGCCGCAGTAAGATCGAAACCGGCGGGTTGACCTTGCTTCGGCTTCGAAGCCATGTTCTTTCATGACCTTGCAACCACCGCCCGAGAACGATCCGATGGCTGACAAGACCGACCCCGATGTCCGCCCCGAGGAGGAACGGACCCGACCGCCCGTGCTGACGGTCCGGGCCGAATTTCCGTCGGATCTTTACCGGATTCTGCCCGAAATCAGCGAGTTGACCCAGCAGCGCCCGCGCCTGAACGAAAGCGGGCTGGAATATCTGCTGCGGCTGCGGTCAAGCACCACCCCGGAAGAGGCCGTCACCTTCACCGCGTTCGCGGCGCTGCCGGAACTGGCGGTGAACTGGGGCTATGAATGCCTGCGCGCCATGGCCGAGCATCTGAACCCGCAGGAACGCCCGCTGATGGAGATGATCGCATCGTGGTTAAGCCAGCCGAACACGGCGCTGCGCCACCGCATCGCGCGCGATGCGCTTTGGGCGACCTCGCGCGCGCCGTCGGTGTTTCTGGGGCTTGGCGTGGCGTGGTCGGGGGGATCGGTGGCGCCGAACGATCCGGTGGCGCCGCCGCCGTATCGCGCGCCGCGCGCCATCAACAGCGCTGTTCTGTCCTGCCTTGCCCGCAGTGACCTGAACCGGCGGCCGATCTATCTGGCCCGGTTCATCGACTTGGCCGAACCGCTGTTCCGGGCTTATTGAGGGACCACGCCCAGCCATGTCTCTGACGCTTCGGATCGAAAACTATCAGGTGCTGGACGATGCGAGCCCGGCCTATGTCGTGGTGCCGGACAGCGGGCTGCAGGCGGGGCGGGCGTCCGGCATGGGATGGGTGCTGCCCGACGCCAGCCGGCATATCTCGGGCCAGCATTTCGAGGTCTATCGCCAGGGTGAGCATTGGTACCTGCGCGATGTATCGACCAACGGCACCTTTCTGCAAGGACAGCGGCACCGGCTGGAGCATCCGCACCGGCTGAGCCATGGCGACAGGTTTCAGGTCGGCCAGTACATCATCATCGCCGATATGGGCGACGCCGGGCAGGGCGGGGCGCTGACGCCGGATTCGCTGCCGGCGCGGGCGGTGCGCATGCCGGACCACAGCAACGACGACCCCTGGGCGGTCGGCGGTGGCGGCTATGCGCCGATCGACCCGCTGCCGCCCAGCCCCTCGGCCCGCAGGCTGGATGATTTCCCCGATGATTTCATCGGCTCGCCCGGGCTTGCCGGCTCGGCCACGCCGTTTCCGGACGCGGGGATGGCCGTCGGCGGGGCGGCGCCGCAGGGTGGCCTTGGTCAATTGCCGCCGGCGCCGCCCTATGGCGCGCGGCTGGGCGGCGGCGCGGCGGCGCGGCCCGAACCCGCCCCGCCGCGCAATCCGCAACCCCCGGGCGCGGCGCAGCCCGCCCCCGCACCGGCCGCCCCCGATGTGGTCGCCGCCTTCTGTCGCGGCGCCGGTCTGCCGCCGGCGAATTACGCCAATGTCCCGGCAGAGCAACTGGCCGAGATGCTTGGCGCCTCGCTGCGTCATGTCGCGCGCGAGGTCATGCTGTCGCTGCAAGACCGCGCCACGGCCAAGCATTTCGCCCTGACCGTCGACCGGACCATGCTTGGGGCGAGTGATAACAACCCGTTGAAATTCCTGCCGGACCCGGATCAGGCGATCGAGGCGATGTTCCTGCGTCCGCGTGCGGGCTTTCAGGCCGGCCCCGCCGCCATGGACGAGGCGCTGAAGGATCTGCGCCTGCATCAGGTGGCGCTTTTCGCCGCCCTGCAACCGGCGCTGGCGAAGCTCTTGGGCGATCTGGCGCCCGAAAGCGTCGAGGCCGAGGCCGAAGGCGCGCGGATCGCCGGCAATCGCAAGGCCAAGGCGTGGGACATTTTCGTGACGCGGTGGGATGCCAAGACCGCGCCGCATGAAAACGGTATACTCGACGAATTCCTGGCGCATTTCTCGGAAGCCTATCGCCAGATGATCTTGAAATCGCGTGGCGACCGTGAGTAGGCCGCGCATCGTTCGTAATCGGTGGAAAGGTCGATCGCATGGCGCTTGAATGGCTGCTTGAGCCCGTATCCGGGGAACGCCCCTGCGGCCCCGACCTCGAGCGCGAGGATGTGCCGGAGTTCGTGGATTATTACTATGAGGCCGAGTCGCGCCTGCCGGAACGCTATTTCGTCCCCGCCGTTCAGGGCACCGATGGCGAGGGCAGTGAGGAGCAGGTGTTCGACCCGCGCTCGGTCAACCTGCGGCAGGAATGGGCCGAGATCGAGCCGCTTTTGCGCCAGTCCCGCGATCTGCGTCTGCTGACCCTGCTGGCCCGGTTTCAGATACTGGCCGGTCGGCTGGGCGATTTCGCCGATACGCTGGATGCGACCGCCGGCCTGATGCAGAAATGGCTGGTCGAGGTGCATCCGGTGATCACCCATTCGGCCACCGACCGGCGCAACGCGCTGGACGAGCTGGGAAACCAGACCACCGTGGTGATGCCGCTTTTGCACCTGCCGCTGACCAATGCCCGCGAGGTGACGTTACGTCGTTATCTGGCCGCGCAGAATGCCGTCTCGCGCCGGGCGACCGAACAGGACGCCGACACCGGGCAGCTTTTATCGGCGTTGCGGAATGGCGCGAATGACGCCGAGATCACCCGGCTGCACACCGACCTGAATCGCGTGGCAGGCGCGCTTGACCGCATCGTGAGACTGAGCGGCCAGCATCCGACCAACCCCTTCGCCCCCGAGGTCGGCGATACCGTGCGCGCCATCGCGGACATGCAGGCCCTGATCGCGCAGGCGCGCCCGGCACTGCGACCGTGGAACCGCGACGACGCGGAAGTCGCCGCGAACGCCGCAGAACGCGCCGAACAGCCGGCAGCACAGGCAGGTCCGACCCCGGCGCAGGGAGAAGGTTCCGGCATCCCGGCACCGGCTGTCCAACCCAGCGCGCCCGCTCCATCGGCGCGCGTGGCGGCGATCACGGATCGCGCGCAAGCCCGTGTAACGCTTGAAGAATGTGAACGGTGGCTGGTGCGGCACGACCCGTCCTCGCCGGTGATATTGCTGCTGACGCAGGCGCGGCTTCTGTTCGGTCGCCCGCTGACCGAGGCGCTGGAATCGCTGCTGCCCGCCGATGCACCGCGCGCGGTGATCTCATTCGCGTCAGAGACCGGGTTCAGCCTGAACATGGATCGGCTACGCAGTCTTTCGCAGGCGGCGCTGGGCGGCTTTGACGCCGAGACCGGGGCGGGTTCCGACCGGCCGCCCGAGCCGCCGACAATCGCCGGGCACCGGGATGTCGCCGAGCATCTGCGGGCGATCGAGGATTTCTATCGCCGCGCCGAACCGGCAAGCCCAATTCCAATCTTGCTGGCGCGCGGGCGGGAAATGATGGATAAAGGTTTCGACATGATCGTGACCGAATTAATTCCGCGGGCCGAGCCAAAGGCATAGTCTTGCGCACGGCCTAGACATAAGCCGCTTATGCATTGACTTGACCCGGAATTAAGGGTTTCGTTCTGGGCAAAATGGGGAACAAGTACGATGGCATCTGATAAATCGACCGATTACATCAAGCGCAACCGGCCGCCGCGTGTTCACATTTCGTACGAGGATCCGTACGACAGCGAGAAAATGGTCGAATTGCCTTTCGTCATGGGCGTGCTTTCGGATTTGTCCGGCAATGCCTCGACCGTCGAAAAGGCGCCGATGGAAGAGCGTGACTTTACCGATGTCACCTCGGCCACGCTCGACGGCTATCTGCAAAGCGTCCGCCCGGGACTGTCCTTCAACGTGCAGAACCGCATGGGGGGCGAGGATCGGCTGGGGGTTTCGCTTGAATTCACCTCTATGGACGATTTCGGACCGGCGCAGGTGGCCCGGCAGGTTCCGGCGCTGAAAAAACTTCTGGAAGCCCGGGAACATTTGGCTAACCTTCAACGGTACATGAATGCCAAGCCCAAGGCGCAAGCGAAAATTCAAGAACTTCTGAACGATCCTGAACTGATGGCCGCGCTGGCCGAGCGCGAGGCAGCCAAGTCCGCTTCGGACGAGAACGACGGGGAATAATATGGCGCAACAGCCGCTGAAACAGGCTACTTCGGCCGAGGCTCTGACCGAGCTTGACGAGTTTTCGGACATCCTTCGGCAGACCATAAAACCCAGGACCGAGGTCGCCGCGAAAGAGGTCGACAACGCCGTTGTCGCGCTGGTCCGCGAGGCGATGGACGATCAGACCCTGATCTCCGAGGATGTGATCGACACCATCGACGCGATGCTGGCCAAGATCGACCAGCGCCTGTCCGATCAGATGAATGAGATCATCCATAACGAGGAATTCCAGAAGCTGGAGGCCTCGTGGCGCGGGCTGGCCTATACGGTCAACAACGCTGAGACGGATTCCACCCTGCGCGTCAAGGTGATGAACGCCTCGAAGAAGGAATTGCAGCAGATGATGCGGCGCTATCCCGGCGCCAAATGGGACAAAAGCCCGCTGCATCAGCGCATCTATGAGGCCGAATTCGGCACGCTGGGCGGCAAGCCCTTCGGCGCGCTGATCGGGGATTATTATTTCAGCCAGGCGACCCCCGATGTGGCGCTGCTGCGCGATCTGGGCAAGATCGCCGCCGCCGCCCATGCGCCGTTCATCTCGGCCGCGGCGCCGGAACTGCTTGGCATGGACAGCTGGACCGAACTTGGCACGCCGCCCGACCTGTCCGAGATTTTCGACACGCCGGAATATGCCGCGTGGAACAGCCTGCGGGATTCGGAAAACAGCCGCTATATCGCGCTGACCCTGCCGCGGGTGCTCTCGCGCGAACCTTACGGCCAGAACTCGAACTCGGTGGTCGAGGAATTCAACTTCGAGGAAGAGACCGACGGCCATGCGGGCAACAAATACGCGTGGATGAACGCGGCCCATGCAATGGCGGCCAATATCAACCGCGCGCATAAGGATTACGGCTGGACGGTGCAGATCCGCGGTGTCCAGTCGGGCGGTGAGGTGCTGAACCTGCCGACCCACGCCTTCGATACCGGCGACGGCTCGAAGGATCTGAAATGCCCGACCGAGGTGTCGATCACCGACCGGCGCGAGGGCGAGCTTTCGAAAGCCGGGCTGATCGGTCTGGTCCATCGCAAGCATACCGACAAGGCCGCGTTCATCGGTGCACAGACCCTGTACCGGCCTAAAAAGTACGTGAACGATATGGCGACCGCGTCGGACAATATGTCGTCGCGGCTTCCCTATATCTTCGCGGTGTCACGCTTCAGTCACTATTTGAAGTGCATGGTGCGGGACAAGATTGGGCAGTCGCCCGATCGGTTGCAACTGCAAACGCAGTTGCAGACCTGGGTTAACAAGTATGTCGCGGGTAACCCCGAGACAGCCAGCGAGAAGGAAAAGGCGAAGAAGCCGTTGGCCGGTGCCAAGGTGGAAGTCGTCGAAGATGAAGAGAACCCGGGATACTATGTGGGGAAGTTCTTTCTGAAGCCCCATTTCCAGCTCGAGGGCATGGATATCGGTATGAGTCTGGTCTCCAAATTACCCAAGGCGAAGTAAACTGAAGGCGTCGAACAGGCTGCCGCATCACAAAAGGAGCTAACATATGGCTGTTGATATTTTTCTTAAGCTTTCCAACAACATCAAGGGTGAATCGCAAGACGACACCCACCGCGACGAAATCGACGTGCTGTCGTGGTCCTGGGGCCTGACCCAAAGCGGGACCACCCATGTCGGCAGCGGCGGTGGCGGCGGCAAGGTCAACGTGCAGGACATCATGCTGACCAAATACGTCGACCGTGCGACCAACGACCTGATCAAGCGTTGTACTTCGGGCGAGCATATCGAATCGGGCGAGCTGATCGTCCGCAAGTCGGGTGGTGCCGCGCCGGTCGAGTATCTGCGCATCAAGCTGAACAATATCATGATCACCAGCTATAACACCGGTGGCTCCAAGGACGGTCTGGACCGCGTTCAGGAAAACCTGTCGCTGAACTTCCGCAAGTTCGAAGTGGCCTATACCATGCAGGAAACCAGCGGCGCCGCCGGTGCTGAATCGCTGGCTGGCTGGGACATCGCCGAGAACAAGGATTGGTCGGCCTGAGCCATCCGCCAAGGCGTTGCAAAGAAGGCCGGCGCGCAATGCCGCCGGCCTTTTCCGTTAGCAGGTGTAATTTCCGGTACAGGGTCCGTGAATGACGCGCTCCCCACGGCAAATCCCGACCGAAGCCGATCGCCAGCCGCGACGGCAGATTTCCCTTTTCCATATTTTTCGCGACTCGGCGGAATCGGGCAAGTTCCGGCGCCCGGGCCAGGTGCCGGCGGGCGGTGATCGCGATGTGACGGCGATCAGCCGGCAGGCGCGCGAGGGCACGACCGAACTGGCGCTGCGGCATCATCTGACGCTGGACATCGCCAATCTGATGAACACGGTACGGCTGGACGCGGTGGTTTCGCTGGACGACGCGCCGTTCGTCCAGCGCTCGGTGGTCAATTTCGGCTTTCAGGACATGAGCAGCCTGTCGCGCTCGCATCAGACCTCCAGCCGGATCGCCGCCTCGATCCGCGAATCGCTGATCCGGCACGAGCCGCGCCTGATCGCCAGCACGATCGAGGTCCGCGTCCGTGACGGCGGCGAGGGCAGCGATCAGCGGCTGTCCTTTGACGTCAGCGCCGAAATGATGGCCAGCCCGGCCGACATACCGCTGGATTTCGTCGCCGAGGTCGATCTGGGCGCCGGCAAGATCCTGATGTCCCGGCTGCGGGTGCAGAAATGAAAAAGGCCTTTCGCGACATCTATAACCGCGAACTCGCGCTGCTTTATGAACGCTCGGCCGAATTCGCGGCCGAATATCCCGGCATCGCCGACCGGCTGGGCGGCCTTTTGCGGGAAAACACCGACCCCGCCGTCGCCGGTCTGCTGGAAGGCACGGCGTTTCTTGCCGCGCGCGTCCAGCTTAAAATGGACGAAGAGTTCCGGGCCTTCACCACCGAGCTTCTGGAACAGATCTTCCCCGAGGCCTTGGCTCCAATCCCAAGCGCGATGCTGGTGCAGGCGAGCTTTGACCCCGATCGCAGTGACATTCACGAAGGCATCCACTTCGCCCCCGGCGAGACGCTGGACGCGCGCTTTGTCGATGCCGAGCAGCGGGTTTCCTGCCGGTTCCGGCTTTCCTCGCCGCTGACGCTGTGGCCACTTTCCATATCCGAAATCGGCTATCTGCCGCGTCCCGGCGCGGTCGGGGCGCTGGGGCAGGACCCCGACGCGCGGACCCGCGCCGCCGTGGTGATCGGGCTGGACCGCATTGGCTCGGGGGCGCGGGCGACGGCGCTTGCCGACGTGCAGGCCGATGAACTGACCTTTTATCTGACCGCCGAAATGTCGCAGGCCATCGCGCTCTATGAGCAGATTTTCTGCGACCGGGTGCGGGTGTCGATCCGGCATCTGGACCAGAACGGCGACCCGGTTTTCCAGCGCCTCGATCCGGCCCAGATCGACCAGATCGGTTTCGCGCGGGATGAGTGGCTGTTTCCGGACGAACGCCGGCTGTTCGACGGCTTTTCGCTGCTGCGCGAGGCCTTCACCTTTCCCCGCAAGTTCCTCGGCTTCCGCCTGACCGGCCTGCGCCGGATGCTGGCCAATATTCCCACCCGGCAGGCCCAGATTGTGTTTGAGCTGTCGCAGGCCAATGACGCGCTGGCGACGCATCTGGACGCATCCGACATTCGCCTGCATTGCGCGACCGCGGTGAACCTGTTCGAGGAAAGCTCGAATCAGGTGCGGCTGGACCAGAAACGGCACGAATTCGTCGTGACCCCGGATTCGAGCCCCGTCACCCATTACGAGGTGCACCGCATCACCCAGGTATTCGCGCATTACGCCGGCAATACCAGCAAGGTCGAGGTCAAACCCCTGTACGCGCTGCCGGATTCGACCATCCCGTCGCGGCAGGCGTTGTATTACACCAGCCGCCAAAAACCGCGACGCCTGACCGAACAGGAACGGCGGTTCGGGCTGCGCCACCGCTATCGCGGGACCGAGACGTTCATTTCGATCTATGAGCCGCCGCTGGGTGAAAACGGCGAGCCGGCGCAACGGTTGCAGATCAAGACCCTGTGCTCCAACCGGCATCTGACCGAACATCTGCCGATTGCCGGGTCGCGCGATGATTTTCACCTGAACAACGATGTGACGGTCGCGCTGTCCTGCATCGCCGGGCCGACGCCGCCGCGCGAATCGATGACCGAGGTTGACCGCCGCGCCCCGCACAGGACGATGCAGGGCGATATTCATTGGCGGCTGCTCAGCTATCTGTCGCTGAACCATTTCGGTCTGGACGATCGGGCCGGCCGTGAGGGCGCGGCCAGCCTGCGCGAGCTTCTGTCGCTGTTCGCCGATCTGTCCGACACCATTACCGAAACCCAGATACAGGGGGTGACCGGGCTTCAGACCCGGCCGGTGGTGCGGTCCATACGGCGCGCCGACGGCTTTTTCCCGGCCCGCGGTCTCGAGGTGACGGTCACCTTCGACGAGACCGCCTTTGAAGGCAGCGGGATGATCCTTCTGGCGGCGGTTCTGGACAGGTTTCTGGCCGAATATGTCAGCATCAACAGCTTTACCCAGCTTGTCGCGGTCAGCGAGCAGCGGGGCGAGGTGATGCGCTTTCCGCCACGCACCGGATCGGGGTTCCTGCTGTGACCCTGCCGCCCGGCACTACCGACGGCCCCGGCCTTCTGGCGCTTTTGCGGCGGATGGAACGCGAGGCCGGGGGCCGCGCGCCGGTGGGGCGCAGCCAGCGCCTGCGTGACGAAATCGCGCATATCGGTCAGGATCCCTATCTGGCGTTCCCCGACGGTGATTTCAGCGACCGCCGCCAGCGGAAAGACGGCCGCCCCGATCTGCGCACCCAGTTTCTGGGCTTTTTCGGGCCGCAGGGCGCGCTGCCGCTGAACACCACCGAAGAGGTGCTGCGCTGGCTGGAGGCTGGCGACAATTCATTCGTCGCCTTCACCGATATATTCGCCACCCGGTTCCTGCAGTTGTTTTTCCGTGCGTGGTCCGATGCCCATGCGATCACCCAATTCGATCACCCGCAGGGCGACCGGTTTCAGAATTACGTCGCGACCGTCGCGGGCGTCGGCACGCCGGCGTTTCGCGAACACGACGGGCTGCCGGATGTGGCGCGGCTGCGCATGGTTTCGCTTTTCGGTGGCCGGGTGCGCAGTCCGGTCCGCCTGCGCCAGATGGTTTCGGTCCATCTGAACGCGGATGTCGATGTCGAGGAACATGTTCCAAGCTGGATGAACTTCGACGCCGCCGATCTGGGGGCCTTGGGTCAGCGCGGCAGCACATTGGGGCATGACACCTATCTGGGCGCCCGGGTCCGGTCGGTCAACGAACGCATCCGCCTGCACGTGCGGGCGCGCGATCTGGCCGATTACCGCCAATACCTGCCTGGCCAGCCCGGCTATCGCCGCATGGCCGAGATCGTTTTCTGGTATCTCGGCAAAACCATCGAGGTCGAGGTCACGCTGTCGCTGCCCGCCGACGAGGTCGCCCCGGCGCGGCTTGGCGAAAGCGCGGAACTGGGCTGGATGGCCGCGCTCCGCCCCTCGGACCCGCCGGCGCCCGGCAATTACGTCGTGGCCGCCAGCTTTGATCTAGACCCCGAATACGCCGCTGCCTGATGCAGGAGACCGCATGACCGAGATCACTATCGAAAAATTCGCCGGCAAGATGAACCGCGCCGGCTATGACGCCTTTTTGCAGGCGATGCGCTATGCGCGGGGCGAAGGGAACCGCAACGTCGAGATCGTGCATTGGCTGTTTCACGCGGTTTCCAATCAGGATTGCGACATCTCGGTCACGCTGCGGGCGATGGGGCTGGATCGGGGGCGGGTGCTGAAGGATCTCGACCGCGCAATGGCCGGGCTGCGCAAGGGTGTCACCGAAACCCCCGGCATCGCCGACACGCTGGCGGACACGCTGAACCACGCTTGGACCTATGCGACGCTGTTCTTTGGCGAAACTCAGATCCGCACCGGGCATGTGCTGCTGGCGCTGCTGAACGATGGCCATCTGCGGCGCGAGGTGCTGACCGCCTCGCCGGTTTTCGCCGAGGTGTCGGCCGACCGGCTGGGCAGCGAAAGCGCGCAGCTTTGGACCGAGTCGGAAGAAGAGAACATGCGCCCGATGGACGGCTCGGGTCTGGTCGGGGCGGGCACGCCGGGCGCGGCCGCGGGCGGCGAGGGCGCCAAGACCGCGCTTGGCCGTTTTTCGGTCGACATGACGGCGGATGCGGAATCGGGCAAGATGGACCCGATCGTCGGCCGGGATGAGGAAATCCGCCAGATCATCGACATTCTGATGCGCCGCCGCCAGAACAACCCGATCCTGACCGGCGAGGCGGGGGTCGGCAAAACCGCCGTGGTCGAGGGTTTCGCCCAGCGGCTGGCGGCGGGCGAGGTGCCCCCGGCGCTGCAAGGCATGCGGCTTTATATGCTGGATGTCGGCGCCATGCAGGCCGGTGCCAGCATGAAGGGCGAGTTTGAACAGCGCCTGCGTTCGGTCATCGAAGAGGTGCAGGCCAGCCCGACCCCGATCATCCTGTTCATAGATGAGGCCCATACCCTGATCGGCGCGGGTGGCGCGCAGGGCACGGGCGACGCCGCGAACCTGCTTAAACCGGCACTGGCGCGGGGCACGCTGCGCACCATCGCGGCAACGACCTGGGCCGAGTATCGCAACCATATCGAAAAAGACCCCGCCCTGACCCGGCGCTTTCAGCCGATTCAGGTGAATGAACCGGGGATCGAACAGTGCTGTTATATGCTGCGCGGCGTCCTTGGCCCGATGGAGGCGCATCACAAGGTCCGCATCTCGGACGAGGCGATCGTGGCGGCGGTGGCGCTTTCGGCGCGCTATATCCCGGCGCGGCAATTGCCGGACAAGGCGGTCAGCCTGCTGGACACGGCCTGCGCGCGGGTCGCGATTTCGCAGGCCACCACGCCCGCCCGCATCGCCGATATGCGCGACGGCATCAACGCGCTGGAAATCGAGATCGCCGCCAAGCAGGCACAGCGCGATCTGGGCGAGGTGAACGAGGATCGGTTGGCCGAGGCCGAGACGGAACTGGCCAGCCTGCGCGAACGCTTGGCCGCGGCCGAAGGCATGTATGAAGGCGAGAAGCAGGTCGTGGACCAGATCCTTGATCTGCGGGCAAAGCTCGCCGCCGCCGAGGGCGAGGATTTCGACCCCGACGCCGCCCGCACCGAAATGGCCGAGCGTATGGCCAAGCTGGACGAAACCAACCCCGATGACCGCATGGTCTATGCCCATGTCGATGAGCAAGCCGTGGCCTCGGTCATCAGCGACTGGACCGGCATCCCGGCGGGCCGCATGGTCGCCGATGAATTGCAGTCGATTTTGGCGCTGGCCGATCATCTCAAGGAACGGGTGATCGGTCAGGATCACGGGTTGCAGATGATCGCCAAGCGGGTCGAGACCAGCCGTGCCGGCCTTGGCAACCCGCAAAAGCCGATCGGGGTGTTCATGCTTTGCGGGCCCTCGGGCGTCGGCAAGACCGAAACCGCGCTGGCGCTGGCCGAAAGCCTTTATGGCGGTGAACAGAACGTCATCACCATCAACATGTCGGAATTCCAAGAGGCGCATTCGGTCAGCCTGCTGAAAGGCGCCCCCCCCGGCTATGTCGGCTATGGCGAGGGTGGCCGCCTGACCGAGGCGGTGCGCCGCAAACCCTATTCGGTGGTGCTGCTGGATGAGATCGAAAAGGCCCACCCGGACGTGCACGAGCTGTTCTTTCAGGTCTTCGACAAGGGCGTGATGGAGGACGGCAACGGCCGCGCCATCAACTTTCGCAACACGCTGATCCTGCTGACCTCGAATGTCGGGACCGAGGTGATCATGAAGATGGCCGAGGGCGGCGAGACGACGCCGGATGTCGACACCGTCGAGGCGCGGCTGAAACCCGATCTGCTGAAGGTGTTTCCGCCGGCGCTGCTGGGGCGGCTGGTGGTCATCCCCTATTTCCCGCTTGGTGCCGAGGTGCTGGCCGGTATCGCCAAGCTGAAACTGGGCGCGGTGGTCAGGCGGATGAAGGATTCGCATGGCGCGCGGCTGGGCTGGGACGACGATGTGATCGCCCATATCGTCGCGCAATGCCGCGACCCCGACAGCGGCGGCCGGATGATCGACAACATCATCACCAACTCGATCCTGCCCGACCTGTCGCGTCAGGTGCTGGGCCGGATGGTCGAGGGCACGCCTATGTCGGATGTCACCATCGGCCTGAAGGACGGGCGCTTCGACTATCGCTTTGCCTGAGCGGGCGGGCCTCAGCGCAGCGTAAAGACGGCCGCGCCGGCCGGTGTACCCGGCGCGGCGTCGGCTTCCAGCGCGGCGAAGAATTCCGCGGCGGTGCGCCCGGCCTGCGTTTCGACCGCGGCCGGAACGGCGGGCGTCGCCAGCGCCAGCAGCAGGATACCGGTGTCGCGCGCCGCGCCGCTGCGGGTGACCTTGGCGTCAAAGCGCGTGGCGCCCTCGGCATCAAGCATGAACCGGCGCGCGTCCTGCACCACGCCGTCGTCGTCGATCATCAGCAATGTGACCGTCTGTCCGGTATCACCGCCGTCGATCCGCCCCTGCACGTGATCGCCGCTGGCCAGTTCGCGGCTTGCGAGCGTGACGACGAGTCCCGTCGCCGGATAGCGCGGGCTGGCGCGCAGCCATGTGATCGCCGGGCACTGGCGGCGATCCAGCAGAACCGGGGTCGGCGTCATCGGCGTGGTCGTCTTGGCGGTGATCGTGTCGATAAAGCCCGAGATGCTGCGATCATCGGCCGCCATCACGGTCAGCGCCAGATTGCCGTCCGGTTGCTGGCGCGGCACCGCCAGCAGGCAGGCATCGCCAAGGTTTTCGCGAATGCCGCTTACCAGATCGCTGATCGGGCCGCCGTCCGGCGGGGCGGAAATATCCGGCACCGCGCCCCTGTCCGCATCCGGCGGAAGGGCGGCGATGACGGTCTGATCGGCCGGAACGGGGCCCAGCGTCTGCGGCGCGGCGGCCGAGGTCAGCGCGCCGGGCTGTTGCGGTTGCAGAACCGGCGTCTCGGACGGAAGGTTGACCGGGGCCAGCATTTCATCCTGCGGCGCCGGGGCAATTCCGGTCTCGGTCGGGTTCTGCGCCCCGGGCGGGGCGGGTGTCACGGGGGTCAGTGTCGCGACCTCGACCGCTTCCGGCGCGACGACCTCGGGCCCGGGCAGCTCGGCATCGGGCCCGATGGGGATGATCTGGATCTCTGGCACGTCGGGGACCGGCGGCGGTGCGGCGCGCGGCAATTTCCAGTCGACCAGCGTCGAGGCCGCCGCCGCATGCACCATCAGTGACAAGGCCAGCGCCTGCAACCAATGCCGCCGCCCCCCATAGGCGCGTTCGCCGATCACGTTCCGCCATCCCGAAAGCGCAATGTCACCACGCGCAGGTCGCGGCCGGCAAGCTCGGGCCGGTTCAGCACGTCGACCAGCATTTCCGCCGGCGCGTCGCGGTTCATCAGGATGTTCAGCGTCACCGGCTGCGGCAGGGCGTCCAGCGCGACACCCAGCAGATCCGGCGAAATCGGCTGGCCGTCCAGCAGCCAATCGCCTTCGGTGCTGACCAGCAGAAGCGGCTTGGGCAGCTTGTCCAGCGGCAGTTCCGAGGTCTGGGACAGCTCGACCTTTCCCAACTCGATCGGCTGGGTCTGGCCTGTCACCAGAAAGAAGAAGATCAGCAGCAGCACAATGTTGACGATGGCCAGCGACACGTCGATGTGGATGCGCGGGCGGGGCGGGGGCAGCGAAATCGTCATTGCATCACCGCGCTGGTCACCTGCACCGCCGTGACGTCATGCGCCGCCAATGCCTCGAGCACGCGGACCAGTCCCTGAACCGAAGCGCCCTGTTGCGTCACCAGAAGCACCTTGGGCGTACCGGAATCCCGCATCGCCCGGGCCAGATCGCCAAGCCGGTCGAACTCGAAACGCTGGCCGCCCGAAACGATGCCGTCCGCACGCAGCGACCAGATCGCGGTCTGATCGGCCCGCGTCGCATTGCCCGCCGGCGGCGCGTTGGCCTGTCCGGGCTGCAGGGCGCCGTCGCGGCTGCCCATGATGCCACCGCCCCGGATGTTCAACAGCGAATAGGTGCTGGTGTTGGCCGAAAGCATGAAGAACACCAGAAGCTGGAACATCGCATCGGCTAGCGCGGTCAGCGAAAACCCATAGCGCCGGGTCGACCGTGGCAGCTCCAACCGCTGATGCGCCGCGCCGGCCATATGCCTTATCGCAGCGGCTGCGGCGCGGCGACCCGGCCATGGATCGCGGTCGAGATGACCATCTCCATCGACTGGCGTTCGCTTTCGATCCGCGATTCCAGCCAGTTGGCGACGAAATAGGTCAAAAGCGCGATGGCAAGCCCCAGCGCGGTCGTGGTCAGCGCGGTCCAGATCCCCGAGGCCAGAAGCTGCGGATCCGCCCCCTGATCCGAGGCGGACAAGGCGCCGAACGCGTCGATCATCCCGATCACCGTCCCGAGAAGGCCAAGCATCGGCGCGGACTGAACCACCGCCTCTAGCAGACGCATGCGCGAGGACATGGCGGAAAGCTCGATCAGCGCGATCTGGTGGCCAAGCTCTTCGCCATATTCCGGGTCGGTCGGGCGTGCGCGCAGCCCCGACATGACCGCACGCAGCACCCGGTCCAGCACTGAAGCGTTCGTTCCGGCCTTGCGCAGCGCCTCGTCCGGGCGGCCGCCCAGCCAATCGTCCAGCACCACCTGAGCGGCGCGATAGCGCCCTACGCCCATGCGGCGGAACTGCATGATCTTGAAGACGGCGACGGTCACCGCGACGATGGACAATATCCCCAGCGCGATGAAAACCAGAATGTTCGCAACGCCAAGGCCGCCGGGGATCAGGGGAAATTCAGGCATTCGCAGGACCGTTACAGACCAAAGTCGATGGAGGTGCGGGTTGAGGCGCTGAGGCCGTTCAGGCAGGCCGAGGGATCGTTGCCGCCATCGGTCGTTTCACATTTGGCCACGTCATTGACCACAATTCTGGAAATATCGTCACAGCGCCGCCCCGGCAGATCGAAAACCGCGATCTTGGTCTTGCCGATGGGCAGCGCCCCGAAATCAAGCGCAAGGATCGAGCGGACGATCCCCTGCGCGTCAAAGACGGCCACCTGCCATGCGGTCGCGGCCGTGGCGACGGCGCTGCCGTTCCGGGCGACCAGCGTCAGGCGGCAACTGCCCGCGTCGGTCTGCGCGGCGCTGTTCAGCTCCAGCGACATGGATTGCGCCGCGGCGGGGGTTGTCGCGTTATCGGCGGTCTGCGCCACGGCGGCGCCCGATATCGCCAGCGCGGCCACGAAGCAAAGCGAGACAGCGAATTTCGTCATGCGGGCGGGCGGCTCCGTTCCGGTTGGTCATGCGACAGTGAAAGCAGGCCGGGCCCGGCGTTGCAATCAAAGAAAGCGTGCGGATCAGCGATATACCCCGGTGTACCACGTCTGGGAAAGGGGCGAGGTCGCCGCGGGCGCCATTTCGGCGCGGGCCTGCCATGTCGGACGCGGCAGCGGCGCCGATGGCTGCCGTGACGATTTCGCGGCGGCTGACCTGCGCGGCCCCGCAGGGGTCGCCTTGGCGGGGGCGGCGGTCACCGGTGCCGAAAACAGCGCGACCGCCGCGCTATTCTCGCCCGGCAGCGTATCCAGAACCTCGGGATCAAGCGCGATCGCGCTATCAGGCATCGCGGGCACCGGCAACGGCAGGATGATCGGCTTAGAGATCGGCGCGGGCGTGACGTTGACGATATATTGATGGGCGCCGATCAATGCGAATGCACTTCCGGCCGAGCAACTCGCGATTACGGCCATCACGATCAAAGCGCGCATACCACTCACCACCTATTGTAATATCCCCAAGGTAACAGATAACGGACGGGCGACCAAAGGGAATTCGGCGGAAATGCGGATGAGAAAGGCAGTTCTGGCGATGGTTGTGGCATCCGTGCCGGCGGTATTCGCGGCTATGGCGATGGCGCAGGCCGGCGACGACGCCCCGGGCTTCCGGGTCTGCAACCAGTCCTTCGACGTGCTCAATCTTGCGGTCGGGCAGCCCAGCGAAAGCGGGTTCAGCACGCGGGGCTGGTGGCGGATCGCACCCAATCAATGTGCGACCCTGATCCGTGAGCCGCTTACCGCGCGTTATCTTTATGCTTTCGCGACTGATGTTTTCGGCAAGGCGGTGCTGGCCGGCGCCGTGCAGATGTGTGTCGAGCCGCGCCGCTTTGTCATAGATGGCGCCGCGGATTGTCTGGTGCGCGGCTATCTGGACGCCCGCTTTATCGAAATCGACACCGGGCGCGCCAAGGGTTGGACCCTGTTCGTGGCGGCGCGGCCCGAGTAGGGGCGGCCCGAACAGGCGTGACCCGAATAGGCGCGACGCGACCGGGCAGAGGACTCGCCGCCTCGAAGTGACTTTGATAGGATTGATTGGCTTAACGGCGGAAGCTTGATGACCGGTACTTATGGTTTCCTGACAATGGCGACACTCGCGGTTCTGATCGCGGGGCAATGCCTTGCGGCGCCGCGTCAGGCAACGGTCGTGGCCAATGCCGGCGGCGGTACGATCCAAAAGCCCGCGCGTGACGCCGCGCGCCTTTCGCAAGAGCTTTTGGGATTGGGTTTCGACGTCCGCCGCCTGACCGAGACCTCGGCGGCAGAGGCGCCATCAGGTCCCCCCGCGCAGGTGGCGGTGCTGTATTTCGCCGGCCAGACGCAGGTGCAAGAGGGGCGGACGATGCTTCTGGGCCCGGCGGGTCCGATCGACGTTGCCGATGCGGCCATGGCGCTGCGCGACCATGGTGCGGCGCAGGTGGTTGCGATCGTTGATGGCTGTGCGGCGGGTGCCGGCGGGGAAACCGCGCCCTTGACCGGCGATCCCGCCGTGCTGATGGCGATGTCGCCGGCGCCGGGCAAAAGCTGTAGCGACCCCGAGGCGGCCGGTTTCGGCGATCGGGTGATCGGCGCGTTCCGGGCACCGGGCCAGCCGTTGGCCGCTGCGCTGCGCCGCGCCGGAATCGCGGGCTTCGGTGGCGAAAAGGTCGATTTCGTGCCACGGCCCGGCGGCGGCGGCGCGGGGGCCGCGGGGGATATGGATCAGCCGATCGTGGTCGGCGCGGCGATATTGCCGCTGTCGGTCTCGACCGAGAGCATGCTCATCGGGCGCGTGTCGCCCCCCGCCGCCAATCCGGCCACGCCAGTTCCACCACCTCCGCCGCCGCCCCCGCCCCCGCCGGGGAACGCCGCGACCGGCGATGCGCAGGTGATCCCGGCCGGCGCGCCCGCAAGCCTTGCGGCGCTTCCGACCCGTCCGGGTTTCCCGCCGCCCTCGGTCATTCTGGGCGAGACCGAGACACCGCCCGCACCCGAAGAATTCGCGGCGCTGCCCTCGGTCACGCCGCTTGGCGTGCCGGTCGCCGAACGCCGCCGCATCCGGGCCGAGGATCCGGCCCGTTTCACCAATCTGTTGTCGGCGGGCGCTTTCGATCCGGCGGCCGATCGTCTGGCCGAGGCCGTGCAGACCGAGCTTGCGCGCATGGAATGCTATGACACCCAGGTGGACGGGATCTGGGGCAACGGTTCCCGGCGTGCGGTGACGCGGTATTATGCCGCATCGGGCGTGGCGAGCGTCGGAACCGAGCCGACGACGCAGCTTTTCCGCGCCCTGATCACCCGGGACGACGTGATCTGCCCGCCCCAGCCCGCGGTTCAGCGCAACCCACCCGCCGCGACCACGCCGCGAAGCCAGCCGCAGACGAGCCGCCGCACCCCCGCCGCAACGCCCCGGCAGCAGCCCGCTGCGACGCGCCAACCGCCGCGCCAACAGCCCGCGCAACGCCAACCCAGCCAGCCGACCCAGCCCGCGCCCCCGCGCAGCACCGGCGGCGGCCTGACCGGCAGCGGCTTGGGCGCCGGCGTGTTCCGGTGATCGCCGATGCTGAAGATCGACCCGGAATTCGCCGCTTTCCGCAACCGCGCCCGCAGCAGGCGCCGCCGTGAACGGGGGCTGCGCGTCGGTGGCGGCGCGGCGGCCCTGGTTCTGCTGGCGGGTCTGATCTGGGGGGTGGCGGCGCTGTGGTCGGGCGATCCGGCGCCGCCGGGTCCGAGGCCCTCGGTGCCAGCGGCGGCGGGCACCGACCCCGCCAGCACGGGCCCCGCCACCGCTGACCCCGCCACCACGGTCGCGGCCGCCGAGGGCTCTGACGGCGTAGCTGCTGGGGACGGCGACGAACAGATGGTGCAGGTGGAAAGCCAGTTCGACATCGCCCCCGTGGTCGTCGCCGATACGTTCACCAATATCCGCGGCGATCCGATGATCCTGCGGACCGAAACCGCCGAAGCTGCCAGCGCCCAGCCGCGCCGGCTGGAGGGTCCCTCGACGCTGGAGCCGACCCGCGTCGGCGCCCCCTCGCCCGAGCGGTTGGTGATGGTGCAAGAGGGGCTTTATGTCCGCGACCGGCGGCTGATGACGGCATTGCCGACCTCGCGTGAGGATTTCGCCTTGTTTCAAGCGCAGCGCAGCCGGGCTTTGCGCGGCCAGCCGGCGCCGGTTCCCGACGCAGGCCTTGGCCAGCCGCTGCCGGATGCGGCCCCTGCGGGCGACCCTGCGGCCGCCGTTGACCCGGTCCCTGCCGGTGCCTCACCGGATCCGATACCGGCAGGCGCGGCGGCGACCGGCTCCAGCACCGCGTTCTTGCGCGAATCGTCGCTGCGGCCGGTGTTGTGGCAGGACCTGCTGTTCCAGATCCGGGTCGAGACCGACCTCAAGACGCTTCTGGTCGATAACGGCTGGTCGGCGGGCGAGGCCGAAAGGCTGGCGGCACAGGCTGCGGCGGCGGGCCTTGGCGATGGCAAACCGCTGCAACCGGGCACGATCGTGGCGCTGCGCTATCGTCCGGGCGACGCGGGTAACCGCCTTTTGCAAATGTCGCTTTACGGTCCCGGCGGTTATCTGGGCAGCGTCGCCGATACCGGAAACGGGCTGGCGCCGGGCAGCGATCCGTGGATCTCGGTCGATCTCAACGTCGCGACCGGGCTTGGCGACGACGCGGTCGACATGCCCGGCGCGGCGCAGTTCCGGCTGCTGGACGCGCTTTACAGCGCCGCGATCCGCAAGAATGTCCCGACCGAGCTGGTGGGCGAGATGATCGCGATGATGTCGCAGGTCTATGATCTCGATGCGGTCGCCACCCCGGGCGATGTGCTGACGATGATCTATGCCGCCGACCCCGATCTGCGCGGGCCTTTGGCGGGGCGGGTGCTGTTTGCCGGGGTGAACGGCCCGTCGGGCGCAAAGCCCTGCTATGTCGTGCCCGACCCGGCCGCCCAAGGGTATCGCTGTCACGCCCCGGGGGCGCGGATCGCCGCCGCGCCGACGGGCGGTGCGCCGGTGCTGGACGCGCCGGTCGCGGGGGTGGTGCGGACCCGCTTTGGTCAGGACGGGGCGAAGGCGGTGACCTGGGACGCGGCCGCCGGAACGCCGGTCAGCGCCGCCGCCGCCGGCCGCGTCACCGCCATTGGCCCGGCACCGGCGGGCGGGCTGTCGGTGACCCTTGACGGTGGCGGCGGGGTTTCCACGCGTTACGAGGGTCTGGGGCCTCTGGCCAAAGGCGTCAGCGAAGGCGTGCAGCTGGCCGGTGGCGCGCCCCTTGGCGCGGTCGCCGCGCCCAAAGGCGGCGGGGATGCCGGGCTGACGTTCTACCTGATGCTGGACGGACGGCCCAGCGATCCGATGCGGGCCTTGGCGGGGGGGACGCAGGTTCTGGCCTCGAACGCGGTCGAATCGCTGATCGGGCGGATCATCAAGGTCGAAAGCGCCGGCAACGCGCAGGCCAAGAACCCGCTGTCGACGGCGACTGGACTCGGCCAGTTCATCGACGGCACGTGGATGCGGATGATGGGCACCTATCGGCCCGATATCGTCGGGGCGATGTCGCGCAGCGATGTGCTCGCGCTGCGGTTCGACCCCGGACTTTCGACCGAGATGGTCCGCCATCTGGCACAGGAGAATGAGGCTTATCTGCGCGCCCGCGGCCATGCGATCACCTCGGGCCGGTTGTATCTGGCGCATTTCCTTGGTCCCGAGGGCGCGCATCGCGTGCTGAGCGCACCGGCCGAGATGCCGGTGGTGCAGGTGGTGGGCCAAGGTGTCGTCGGCGCGAACCCCTTTCTTGCCGGGTACACGAACGCCCAACTGGT
The DNA here is from genome assembly GCF_042680785.1 of Paracoccus pacificus. Lineage (NCBI taxonomy): Bacteria > Pseudomonadati > Pseudomonadota > Alphaproteobacteria > Rhodobacterales > Paracoccaceae > Paracoccus > Paracoccus pacificus. Next base: position 220,131 of record NZ_JBHUEN010000021.1, read on the forward strand.
CGCGTGGGCCGAACGCAAGATGACCGGATCGGCGGTCATCGCCGCCACCCCCGCACCCGCCGCGCCCGCCCCGGTCTCACCCGAGGTCGAACGCTTCGTGCGCGCCATGGATGCGCTGCTGGCCGACGCCGGCGGGTCAGGCAACGGCGCGGGACCAGACGCCGGAAAGGCCGCGCCCGGCAAGGATGCCGCCCCGCCGGACGAACCCGCCAAAGGCTAGCGCCGCGCGATCCGTGCGGGGCGTTGACCGATTGCGAAGATCGCGCGGGTTTCCTTGACACAACACCGATCGGGTTCCACACTGGTCCCTACCTATCGGGATGACAGGCAAAAAGGAGGGGACCATGAATATGGAGCTCTCACGCCGCGGGTTCTTGCGACTTGCGGGCGCGGGGGTCGCGGCCAGTTCGCTTGGGGCAATGGGCTTCAATGCGGCGCAGGCAGCCGAAGAGGCGTATGTCCGTGCCTTCAAGCTGACCACCACGACCGAGACCCGGAACACCTGTCCATATTGCTCGGTCGCCTGCGGGATCATCATGTATTCCAAGGGCGATCTGAAGTCCGGCCAGACCGCCGAGCTTTTGCATATCGAAGGCGACGCCGATCACCCGACGAACCGGGGCACGCTTTGCCCCAAGGGCGCGGCGCTGAAGGATTTCGTCACGGCGCCGACCCGGTTGACCAAGCCCCGGCATCGCAAGCCGGGCGCCTCGGAGTTCGAGGAAATAAGCTGGGACGACGCGCTGAACATGATCGCCCGCGCGCTCAAGGACGACCGCGACGCCAACCTGATCGAAAAGAACGATGCGGGCGTCACCGTCAACCGCTGGACGACCACGGGTTTCCTTGCCGCGTCGGCGACGACGAACGAAACCGCATGGGCCACCTACAAGGTCGTCCGCAGCATGGGCATCGTCGGCTTCGATAACCAGGCGCGCGTTTGACACGGACCCACGGTGGCCAGTTTGGCTCCTACGTTCGGTCGCGGCGCGATGACCAACTCGTGGACGGACATCAAGAACGCTGATCTTGTCATCGTCATGGGTGGCAACGCAGCCGAAGCGCATCCCTGCGGCTTCAAATGGGTGACCGAGGCCAAGGCGCATCGCGGCGCCCGCCTGATCGTGGTCGACCCGCGTTATACCCGCACCGCCGCGGTGTCGGATTACTATGCCCCGATCCGCCCCGGCTCGGACATCGCCTTCCTGATGGGCCTGATCCGCTGGATGATCGAGAACGACAAGGTTCAGTGGGAATACGTCAAGAACTTCACCAATGCCGCCTTGCTGGTAAAGGATGAATTCGGCTGGGCCGACGGGCTGTTCAGCGGCTATGACGAGGAAAAGCGCGATTACGACAAGTCGAGCTGGGATTATAAGATCGGCGCGGACGGCTTTGCCGAGGTCGATATGACCTTGCAGGATCCGCGCTGCGTCTGGAACCTGCTCAAGGCGCATGTCGACGTCTATACGCCCGAGTTCGTCGAACGTGTCTGCGGCACCCCGAAAGAAAAGTTCCTGAAGATCGCCGAGATGATCGGCGAATGTTCGTCGCCCACCAAGACCATGACCTCGATGTATGCACTGGGCTGGACCCAGCATTCGAAGGGCGCGCAGAACATTCGCGGCATGGCGATGTTGCAGCTTGTGCTTGGCAATATCGGTGTCCGTGGGGGCGGGATGAATGCGCTGCGCGGTCATTCCAACATTCAGGGGCTGACCGATATCGGCCTGATGTCGAACCTTATCCCCGGCTATATGAGCATCCCGACCGAGAAAGAGGTCGACTGGGCCACCTACATGTCCAGCAAGGCGTACAAGCCCTTGCGGCCGAACCAGACCAGCTACTGGCAGAACTACCCGAAATTCATGGTCAGTTTCATGAAGGCCATGTGGGGCGACGCGGCGACGGCTGAAAACAACTGGGCCTATGATTATCTGCCCAAGCTGGACGTGCCGACCTATGACGTCCTGCGCATGTTCGAGCTGATGAAAGAGGATCGGGTCAACCTGTACTTCTGTCAGGGCTTCAACCCGCTTCTGGCTTTCCCCAACCGGGCCAAGCTGACCGAGGCGCTGTCAAAGCTGAAGCTTCTGGTGGTCATGGACCCGCTGGCGACCGAAACCGCCGCCTTCTGGCAGAACCACGGCGAATATAACGACGTGGACAGCGCCGCGATCCAGACCGAGGTGCTGGAACTGCCCTCGACCTGCTTTGCCGAGGATGACGGCGCGCTGGTCAACTCGGGCCGCTGGCTGCAATGGCACTGGGCCGGCGTGACCCCGCCGGGCGAGGCCAAGCACGACGCCTGGATCATGGCGCAGATCTTCCTACGGGTGCGCGAGCTGTACCGCAGCGAGGGCGGAGTTCTGCCCGAGCCGATCCTGAACCTGACCTGGGACTATGCGGACGAGAACGAACCCTCGCCCGAGGAACTCGCGAAAGAACTGAACGGCCGCGCGCTTGCCGACGTGCTCGACCCCGCCGACCCGACCAAGGTGCTGACCGCCAGCGGCAAGCAGCTTCTGAACTTCAGCCAGTTGCGCGACGACGGCTCGACCATGTCGGCATGCTGGATCTATTCCGGCTGCTGGAACGAGGACGGCAACAACATGGCGCGGCGCGACAACGCCGACCCCGACGAGACCGGCATGTTCTCGAACTGGGCGTTCTCATGGCCGCTGAACCGGCGCATTCTGTATAACCGCGCCTCGGCCGACATGCAGGGCAAGCCTTGGGACCCGGAGCGCAAGATCATCGAATGGGACGGGGCGAAATGGTCGGGATATGACGTGCCCGACATCGGCGTCACCGCCAAGCCCGACGAGGTCGGCCCGTTCATCATGAACGCCGAGGGCACCTCGCGGCTGTTCAGCCGGGCGATGATGCGCGACGGCCCGTTCCCGACCCATATGGAGCCGTTCGAAACCCCGGTCGCCAACGTCCTTAACCCGGCGATGCGCGGCAATCCGGTGTCACGGGTGTTTGTCGACGACGCGGCGCAATTCGCCACCAGCGATGAGTTCCCGTTTGTCGGCACCTCGTACCGGCTGACCGAGCATTTCCATTACTGGACCAAGCACAACCCGGTCAACGCCGTGTTGCAGCCCGAATTCTTCGTAGAACTCAGCGAGGAACTCGCGTCCGAGAAAGGCATCCAGAATGGCGGCTGGGTCCGGGTCTGGTCAAAGCGGGGCGAGGTGAAAGCCAAGGCCGTGGTGACCAAGCGCATCCGGCCGCTGCAATGCGACGGCAAGACCGTCCATATCGTCGGCATACCGCTGCACTGGGGCTTTATCGGTGCGGCCAAGAAGGGTTGGGGGCCGAATACCCTCACACCCTTTGTCGGTGACGCCAATGTAGAGACGCCAGAGTTCAAGGCGTTCCTGATCAACATTGAACCCGCCACGGGGGAGGCCGTGTCATGAGCGATCTTGCCCCGGAACCAAAAACCGCCGCCGCCAACCCGCCCGTACAGCCGATGACGGGCAATCTGGGACCGGCCGCGGTGGTCATGTCCTCGGCCGGCGGGACGGTCGCGGAGCAGCCGACCGAAATGGCCAAGGTCGCCAAGCTGATCGACGTCAGCAAATGCATCGGCTGCAAGGCCTGCCAGTCGGCCTGTATCGAATGGAACGACACCCACCCGGCGGTGGGGGTCAATTTCGGCAGCTATGAAAACCCGCGCGACCTGTCGCCGGAAATGTTCACGCTGATGCGTTTCTCGGAATGGGTGAACCCCGAGACCGACAATCTGGAATGGCTGATCCGCAAGGACGGCTGCATGCATTGCGCCGATCCCGGCTGTCTCAAGGCCTGTCCGGCGCCGGGCGCCATCGTGCAATATTCCAACGGGATCGTCGATTTCATCCATGATAATTGCATCGGCTGCGGCTATTGCGTGACCGGCTGCCCGTTCAATATTCCGCGCATCAGCCAGGTCGATCACAAAAGCTATAAATGCACCCTGTGTTCGGACCGGGTGGCGGTGGGTCAGGGACCGGCCTGCGCCAAGGCCTGCCCGACACAGGCGATCGTCTTCGGCACCAAGGAGGATATGATCACCCATGCCAACGCGCGGGTCGAGGACCTGAAGTCCCGCGGTTACGACAACGCGGGGATTTATGACCCGCAGGGCGTCGGCGGTGCGCATGTGTTTTACGTGTTGCAGCATGCCGACAAGCCGCAGCTTTATTCCGACCTGCCGGCGGACCCGAAAATCTCGCCCGTGGTGGCGGGATGGAAGGGCGTGACCAAGACCGTCGGCCTTGCCGCGATCGGCATCGCGGCGGTCGGCTCGGTTCTGCATGGCCTTCTGGCGCGGCCGAATACGGTCTCGGTCGCGGATGACGAGAACGCCGAAGAGCTGGTCGACGACAGCCCGGGCGCGGCCGATGTCCCGGTCGCCAACAAGGAGGCCTAGGCGCAATGGCACGACGCATCTTTTCGCAGGCCGGCGACCGGATCGAAACCAAGGATCCGGTCATCGTCAGTCGCTATCGCGGCATCACGCGGCTGAACCACTGGGTCACCGCCATCTCGCTGATCCTTCTGCTTCTCTCCGGCATGGCGTTGTTCGATCCGGCGCTTTATTTCCTGACCGGACTGTTCGGCGGCGGCCAGACCACCCGCTGGATCCATCCGTTCATCGGCGTGCTGCTGTTCTTCAGCTTCCTGTTGCTGTTTTTGCAGATGTGGCGGCTGAACCTGCCGCGCCCCGAGGATACGACATGGGTCGCCAATATCGGTGATCTGGTCACCGGGAACGAGGAAAGCCTGCCGGAACTGGGCAAATACAACGCCGGGCAAAAGCTGGTTTTCTGGGCGATGGCGGGGCTGATCGTGATCCTGATCGGGACCGGAATCATGATCTGGCAGGAATATTTCCCGGATATCGTGTCGATCCCGGCCCGGCGCATCGCGGTTCTGGTCCATGCCATCGCGGCGGTGCTGATCATCCTTGTCTTTATCATGCATGTCTATGCGGCGATCTGGACCCGCGGCACCATCCGCGCCATGACCCGCGGCACGGTGACCGGCGGCTGGGCGTGGAAGCATCATCGCAAATGGTTGCGCGAACTTGCTGGACGCGAGGGGAAGGGTCCGGCAGAGTAACCCGACGGCCGAATGGCCATTGGGACCCAAATGACGACAAAACTTGAGCCGAACCCACAGTTGATCGGCGGCGTGGCCAAGCCGCCGTTCGCCGTCACGCCGGATCCGCAGGCGGAATTCACCCGCCGGGCGGATCGCTTTGACTGGTTGTCGCGGACCGGCAATCTTGGGTCCTATCTGCAATTCATGGCCGGGATCGCCCGCGCGCAGGCGACGGTCGCGGGCGCGCTGACCGCCCCGGCGCCCTTGCCCGAGCAGCGGATCGAGCTGTGCCGCGCAAGCCGGATGCCGCCGCTGGACCGCGACGTGATCGCGCGCTCGGACCTGATGGCAAAGGCGGTTTCGCTGATGATCGCGGCGCTTGCGGAACTCGACATGCCCGAGGCCGCGCGTCAGGCGCTGGAGGCGCTCGGGCAGGCGGGCCCCGAAGATCGCGCCTGGCTGATCGACAATGTCATGGCCCGGGCAATCCCCCCCGACAGCATCGGCCCGCATATGTTTGCGGCCGCCGCCGTGCAGGTGGTCATGGCGCTTCATGCGCAGACGCTGGATGCGGCCCGTCTGGTGCCGGTCCAGGTCGGTATCTGCCCGTCCTGCGGCGGTGTTCCGGCAAGCTCACGCGTGACCGAACGGCTTGGCGCCGAGGGCGTGCGCTATGCCTTTTGCGCCACCTGCGCGACCGAATGGAACGAGGTGCGCGTCAAGTGCCTGTGCTGCGGCTCGACCAAGGGGATCAGCTATCGCTCGGTCGAGGATGAGAACGCCACCGTGAAGGCCGAGGTCTGCACCGAGTGCAATTCATGGGTGAAAATTCTGTATCACAACAAGAACCCCTCGCTTGACCCCATTGCCGACGATGTGGCGAGTCTGGGGCTTGATCTGCTGATGCGCGACACCGGCTTTCGCCACGGCGGGTTCGATCCCTTCATTCAGGGGCTGTGAATGGGCGATCTGCGGGGATTGCCGTCGGTGGACCGGCTGTTGTCGCAGGCCGGTGATCTGGTGGACCGCCATGGCCGAATGCAGGTCACGCGGGCCATGCGGGCGGAACTGTCGCGTTTGCGGACCGACCGCCCGGACCCGCTGCCCGACGCGGACGCCATCGCGGCGACGGTTGCGGCCGATCTGGACCGCCGCGCGCAGTCAAAGCTGCGTCCGGTCCTGAACCTGACCGGCACCATCCTGCACACCAATCTGGGCCGCGCCCTGCTGGCCGACGCCGCGATCGAGGCCGCCGTCGCCGCCATGCGCGATGCCGCCGCGCTGGAATTCGACCTAGAGGGCGGCGGGCGCGGACAACGTGACGATCACCTGCGCGAGTTGCTGTGCGAATTGACCGGGGCCGAGGATGCCACCATCGTCAACAACAACGCCGCCGCGGTGCTGATCGCGCTGAACACGCTTGGCCTTGGGCGCGAGGCGGTGGTTTCGCGCGGCGAGCTGATCGAGATCGGCGGCGCCTTCCGCATGCCCGACATCATGGCCCGTGCCGGCGTGACCCTGCGCGAGGTCGGAACCACCAACCGCACCCACCGCCGCGACTATATCGGCGCGATCGGACCGGACACCGGCCTGATCCTCAAGATTCACACCTCGAATTACCGGATCGAGGGGTTCACGGCCGAGGTCACGGCGGCAGAGCTTGCGGTTATCGCGCGGGACGCGGGCATACCCTTGGTGAACGACCTCGGATCCGGCACCTTGGTCGATCTGTTTGCCTTTGGACTGCGGCCAGAACCCACCGTGGCCGAGGCCGTGGCCGAGGGCGCCGATCTGGTGACCTTTTCCGGCGACAAGCTGCTGGGCGGTCCTCAGGCCGGGTTCATCGTCGGGCGCAGGGATCTGATCGCGGCGATCAACCGCAACCCGATGAAGCGCGCCCTGCGTCTGGACAAGATCCGCATCGCCGCGATCGAGGCGACCTTGCGGCTGTATCTGGATCCCGACCGGCTGACGGAACGGCTGCCGACGCTGCGGCTTTTGTCGCGTCCGCAGGCCGAAATAGCGGCGCAGGCGGCACGTCTTGCCCCGCAAGTCGCGGCGCGGCTTCCCGGCTGGACGGTCGAGGTCTGCGACTGCGCCAGTCAGGTCGGATCGGGCGCGGTGCCGACGGATACGCTGCCCAGCAGCGGTTTGCGGATCAGCGGAGATACGGGGAACGCGCCGGAACGCCTCGCCGCCACATTGCGGGCCGCCGATCGGCCGGTGATCGGCCGTATCCACGACGGCGCGCTGATCCTTGATCTGCGCTGCCTTGCCGATGAAAAGGCGCTGCTGGCCGCCTTTCGATGATTGTTGGCACCGCCGGACATATCGACCATGGCAAGACCGCGCTGGTGCGCGCCCTGACCGGCGTCGATGCCGACCGTCTGGCCGAGGAAAAGGCCCGCGGCATCACCATAGACCTGGGCTTCGCCTATGCCGATCTGGGCGGCGGGGCGATCACCGGCTTTGTCGATGTGCCGGGGCATGAACGGTTTGTGCATACGATGCTGGCCGGCGCCGGCGGCATCGACCTGGCACTTCTGGTCGTGGCGGCCGACGATGGCGTCATGCCGCAAACCCGCGAGCATCTGGCGATCCTTGACCTTCTGGGGGTGCGTCGCGGCATCGTCGCGCTGACCAAATCGGATCTGGCCGCCCCGGATCGCACGGCCGAGATCGCGGCGCTTTTGCGGGGCACAGGGCTCGCCGATGCGCCGATCATGCCGGTGTCCTCGGTGACGGGGCAGGGGATCGGAGCACTGCGCGCGGCATTGCGGATCGCCGAGACCGAGACGGCCGAGCGCGCGGCCTCTGGGCGGTTTCGCATGGTCATCGACCGCAGCTTTACGCTGACCGGGGCCGGGACGGTGGTGACCGGCACCGTCGTCTCGGGGCAGGTGGCGGTCGGGGATCAGCTTGTGATCAGCCCGGCGGGCCTGACGGCGCGGGTGCGCGGCATCCATGCCCAGAACCGTCAGGCCGAGCGCGCGCTGACCGGGCAACGCTGCGCCCTGAACCTTGCCGGCGACGGCATCAACAAAGACCGCATCCGTCGCGGCGACGTGGCAGTTGATCCCGCGCTGCACGCGCCGGTCACCCGTATTGACGCCGAATTCCGCCTGCTGGCGTCCGAGACAAAGCCGGTCTCAACCGCCTTTCCCGCCCATCTGCATTGCGGCGCGGTCGAGGTTCAGGTGCGCGTCGTCCCGCTTGGCGATCCGATCGCACCGGGCCAGACGGGACCCGTGCAGCTTGTTCCCGATCGCCCCATCGCGGCCAGCATCGGCGACCGTTTTATCCTGCGCGATGCCTCGGCCCGGCGCACGCTGGGGGGTGGCCGGCTTCTGGACCTGCGCCCGCCGGCACGGCATCGCCGCGCGCCCGAGCGTGTCGCGCTGCGGCATGCTGCCGGCCTAGCCACCCCGGCGCAGGCCCTTGCCGCGCAGGCGGCGTTGGGTCCCGTCGATCTGGCCGTCTTTGCCCGCGACCGCGCCATGTCCGATGCGCAGCTTGCCGATGCGGCCGAGGGGCTGGCGGTGCTCGACTCGGGCCACGCCCTGTCGCCGGGGCTGCTGGATGCGCTGACCGAAGCCGTTTCCGCCCGGATCGCCGCGTATCACGAGACCAACCCCGATCATCAGGGGCTGGGCCGGGAAAAGCTGCGCCTGATGCTGACGCCGCGCCCGCAACCGCCGGCATTTCAGGCGCTGCTGCGCCGGATGATCGCCGAGGGCCGCGTCGTCGCGGAAGGCGCCTTTCTGCGGCTGCCCGGCCATGTCGTGCGGCTGTCGGCGCAGGATCAGGATCTGCTTGACCGGATCGAGCCGCTGCTTAGCGGAGAGGCCCGCTTTCGTCCGCCCCGGGTCCGCGATTTCGCCAATGATCTTGGGGTGGCCGAGGTCGATGTGCGCCGCGTCCTGCGCATGGCCGCGCGTCTGGGGCGTGTCGATCAGATCGCGCATGACCATTTTTTCGCGCGCAGCACCACAACCGAAATGGTCGCGATCATCCATGACATCGCCCGCAGCACGCCCGATGGCTGGTTCGGCGCGCCGGCCTTTCGGGACCGGGTGATGAACGGGCGCAAGGTCGCGATCGAGATACTGGACTTCTTCGACCGCCACGGGCTCACCCAGCGGCGCGGCGATCTGCGGCGCGTGAACCCGCATCGCGCCGACCTGTTCGGCGGCTTCTCTGACCCGGGACCAGAAACATGAGCACGGATTTCGACGACTGGCTGACCCGGACCCATGCCGAGGCCGGCGATTTCACCGTTCTGGTGGTGCTGGTCGGCATCGCCGAGGACCGCGTCGATCTTTTGCGCTCGACCCATATGCATGTGATGGGAACCGAGATTGAATGGGCGCAACTGGCGCAGATGCTGGACGGCTCTGGCGTCGCGTGGTCGGGCGTCGTGCTGTTTCGCGCCGGGCGCGAGGGGCTTGTGCCCGACGACGAGGCCCGCAACCGGCTGCAATCCCTGATGCGGGCGATGACCGCCGATCGCGGCCTAATCCGCGACGGCGCATTTTTCAACCGCGACGGGCTGAGCCTGCGTCTGGACGACGCCGAACCGCAGCCGCCGCGACTTACCTAGACTGGGGTTCAGAGGGTTCGCTTAGCAATTAGGTGGTGGCGGGGGGCGCAGGTCCAGACCCTGCACGACCAGCGACTGCCCCGATTTCGCCGGATCAATCGCCGCCACACAGTCAGGGTTCGCGCCCGGCGTGGTCTGCGCGGTCGGCGAGGGCGCCTGACTGGAAGGCGAAGGCGCGGGCGTGGGTTCGACCGAGGCGGTGGCACCCGCCGCAGGCGTGGCGGCAGTATCAGGCGTTGCAGCAGTCGCCGGGGCAGCGCCGGATGCGCCTGCCGCCGGGTCGGGCGCGGTCGCTGGCCCTTGGGCGGTTCCCTCGGTCGCGGTGCCGGTGGGTGCGGTCGTAGTCGCAGCATCGGGTGCAGGCGAGGCCGCTGTATCAGGTGCTGCGGTGGTCGCAGCGGCGTCAGGCGATCCTGCTGGCGGTTCGGGTGCAGTCGCCGGCTCCGAGGCGGTTCCCTCGGTCGCGGTGCCGGTGGGTGCGGTGGTGGTCGCACCGGTCGCCGGCGAGGCCGCTGTATCAGGCGCTGTGGTGGTCGCAGTCGCGTCGGGCGATCCTGCTGCCGGTTGGGGTGCGGTTGCTGGCTCCGGGAGGGTTCCCTCGGACGCGGGGCCGGTGGGTGCGGTGGTGGTCGCATCGGCCGCCGGCTGTTCGGCGATTGTCGGTTTGGTGGGAACAGCGGGGGGGACATCGCTCGGCGTCGGTGCCGCCGTCGTCGCAGGTGCCGCGCCGGTCGCGTCGGTCTCGGGTGCGGTGCCTTGCGGGGCGGTGGGGTCGGGGGCTGTCCCGGAGGCTGGGGCTGGCGGTGCTGGCGGCGTGGTGGGCGCGGCCGCCGGTGCTGCCCCATCCGGCGCCGGGGTGACGGTTACCGGCGGCGGGCCGGGCGGAAGTGTCACGGGCGCGGGGACGACGGGCGGGCTGGGTGCGATGACCGGCGGGGTCGCGCCCGGCGCGGGTTCAGCCGGTGCCGGCGTTTGCGCCAGACCGGCGGGTGCCGTCAGCATAAGGGTCATCGCGGCGGTCGCGAAAGCGCCGCAAATTCGGGGGGATATGGATCGCATCGGTAACCTCATGCTGGCGAAGGGCGTGCAGGGTCGATTCAAGGAACCGAACGCCGTTTTGCCGCGCGGGGTTCCTGTTCAGACTAGCGTAACCCCTTGGGCGCCGCCTGTCACCTCGCCGACCTCGGCCGCGAGCGGATAACCCGCCTCGCGTATGGTTTTCACAAGGCGCGGTGCCGCATCCGGCGCGCAGCTGATCAGCAGTCCGCCCGAGGTCTGCGGGTCGGTCAGCACCTTTAACTGCCATTCGGGCAGGTCCTTGGGAAGCGTCACGTCGGCCCCGTAGGCGGCCCAGTTGCGGGCCGAGGCGCCGGTGGCATAGCCCGCCTGCGCCAGTTCCGCCGTCTGCGCCAGCAGCGGCAGTTCGGCCAGATTCAAACGCAGCCCCATGCCGGCCCCGCGCGAAAGCTCCAGCGCGTGGCCCAGAATGCCGAAGCCGGTGACATCGGTGATCGCATGCACCTGCGGGTTGTCGGACAAGCTGGTCCCGATCCGGTTCAGAAGCGTGGTCGAGGCGACCATTTCGGCATAGCCGGCCCGGTCCAGCGCGCCTTTCTTGATAGCGGCGGAATAGATGCCGACCCCCAGCCCCTTGGTCAGGATCAGCCGATCGCCCGATTGCGCGGCCGAGTTGCGCCGCAGTTTTTCGGGCGAGACGAGGCCGATGACCGCAAGGCCATAGATCGGCTCGGGCGCGTCGATGGAATGGCCGCCGGCGACCGGAATGCCGGCCTCGGCGCAGATGTCGCGACCGCCGGCAAGGATCTCGCGGATGGTCTCGGGGGCCAGCTTGTCGATCGGCATGCCCAGAATGGCCAGCGCCATGATCGGCCGGCCGCCCATCGCATAAACGTCCGAGATCGCATTCGTCGCCGCGATACGGCCGAAATCGCGCGGATCGTCGACCATCGGCATGAAGAAATCGGTGGTGGCGATCACGCAGGTCTTGTCGTCGATTTGCCAGACCGCGGCATCATCGGCGGTTTCGGTCCCGACCAGAAGCTGCGGAAAGGCCTGCGCGACGGGCTGATCGGCCAGCAATTCGCGCAGGACCGAGGGCGCCAGCTTGCAGCCGCATCCACCGCCATGGGCAAGCGCGGTCAATCGGGTTTCGGTCATGGTCAGCCCTTTCCAGCAAAGATCAGTGCGGCGCGCCAAAGCACCGCGTCAGACAAACACCAACATCAGTCCGGGGAACAGCAAGAAGATCACGATCCGCAGCAGGTCCACCAGAATGAACGGCGTGATGCCGCGATAGATCTCGCGCAGTTTCAGGTCGGGCCGCATGCCGGCCAATACGAACAGGTTGATGCCGACCGGGGGCGTGATCATGCCGATCTCGATGATCATGACGTTCATGATCCCCCACCACACCGGGTCATAGCCAAGCTGCCCGACGACCAGCGGAAAGACGAAGGGCATGGTCAGGATCATCGCCGCCATGGCGTCGAAAACGCAGCCGAGCGCCAGATACAGCACGATCACCACCGCAACGATCGCGATGGGCGGCAGGTCCAGACCGCCGACCCAGGCCACGGTCGCGGCGGGCAGCCCGGTCAGGGTCAGGAAGGATTTGTAGATCTCGGCCCCGATCAGGATCAGATAGATCATCGCGATATTCGCGGCCGCGCGCCGCAACGTGTCGGCAAAGTTCGCGCGCGTCAGCCGCTGCCGGATCAGGCAGGTCGCAAAGACCAGCGCGACTCCGACCGCCGCGCCTTCGTTGACGGTGAAGATGCCGGAATAGATGCCGCCCAGCATGACGACGGCGACCGCCAGCGTCAGCCGTGCATAGCCGAGTGCGGCGAATCTTTCGGACCAAGGCGCGCGCGGCATGGGGATGCCGTCGCCCGGGTTGCGGAGCAAAAAGATGCGCACCGCTATGAAATACAGCAGCACCGCGACAAGGCCCGGGATGATCGCCGCGCGGAACAGGTCCAGCACGTTCTGCTGGGTCAGGATCGCATAGACCACCATGATGACCGAGGGCGGGATCAGCGACCCGAGCGTGCCGCCCCCGGCGATCGACCCCGCGATCAGTGCGTCGGAATAGCCGCGCCGGCGCATCTCCGGCAGCGCGACCTGCACCATGGTCGCGGTCGTCGCGACCGAACTGCCGCAGATCGCGCCGAAGGCCGCGCAGGCGGCGATCGTGGTCAGGGCAAGCCCGCCCTTCAGATGCCCGATCCAGGCGTGCGCCAGGCGATAGATCTCGGACGACAGACCGGCCACGATCGCGAAACCGCCCATCAGGATGAACAGCGGAATGACGATCAGATCCTGCGAGGACAGCGCCTGCACCGTGGCGGTTCCGAACAGCGAAAAGACCGAGGCGCCGGGGCTCATCATCAGTGTGCCGATGACCCCGACCGCCGCCATCGCGGCGGCGATGGGCACGCCCAGCATGATGATCGCCAGAAGCGCGATCAGACCAAGGATTCCGACGGCGACAAGGCTCATTCGACGGTCTCGATCACCAGAGGGGGCGGTTCGGATGCGGCAAAGCTGCGCGCCGCCTGTTCGGCAATGATCCCGCACTGGACCAGGACCGAGATCCACAGGCAGCCCGAGGCGACCGCCCATGCAGGCCAGCGCGGCAGCTCGATCAGCCATGTCGTCTCGCCCGAGCGCCACAGGTCCAGCGTGTAAAGGCTGACCCACCACGCCATCAGGCCAAACATCGCCAGAAGCGACAGATCACCCAGCAGGCGCAGCGCCTCGCGCAGGCGCCACGGCAGGGCGTCCGCGACAAAGCGCACCGTGATCGCGGCGCGATTGGCCAGCATCGCGGGAAAGCAGGCCGCGACCGCGATGATCGCAAGCGGACCGTAGATATCCGAAAGGCCGTCCATCCCTGCTGTCCGCAGCCCGTCGTCAAGCCCCGGCCAGCCCGCGCGCAGATTATTCACCGGGCCGGATCGCAGCACGATTTCCAGTATCGTCAGGCCCGTCACCGCCAACAGCGCCGACAGTCCGATCACCGCGACCCAGCTTGCCAGTCGGGTCATTCGGCAAGGGCCGCCTTGGCCGCATCAAGGATTTCCTGACGCCCGTCGCCTTTCTGGACCCAAGCCTCGGTGACCTGCGCCAGCACCTCGTTCGCCTTGGCCAGATCCTCGGCCGAAAGCTCGACGAACACATGGTCGCCGGCGGCTTTCAGCTTTTCCGTGACCGCGGCGGTCTGGGCGTCCATGTTCTTGCCAAGCTCGGTCGTGAACCATTCTCCGGCAAGCTGATCCATCGCCGCCTTGGATTTGTCCGACAGCCCGTCGTAACGGGTCTTGGTCATCGGGAACAGCACCGCGAAATTGCCAAGGGGCAGGTTGGTGACATGGTATTTCAGCAGATCGCCGACGCCGAAGTTATAGAGGTTGCCGGTGTCGACCAGCGCCCCGTCGATCAGCCCGCGGCTGACGTTTTCGGCAAGACCGGTAGCGGGGATGTTCGACACCGGCACGGCGCCCAGCCGGCTGACGATCTGGGCCTGCGTCTGCCCGGAAACCCGCAGCTTCTTGCCGCGCAGGTCGGCCAGGCTTTCGATCTTGTCCTTGGTATGGATGAAATAGGGGCCGGATTGCAGCACGCCCACGGTAACCAGATCGTCTATGCCCTTGATCTTGCCATCGGCGATCAGCTTCAGACTGGCCAGCGACCCGTCCGAGTTCGATTGCGCAAGGTTCGGAAGCTCGAACACGTCAAGCCCCTCGATCCGGCCCGGCGTATAGGGCAGCGGCACCTCGGCCAGATCGGCCACACCGTCCTGCACCAGTTTCAACTGCACCTCGCCACCGGACACCAGCGATCCGCCCGGATAAAGCTCGATCTTCAGTGCGCCATCGCTACGGGTGGCGGCCTCTTTGATCAGCGCCGGCGCGCTTTGGGCGTTGTTCACCGTGGTGGCGGGCAGGAACGAGGAATATTTCAGCGTATCGGTCGCATCCTGCGCGAATGCGGCGCCGGCGGCGCACAGGATGGCAGCGGTCAGAAGGGGACGAATATTCAAAGCGTTATCCTTTCCTGCTACAATGGGATATGGCCGACCTGCTTGCGATCGGCCTCGTCAATGGCTTCAGGGTATCCTGCATCAGCATAGCGTATGACGCCAAGCGCGGTGTCATTGGTCAGCGCGCGGTCCAGACGGGTATCGGCGGCTGGCGTGCCGTCGGCGACCACCGTCACCCCGGCCGAGGTCATGTAACCGGCATAACCGCCGCCGCCCGAATGCACCGCCACCAGATCGGCGCCCGAGGCGCAAAGCGTCATCGCGTCGATCAGCGGCCAGTCGGCGATGGCGTCCGAGCCGTCGCGCATGTTCTCGGTCATGATGTTCGGATGCGCCATCGCGCCGGCGTCCAGATGGTCGCGCGAAAACGCGACCGGCCCGGCCAGATCGCCATCGGCCACCATTCCGTTGACCGCGCGCGCCAGTGCCGTGCGTTCGCCATGGCCAAGCCAGGCGATGCGGGCGGGCAGCCCCTCGAACGGAACGTTTTCGCGGGCGAGGCGAATCCAGTTGGTCACGATCCGGTTGTCGGGGAACATCCGCAACACCAGATCGTCGATCTTGCGGATGTCGTCCGGGTCCCCCGACAGCGCCATCCAGCGGAAGGGACCGATGGCGCGGGCGAAAAGCGGGCGCAGATAGGCCTCGGTGAAGATCGGGATGTCAAAGGCGTTCTCGACCCCGCCCTGCTGCGCCTGTGTGCGGATAAGGTTGCCGTTGTCGAAAACCTCGGCGCCGCGTTTCTGAAATTCCAGCATGGCGCGGACGTGACTGGCGATGCTGGCGCGCCCGGCCTCGATCAGCTCATCCGGGTTCTGGTCGCGCAGGCGGCGCACCCGGTCAAGATCGTAGCCGGCCGGCACATAGCCATAGACCAGATCATGGGCCGAGGTCTGGTCGGTCACGATATCGGGGACGATGCCGCGCGCCGCGATCTCAGGGTAAATCTCGGCGGCATTGCCGATCAGGCCGACCGACAGGGCGCGGCCTTCGGATTTCGCGGCCTCGATCATGGCAAGCGCGCTGTCCAGATCGGGCGCGATCTCGTCCAGAAAACCGATCTGCTTGCGCATTTCGGCACGCTTGGGATCAATGTCGACACACAGGATCGCCGCCCCGGCCATGCGTCCCGCCAAGGGCTGCGCACCCCCCATGCCACCCAGACCGGCGGTCAGGATGAAGCGGCCCTTCAGGCTGCCGCCAAAGCGCCGCTCGGCGATGCGCATGAAGATCTCGTAGGTGCCCTGAATGACGCCCTGACTGCCGATGTATTGCCATGCCCCGGCGGTCAGCCCGCCCCAGCAGATCAGGTCCTTGCGTTCCAGATCATAGAACACATCCGCCTTGGCCCATTGCCCGACGATGTTGCAATTCGCCATGATGACCATCGGTGCCGCCGCCGAGGTTTTCAAAAGCCCCACCGGCTTGCCCGACTGGATGATCAGCGTCTGATCCTCGTCCATATCCAGCAGGGTCTGCACGATGGCGTCATGCGCGGGCCAGTTGCGCGCGGCCTTGCCCAATGCGGCATAGACGATCAGCTTCTCGGGCGCTTCGCCCACCGCTAGGACGTTTTCAAGCAGCCGCAAAAGCCCCTCGGCGCGCCATGATTTCGCCCGCCGCTCGGGTCCGCCGGGGATCGGAAAGTCCGGGTGCCGGGGGTTAGGACTTGGCATCGACGCCCTCCAGCGCGTAACGGGCCAGTTCGATCCCCATCGCCCGCTCGCAGGAGGGATAGACCGAGGGGTCGAGCACGCTTGCACTCAGCGGGATGATGGTTTTCGGAACGTGCAGGACGTGGATTTTCATGCCGACTTCAAGCTGACCCACCGAAAGCGGTTCGGCGTCCTGCGACAGCGTCGTGATCACATCGGGAAAGCTGGCGATGCGTTTGCCCGAAGCATCGTCGATACCCATGTATTCGTTCATCACGTGCAGGGTCAGCGCCGTGTCGCCGCGCCCCACGGTGAGGGTGCCGATGTCGAAAGCCTCGGGGGTATAGACCACATCCTTGGCGGTCACCTCGCCCTCCATCAGGATGGTGCCGCCGGTCTTTTCGACGATGGCGTCGATGACGGCGGCGGGGCCTTTCGGCGCGGCGGCAAGGATCGCGTGACCCAGATCCAGCGCCATCGAGATTCCGCCAAGCGCCGCGTTCTTCGCCACGTATGACGCGCGCAGCGGGTTGCGGGCGCTGGCGATGAAACCGCCCGACATGTCGGCGGCGGTGCGCAAGATGGGCGAGATCTTGGCGGTCGCGCCGCGCACCACCAGTTCGATATAGCGGTTCTGTTCGCGGTTGCCGCCGACCGCGGTCTGGATCATCTGCTCGGGCGAGGCCGCCATGCCGATCGACCCCATGTCGCCGGTCGGATGGGCGCGGATGTCGCCCACGGCGTCGACCACCTTGCAGCCAAGGATCGCGGCGGGCAGCCATCCGTTCAGGGTCGAGGATTTGCCGTTCTGCCCGACCATCAGCCCGGCGACCGGCGTGCCCAGCGCCTCGTTCAGCAGTTGCACCGATTTGACGTAATCGACGCCGCGCATCTCCCACGGTGTGGTCGAGGCCGGGGCGCCGATGGCGGCGGCGGTGGCGATGTAATCGTCGGGGTCGAGTTCGTCCACGCTGACCAGTTCGGGCGCGCCGGCGTTCACTGCGGCATAGCCGAGCTTGCGGCCGTGATCGGCCCAGCCGCCGCCGCCCGCCGCATAGACCGATCCGCCGCGCACGGCGGGTTCAACGTCTGCTTCGGTCAGGATGCGTCCCATCTTATTCCCCTTCCTTGTCGATCTCGATGACCGTGCGGGCCATGACCTCGGCGCCAAGCGCGATCTCGATCGTTTCGGTCCATTCCTCGGCGGTATGGCTGCGCCCGTCCTTCGACGGCACGAAAACCATCGCCGCCGGACCCAGCCGCGCCATATAGGCGGCGTCGTGACCCGCGCCCGAGGTCATCGGGCGCTGGCTGATGCCGGCGTCATCGGCGGCGCGGGCCAGCACGGCCAAAAGGCCCGGATCCATCGGCACCGGCGGGTTGTCCGAAATGACCCGGATGTCGAGACTGACCCCCGGCGCTTTCAGCGCCTGCGCCCAGGCGATGAAGGCCTCCATATCGGGGCGCTGTTCGGCGCGCGCGTCGATCAACATGCGGACATGGCCGGGGATGACGTTGGCGGCGTTCGGCGCGATCTCGAACTCGCCCACGGTGGCGGTGAAATGCCGGCCCGCGCGCGGGCGGCTGGCCTCGTCGCGGACGGCCGTGACCAGTCCGGCGGCGGCGACCAGCGCATCGGCGCGGGCATCCATCGGCGTGGTGCCGGCGTGATCCGGGCGGCCGGTCACGGTAATCTCGATCCGGGTGATGCCGGCGATCGCGCCGACCAGCCCGATGTCGATGCCGGCGCGTTCCAGCACGGTGCCCTGTTCGATATGCAGTTCCAGATAGGCCTTCAGCGGCGCCGACAGGGGCGTGCCGAGCTGCGCGGGCGCCCCGCCGACCGCCGCGATGGCGTCACGCAGGCTGCGCCCTTCCCACTGGCGGGTCAGCCATTCGGGCGGCATGACCCCGGCCATCGCGCGCGAGCCGATGCACGAGACGCCGAAGCCCGAGACCTCCTCGGCCAGAAAATCCACCACCGCCAGATCATGGCGCAAGCTGATGCCGCGTTCGTCCAGCGCGCGGGCGATCTCCAGCGCGGTGATCACGCCCGCGATGCCGTCGAACCGGCCGCCGTCCGGCACGGTGTCGGAATGGCTGCCGATCAGGATCGTTCCCAGCCCGGAAACCGCGCCCGGGCGCCGCCCGATCAGGTTGCCGCCCGCGTCGGTCGAAACCTCAAGCCCGGCGGCGGCGAAGGCATCCCGCAGCCAGTCGCGGCCCCGGTCGAACATCGGCGTGAAGCTGCGCCGGGTCCACGGCCGTTCAGGCTCGGTGATCTCGGCCAGCGCCGCGATATCGGCGGCGATACGGTCGGTCGATACGGTCAGGTTGCCTTTCAATGGACCGGCCTCCGCAAGGGCAGGGGCGAGGGCGGGCGCACGAAGCTGCCGGTGCCCTCGGGCGCGACGCTGGCGCCGTCAAAAACCTGCATGCCGCGCAGCCAGGTGCCCGCGACCGTCCATGGCAGTTCGATCCCGTCATAGGGCGACCAGCCCGCGACCGAGAACTTGCTGGCGGCGGCGTCATAGACGCGGGGCACGGGTTCCAGCACGATCAGGTCGGCGTCGCGGCCGACCGCGATTCCGCCCTTGCGATGATCCAATCGGAAATGCCGCGCCGGGTTTTCCGCCATCAGCCGCGCCGCCCATGTCAGCGGAATGCCGCGATCCAGCGCGCCGCGCACGAACAGCGGCACCATCACCTCCAGCCCCGGCACGCCCGAGGCGTTCTTCAGCATGTCCGGGTCGTTCTTGCGGTCCAGCGACCAGCTGACGTGATCGGTCGAGACCATCGAGACATTCCCCGCCGCCACTTGCCGCCACAGGCTTTCGACCTCGGCGCGGGGCCGGATCGGCGGGTTGATCTTGGCCCTGCCGCCCAGCCGCGCGACATCGTTTTCCTCGTCCAGCGTCAGATAATGGATGCAGCATTCGATGGTCGAGACGAACCCCTGATCGCGATAGCTGCGCGCTAGCTCATAGCCCCGGTCAAGCGAGCAGTGCACGACATGGGCCGGACAGCCGGTCTCGGCCCCGGTCTCGTAGATCTGCAAAAGCGCCAGAATTTCGGTCATCGGCGGCCGCGACAGGCCATGCGCGCGCCAGTCGGTGATGCCCGAGGTCTGAACCGCCGCCATCGCCTCGCGCACATAGGCGTCATCCTCGTTATGGACCCCGGCGGCAAGCCCGGTCTTGGCCACCTCGGCAAAGGCGGCCAGCAGCAGCGCCGGCGGGATGCGGGGAAACCGCTTCGGATCGGTGCCGAAGGTCGAGAATTTGAAGGCGCACACCCCGGCCTCGGCCTGTTCGGCGATGCGGGCGGGGCCTTCCTCGGGGTCGATCGTGCCATAAAGCGCCACGTCGACGCGGGCCTCGGCCTCGGCGCGGGCGGCCTTGCGTCCGACGGCGGCGGCGGAAGCGATCAGGTCGCCCTCGTCATAGGGCATGTCGACGATGGTGGTGACGCCGCCCGCGGCCGCCGCGGCGGTCGAGGCGGCAAAGCCCTCGGCGCCTTTCTGCGACAGGGAATGGACCTGTGCGTCGACCGCGCCAGGCAGGATCAGCGCCGCCCCCAGATCATGGCTGTCGCGCCCGGCCGGGGCGGCGCCCTGTCCGATCAGCGCGACCTTGCCGTCGCTGACGGCGACGAAGCCGTTTTCGACTTCGCGATCTGTCAGGACGACGCGGCCCCGCACCACCAGATCGAAATCCGCCATGTCTTCTCCTTGTGGTTCTGTCTACCGCTCAGCGCCCGGATGCGCCGGTACGGCGCGCGGTCACCCGCTCCAGCAGTTGAAATCCGTCATAGATCAAGATCGCCATGATGCCCACAATCAAACCGCCCTGCAGCACGAAAGCGGTGTTGTTGGACAATAGCCCGGCGATGATCACCTCGCCCAACGTCTTGGCGGCGACCGTGGATCCGATCGTCGCCGTGGCCAGCGAGATGACCGCCGACAACCGCACCCCGGCCAATATGACCGGCACCGCCAGCGGCAGCTCGACCCGGAGCAGCCGCTGCGCCGCGGTCAGGCCCATGCCCCGCGCGGCCTCGTTGACGGCGGCGGGCACGTTCGACAACGCGGTCAGCGTGTTTTCGAATATCGGCAGCAACCCGTAAAGGAACAGCGCGATCAGCGTCGGCCAGTTGCCGAAGCCCATCACCGGCACGGCCAGCGCCAGCACCGCCACCGGGGGAAAGGTCTGCCCGATCGAGGTGATGGTGCGGGACAGCGGCCGGAACTCGGCGCCCGAGGGGCGGGTGACCAGAATGCCCAGCCCGACGGCCACGACCGTCGCCGCGCCCACCGCCAACGCCACCAGCATCAGATGGTTCAGGGTCAGCGACAAGAGGCTGGTCTGGGTATAGATCGGCGGCGCGTTGTTCTGGGTAAAGGGCCGGAACAGCGGCGCGAAGCTTTGCGGCGACAAAAGCATCGCGACCAGAAAGGCCAAGGCCGCCAGCCGCAGGATCACGCCGGGTCTCATCTGGTTGCCGCGCCCGTTCCGCGCGCATGTTTCAGCAGATCGTCCAGCGTCACGATGCCGCCGCCTTCGACGGGTAACGCATCGCGCCCGTTCCACAGGCATTCGGCAAGGGCGTCGCGTGCCGACGTGCCGGGGGCGATGGCGGGGCCGGTGGCCTCGCCCGGCCGGACCAGTGCGGAAACCGGGGTCAGCGACAGAAGATGGAAGGGCCGCTGATCCTGCCCGATCAATTCGCGCACGAAATCGGTGGCCGGGTTCTTCAGGATCTCGGCGGGCGGCGCGTATTGCAGAAGATGCCCCTTGTCCATGACCGCGATCCGGTCGCCAAGGCTTACCGCCTCTTCCATGTCATGGGTGACGATGACCAGCGTGGTGCCAAGCTGGCGTTGCAGCGCCAACAGGTCGGATTGCGCCTTGGCCCGGATCAGCGGATCGAGCGCGCCGAAGGGTTCGTCCATCAACAGCACCTCGGGCCGCGCCGCAAGCGCGCGGGCGACACCGACGCGCTGCTGCTGACCGCCCGACAATTCATGCGGCAGGCGGTCGCGGAACCGGGCGGGATCAAGTTGGAACAGGTTCAGCAGTTCATCCACCCGGGCGCGCACCTGATCCTCGGGCCATTTCAGCAGCCGGGGGACGGTGGCGATGTTCTGCGCCACGGTGCGATGCGGAAACAGCCCGTGGCCCTGAATGGCATAGCCGATCCGCCGGCGCAGCAGATGCGGCGGCATGGTCGAGACATCGACGCCCCCGATCAGCACCCGCCCCGAGGTCGGCTCGACCAGCCGGTTGATCATCCGCAGAAGCGTCGTCTTGCCTGAGCCCGAGGTGCCGACCAGCGCCGCGATCTTGCCCTTCGGCACGCTCAGCGAGACGTCGCTGACGACCTCGGTATCGTCATAGCGTTTGGTCAGATGCTCGATCTCGATCATCGGGTGGCGCCTTTCCGCGACAGCGCCTCGACCGCCAGATCCAGCGCGATCCCGGCGACGATGGCCATGAATACCGTGGGCAGCGCGCCGACCAGCACCAGATCCATGGCGGTCTGGTTCAGCCCCTGAAAGACGAAACTGCCAAAGCCGCCGCCGCCGATCAGCCCGGCGATGACGGCAAGGCCGATGTTCTGGACCAGCACGATCCGCACCGCCGCAAGGATCACCGGCAGGGCCAGCGGCAGAAGGATCTGGAACATCACCTGCCGGTCGGTCATGCCAAGGCCACGCGCCGCGTCCCGGGCATCGGCCGAAACCCCCTCCAGCCCGACCACCGTGTTCGAGACCACGGGCAAGAGCGAATACAGAAACAGCGCGATCAGCGCCGGCGCAAAGCCGATGCCGGCGATGCCCATCGCCGCCGCCCCCGGCACATTCGCCGCCACCCAGCCAAGGATCGGGATCATGATGCCGAACAGCGCCAGCGACGGGATGGTTTGCAGCATGTTCAGCGTCGACAGCACCGGCACCTTCAGCCGCGGCACCTGATACAGAAGCACCCCAAGCGGCAGGCCCACGACCAGCGCCAGCCCCAGCGAGCCGAAGGCCAGAAAGACGTGCATCCGCGCCTCGCGCCAGAACAGATCCTGCCGGGCATGATATTCGCGCATGACCGAAACCGGGTCCAAAAGCCCCGAGGCCAGCACCCCGATGACCGCCGCGCAGACCCCGGCCAGCACCAGCGCCCGCACCCATAGCGGCGGCCGAAGCTTTCCCATCGCATCCGCACCCATCAGCGCGAAGGTGGTCAGCAGCAGCCAGAAGCCCGCGCCCGGGGATACGCGGGCCAGCGTGTTGCCTTCGGGCGTCAGCCGACCGGCGCCCAGACCCAGCGTCAGCACCACCGCCGCCACCGAACCCAGCGCGAGGATCAGCCGCAGCCCTTGCGGCAGACGGATGATGCCCGCCACAAGGATAAGGCCAAGCGCGACCGCGACCAGCCAACCGCCGGGCGCGGCCAGAACCTCGGGCAGGCGCAGCCCGTCGCCGCCGACCAGCCGGTTCGCCTTGAACTGGATAAAGGGAAACGCCAGCCCCGCCGCGCCGAGCACCGCAAACAGGACGCCGGTCCGGTCAATCGGCAGCGATCGGGCCGGTCGGAGCGTGTCGGAAGGGGCATGGCTCATGGCGGATCGGGCGCTCATGGGGCAGGGCGCCGGCGCTGCGGCCGGCACCCCGCATCGGGTGGGGTCAGGGGGTTACTTCAGGAAACCCTTCTGGGTCAGATAATCCTTGGCCACGGCGGCGGCGGGCTCTCCGTTCAACTGGATGCGGCCGTTAAGCTCTTGCAGCGTGGCCAGATCGAGCGTGGCGAAGATCGGGTTCAGGACATCGGCGATCTGGGGATATGCGGTCAGCACTTCTTCGCGCACGATCGGCGCCGGCTCATAGACCGGCTGCACGCCCTTGTCGTCCTGCATCACGGTCAGGCCGGCCGACTGGATCGCCCCGTCGGTGCCATAGACCATCGCCGTGTTTACGCCCGAGGTCTGCTGCGCTGCCGCCGCGATGGTCGCCGCCGTATCGCCGCCCGAAAGCTGGACGAGCTGTTCCGGTTTCAGGGTAAAGCCATAAGCCTCTTGAAACGCCGGAAGCGCGGCGGGCGAGGTCACGAACTCGGTCGAGGCGGCCAGTTTCACCTCGCCGCCATCCGCGATCCATTTGCCGAAATCGGACATCGTGACGATCTTGTTCGGCTCGGCCACGTCGGTGCGCAGCGCGATCGCCCAGGTATTGTTGGCGGGCGCTGCGTCCAGCCAGATGATCTTGTTCTTTTCCTTGTCCAGTTCGGCCGCGCGGGCATAGGCCTGTTTGGCGTCCTTCCAGACCGGGCTGTCGCCTTCGTTGAAGAAGAAGGCCGCGTTGCCGGTATATTCCGGATAGATGTCGATCTGGCCCGAGGTGATCGCATCGCGCACGATCGGGGTGCCGCCCAGTTGCAGCTTGTCGACCACCGGAAGCCCGGCATTCTGCAGCGACAGAAGGATGATATTGCCCAGAAGCCCCGCTTCGGTGTCGATCTTTGACGAGACGACGATATCCTTTGCAAAGGCGCCGGTCGCGCCGATGGCGATGGCCGTGGCGGCGGCCAGAGTCTTGAAGAACTGCATTCCGAAATCTCCTGTCCAAAAGGCGGCGAGGATGGCCGCGATGGATATAGAATCAGTTTAGACCAAGAACCGGGTCGAAGGGAAACAGTGGCGCAGCCTTCACGATGGTTTTCAACCACCTGTCTGTGGCCATGGCCGCGTTAAGCTGCATAAGCCCCTGTGAATGGGGAAAATCATGTTCAAGGAACGGGACGAATTCGCGAACCTGTTCATAGACCAGCGCCGCCACCCCGACCGGCTTGTCCCGGGTCAGATCCAGCGCCTGCGCGGCCAGAACCGCCTCGATCGTCGACAGCCATTCCAGCGCCTCGGCCTGCGCCTCCATCCGCTCGGCGGTCAGGGACAGGAACACGGCCTCATCCTCAAGCCCGGCGGCAAGGGTCTGGTTGAGGACCGATACCGGCGGTGACAGGGCGGTCACGCGGACCGATTGCTCCAGCGCCAGTTTCATCATCGGGCCATAGCCGGTCGCGACGCTGCCGGGCGGCACGAGGTTGATCGGCAGGCCGCGCAACTGGCCGTTGGTCAACAACAGGCAACGGTTGAAGATATTGCGCGCCAGATGCGCCAGTGCGACCTGCATGGTCGACAGCCGTTGCGACAGGCCGATATGCAGACTTCCGCCGGACGGCACCACCTTGTCGCGCAGGATGACCGGGTTGTCGTCAACCCTCGCGGTTGCGTCCGAGACGCTTTGCGCGGCCTCGACCGCAGGCGGGATACAGGCCGCAAGGATTTGCACCAGCATGCGCGCGCTAAGGGGGTCGTGCACCCGGATCGTGACCGGCCAACGGCCGTCGTCCGGCAGCGCGCTGACCAGCCATTCGGCCATAAGTTGCTCGGCCGCGCCGCCCAGATCCGCGGCGGCTTCCCATGTCTCGCGGATCAGGGACATGGATTGCGCGCTGGCCGCGCCGGTCGCCATCAGCCGCCGGATCGCCCGGCCGCCTTTCGCGACCGCAAGGGCCGAGCGCGCGATCCCGCTTGCGTTGCTGGCAACGGCAGCAAGGGCGTCGCGGGTCGACATGGCCAGCGGTTGAATCCCGGCCTGCGCAAGCGCCTGCGCGGCGGGCAGGGCGCGACCCTTCAGGCGCGCCTGACCCTGGCCGGTCATCACCGTGGCAAGCTCGCCCATCTGGCCAAGGTCGCCGCAGCCGACCGACCCCAGACTGTGCATGACCGGTAGCAGGTCGTGGTTCAGCATCGCCCCCAGCGTGCTGACGAAATCGGTCGAACAGCCGACCCGGCCGCTGAGCGCCGTGTTCAGCCGGATCGCCACGGCCAGCCGGACCACGCCTTCGGGCAGTTCCGGCCCGACGGCAACCTGATGTGCGTGGGCAAGGGCCAGACTGAACTCGGGCCGCTCGGCCTGCGGGACGCTGCTGTCCTTCAGCGCGCCGACACCGGTGGTGCTGCCATAGACCGGCTGGCCCGAGCCGATCACCGCATCGAAGACGTTGCGGCCGGCCTGCACCCGCTCAAGCGCGGTCGGGGGGATTTCGACCGATAATTGCCCCGCGGCGATCGCACGCATCTGCGCGACGCCAAGGGGCGCGGAGTCCAGCGTGATCGCGGGGCGTTTCATGGCAAATGTCGACAGCCAACTGATTCGCCACCATATTAGCTGGCCGCCGTTTGCCGCGACAATATGCGTGATCGACCGCGTGCAAGCGTTCCGCGCGAGGCGAAGCGCGCCTTAGCGCGTGGCAAGGCGCTTGAGCATCGGGCCGCTGGTCGGCAGCACCGCCACCAGCCAAAGAAGCACGATGATGGCCAGATCGATCAGGAAGTTCGGGCCGTTCCAGGCCGTGGCGACGGCATCGGCAAGAATCGACAGCAGCACGCAGGCGATAAAGGTCACCAGCCCGCCGCGTCCGATATCGGAAAGCCCCCTGCCGCCGGCCGAACCGGCAATGGTGGCCAGCGCCCCCGACAGCGGCCCGGCCACGATCCATGCAGCGGCGACGGTGGACAAAAGGCGGGCGAAATCCATCGACCATTTGTCCATCGGCCCGGTGAACTGCCACAGCGCGTCGGCGACGGGTTTCCACTCGACCCCGTGGCGCAAGGCATATTGCAGCACCAGACCGAAGATCAGGATCACCGCCGCGGCGAACGTCAGGACCGCCGACCAGGGACGCAGTTTTTCCATCAGCGGCTTGCGGTAATAGCCCATCGCCGCGCCGATGAAGAACAGCGCCTGCCAGCCGAACGGGTTGAACAGCAAGCCCCCCTCGGCACGTTCGGTCGGCAAAAGGCTGTTCAGCGGCACCGCGAACCACCAGACCACAAAGGACAGCGTGGCAAAGACCAGCGGCTGCCGGGCCAGCAATGGCATGACCAGCGGCACGGCGGCGATCATCACCACATACATCGACAGCACGTCGAGCAGGTTGGGCTGCATCCACAGGCTGCCCAGTTTGACGAGATAATCGAGCGGATCGTTCACGATCATCTCGCCATAGCCGGTCCATATCGCGGTATGGGGCAGGTTCGCCGCCATCAGGGCCGCCGACAGAAGCGCCATCAGCACGCCGCCGATGATCAGCGCGCGCCAGACCTGAAACGCGCGGATGGCGAACCGCTTCTGCGCCGCGAATGTGCCGTGCTGGGTTGATACCGACAGCCAGACCAGCCCGACCAGAAAACCGGACAGAACCACGAACAGCTCAGCCGCGTCGAAAAGCGCGAAATTGACCAGCGTGACACGATGGAGCGCCGACCCGGGAAAATGGTCGATCATGATGCTGACCAGCGCGAAGCCACGCAGCATATCCAGCGTCTCAATTCGTTTCATCGCGACAGCTTTGCCCAGCTTTCCAACAATTCAGGGTTGGCCAAGACCGCCATGCGCTCTGCCAGAGAAAGAAACGACATAGCTTCGGCCGAGTTCCCAGCGGCCTTGATTTTGGCCTCTGCCGAGATCTCATCAAGCCGCTGCGCTGCGGGCCGTTTGATGCGCGGCGGCAACAGCGCGACATGCCGGGCGCGCGCGGCGGGGTCCTCGTGAAGCCGTGCGAATCCAATATCTTCGCCCAGATTAAAGGCCAGCGCGTGGGCGGCGGTCAGAATCGGCGGTGGGCGTCTTTCCGCCGGGGTCAGAAGCAGGCCCCGACGGCGGGCCCAACGGCCAAAGACGGGGCTGGCGCTCCATCTGGAGATTGCGGGCGAAAGGATCAGACCGGCCAGAATCGGCGACAGCCACGCAAGCTGCGCCGGCGCGAACCACGCCAGCCCCAGCGCCGTCAAAAGCCCGACGATGACATGCAGCGCGTGGCGGCGCAGGACCATGCCCCACGGCGGCATCGTGCCGGCGCGGACCTGTGCTTCCCAGCCGCTGTCCTCGCCGCGCAGGATGTCAAGGATCTGCCGGGTCTGGTTCAGCATCTGGACCGGCGCGATCAGCGACGACAACAGCACCTCGAACGTGGCGCTGGCGGCCATCCGCCGCGCGCCGCCGGCATCGTGGCGCAACGGGCGCGTGACGCCGACCGCGACGGCGATGATCTTGGGCAGCAGCAGAAAGCTCATCGCGGCGATGAAAAGCCAGACCATCCGCACCGGGTCAAAGGTCGGCCAGGTCGGGAAAAGCTGATAGGTCGAGGGGAAATAATCCGGCCGCGACAAAAGCACCACCGCCGAAAGGCAAAGCCCGGTGATGATCATGGCAAGCCAAAGCGGCGACATCACGAAGCCCAGAATGCCGATGACGAAATGCGCCCGGCTGACCCATGTGAAGCCCTTGGCGCCGATCACGCGCAGATGCTGAAGGTTGCCCTGCGCCCAGCGGCGTTCCCGCGCCGCCATGTCCAGAAGCGTGGGCGGCGAGCCCTCGAAACTGTCGCGCAGATCGTGGTCCAGCCGGACTTTCCAGCCGGCGCGACACAAAAGCGCGGCTTCGACGAAATCATGGGACATGACCGCGCCGCCAAAGGGCGGCCCGCCCGGCAGGACCGGCAGGCCGCAGCAAGCGGCAAAGGCGCGGACGCGAATCATCGCGTTATGGCCCCAGAAATTGCCGTTGTCGCCCGACCACGCCGATACGCCGCGCGCGATCGGGGGCCCGTAGATGCGACCCGCGAACTGCTGAAGCCGGGCGAAGATGGTCTGGCCATCGACCAGCATCGGCACGGTCTGGATCAGCCCCAGCGCCGGATCTGCGTTCATCCGCGCCGACATGATCCGGATCACGTCGCCGGTCAGGACGCTGTCGGCGTCCAGAACCACCATCTGGTCATAGCGCCCGCCCCAGCGGCGCACGAAATCCGCCACGTTGCCGGCCTTGCGGCCCTTGTTATCGGTGCGCCGCCGGTACCAGACCGGGATCGGAGATACCGCGCGCAGATTGGCGACGGCCGCCGTTTCCTGCATCCACGCATCGGGCAGCCGGCTGTCGGACAGAATGAATATCTCGGTCCGGTCGGCCAGCCCGACCGCCTCGATGTCCTGCGCAAGTGCGGCCAGCAGGCCCGAGGTTTCGCCCGCGTTCTCGTGATAGACCGGCATCACCACCACGATCCGCGCCGCGTTCGGCCCTTCGGGCGTGTCGAACTTTGGCGCGAAATAGCTGGCCAGAATCGAGGTGAAGGAAAACCCGACCCAGGAAAACGTCAGCGTGAACAGGACCAGAAGCACCATCTGCAACGGCGTGATCTGTTCGCCGAATACCAGCGTCATCTGCCACGCGCCGATGATCGCGATCAGCGCCGCGCCGCCAAAGGCGACCAGCCGGGCCAGAACGGTGTTCATCGTCGGCCGCTGCCGCGCCGGGCCGGGCGGAGGCGGTTTCGAAAAATCCTGCACCGGCATTTCAAGCCGGGATTCAGGCGGCACCGCCGGCTGCATCGGGGGCAGCGTCTCGGGCGGGGCTACGGCGGCTTCGGGGGGCGCGGCCGCCGCAGAGGCCGGGACGGTCATCCGCTTGTCCATCGGTGCAACCAGGTTTCGCTGATCGGGCCATCGGGTCCGACAAGGCGCGCCGAAAGCTCGGCCAGGGTTGCGTTCCCGGGCGTGAATTCAAACGCAAGGCGGAACAGGTCCTGCTCGGGCATGCGGACGGCATGCACCGCACCGATCTTGCCGGCCGAAGCCTGAACCACCAATTGCGGCTCCAACGCGCCGATCTGGGTCTCGGAAAAGTCGATGTTGTAGGTGCGCCAGTCCGCGGCATTGACGGAAATGCCGCTCATCGTGCGCATCGCCCGCGCCAGCGGCGGATTGTCGGGCGGCAGTTTCGATATGATCAGGTCATAGGCGAAATCGGCGCGCTGATTGGCGGCAAGCGCCTGCGCCGGCTGCCAGTAAGACACGATATTGTCGTTGAACTCATTCCGCACCGGAATTTCGACCAGCGTCACCGAGCCGCGGCCGAAATCGGAAACCGGCTGCACCCATGCCGACGGGCGATCCTGATAATCCGCCTCGGTGTCGCGATAGTCGTCAAAGCTGCGGGCGCGCTGGGCAAGGCCGAAGCCGCGGGGCGAGCTGTCCTGAAACGCCGAGATCTGCAGATTGGCCGGGTTCGACAACAGGCGCCACAGCCGCGCGCCCTCGCCGGTCAGCATCTGCAAGCCGTCACTGTCGTGGACGGCGCTGCGGAAATCGTCGATGCCGGGGCGGTCGGCGGGCGAGAACCAGAACATCGAGGTCAACGGCGCGATGCCGACATTCTGCAATTCGCGCCGGGGGAACAGGGCGCAGCGGACCTGAATGACCGTATCGGCCCCGGGCTCCATCAGGAACTCATAGGCGCCGGTGACTGAATCGCTGTCCAGAAGCGCATTGACGCGCACCATGCGGTCCCCCGGCTGCGGCCGGTGGATCCAGAAGGTGCGGAACAGGGGAAATTCCTCGCCCGCGCTGCTGCCGGTGCCGATCGCAAGCCCGCGCGCCGAAAGGCCATAGATCGTGCCGCGCGCGACCGCCCGGAAATAGCTGGCGCCCTGAAACACCACGAACTCATCCATGAAATCAGGGCGGTTCAGGGGCGCGCGCAGCCGAAAGCCGGACCAGCCGAGCCCTTCGACTTCTGTGGTGTCGATCCCTTCGGGGAACAGTTTCGGGTCGAATTCAAACGTATCGAGATTGAACGGCAGGGGGCGCGGCTGGCCGTTCTCGACGATGTTGATCTCGACCGGCTGGGTATAGATCATGCCCGGCGGCAAAAGATCGACGGCGAAATTCGGCAGGCCGCCCCATGGATCACGATCGCGGCGAAAGCGGATGGCGCGATATTGGTCATAGGTAAGCTTCGCGAAGGTGCCGCGCAGCGTCATCTGGGGCGCGGCATAGCTGCTACCCGAAAGATCCTTGGCGATCCCGACGACCGATTCAAAGCCGAACGGCGCCGCAGCGACCGGGGCGGCTGCCCCGTCCGGCGCGGGCGTGGGCGCGGTCTGGGTCTGCGCGAAAAGACCGCCGGCCGAGCCGCCCAGAACAGCAAGGGCGGCACCGCCGCGCAGGACATCACGTCTGATCATCGTTAACTTCCTTGACCGATGCGCGGGTTTGGCATCTGTCGTAAATCGCTGCAAGTCGTCAGGCAAATATCAGAAGGTCAAATCCACGCTATTGGCAATCTCTTGCGTAGTCACCTGCCCCGCCTTGCGGCGCCGCTGGGACCGTTGCCCACGCTTTGGGCTGGCCGTGTACAAGCGGACGCGGCCCGGCGCGCGACCACATGCCGCAGCGCTGAAACCCGCTTTCACGGCCGGCCGCGCCTGTGGTAAAACCCCGCGCATGCGGCGCTTGGTGGTCCTGTTTTTGGCGGTGGTTGTGGGGATCGGTCCGATGCCCGGCGCGGCGCGTCCGGCGATCGATGCGCTGAACGGCACGCCGCCGCCGCCGCTGGCGCGGAGCGACGACCGGCGTTGCCGTGACGACGGGACCTCGTGCATCGCGCGGGCGACCTATGTGCCCGATGTTTGCCTCGCGATCGCCCGGGCGGCGGGCGAGAACGACCTCGACCCGAATTTTCTGGCCCGGCTGCTGTGGAAGGAAAGCCTTTTCGATCCCTCGGCGGTCAGCCCGGCCGGCGCGCTGGGTATCGCGCAGTTCATCCCGTCGACGGCGCAGATCGTCGGGCTTGACGATCCGATGAACCCCGCCAAGGCGATCCATAAATCCGCCCGCTATCTGGCCGAATTATCGCGGGAGTTCGGCAATATCGGCCTTGCCGCCGTCGCCTATAACGGTGGCGAGGACCGGGCCGCGCGCTTCAAGGAAAAGGGCGGCGCGCTGCCGTTCGAGACCGAGGATTACGTGCAGGCGATCACCGGCCGTGTCGCCGAGGAATGGCGCAGCGCGCCGCCCGAGACGCTGGATCTGCGGCTGAAGAAGGACACGCCGTTTCACCTTGCCTGTGTCGAACTGGCCGGCGCCCGCAAGATCAAGGAATTCGCGACCCCCGACCGGATCTGGCCGTGGGGCGTGATCATCGCCAGCCATCCCAGCCGGGCCGGCGCGCAGAAATCCGTCAATCGGCTAAGCCGCATGTTGCGGCCGATACTGGGGGGCCGCAAGGTCAGCTATGTCCGTACCCGGATGCCCGGAATGCCGCGCCGCGTCCATACCGCGCAGGTCGGTTGGGACAACAAGGTCGAGGCGGTGCGGTTCTGCGCCCAGTTCCGGCTTGCCGGCGGGCGGTGTCTGGTGCTGAAGAACTGACCCCCGTTCAGGGCCTGCCGCCGGGGCGTTTGTTTGCGGGCGCCAGCACCCCCGCCGCCGCCACGATCACCAGCGATAGAACCGCCATGATCAGAAACGAGATCCGCAGCGAGCTGGCCCAAGCCAGAGCGGCAAGAAACGGCGGCCCCATCAGCATGCCGCCATAGCCAAGCGTCGCCACCCCGGCCAAAGCCCGCCCGGGCGAGGTGTCCGGGTCGTTGGCGGCGCGCGAAAACGCCAGCGGCATGACCACCGCATAGCCGATGCCCATCAGCGCGAAACCCGCCAGCGCAGCTGGATAACTGCCCAGTAGGACCGCCATCAGAACCCCCGCGGCGGAACAGGCGCCGCCCAGCCGGGCCGCCATGACGGTGCCGAAATAGCGGCTGATCTGGTCGCCGATCAACCGGACCGTGACCATAGCGACGGAAAACACCGCATAGCCAAGCGCGGCCATCCCTTCGCTTGCGCCGGCGATCTCGCGCAGGAAAATCGCCCCCCAGTCCGCCATCGCGCCCTCGCCCAGCGATGCGCAGAAGGCGACCAGCCCGACCAGCGCCAGCGGCCCGTGCGGCAGCGTGAAAAGCCGGCCCGCGGCGGGCTGCGCGCGATCCGACTGCCAGGCGATTCGGGTCGCCCGGATGCAGACCACGGCCAAAAACCCGCCGGCCAGCAGGAAATGCAGCCGTGGACTGATGCCCCATGATGCGGCCAGCCAGCCCGATAGGGCGCCAAGGCCCGCGCCAAGGCTGAACATGGCGTGAAAGAAGGACATGAAGGGGCGCGCGGTCCGCCGCTCGACCTCGGCGCCCCAACCGTTCATCGCGACATCCATCGCGCCGTGGACCGCCCCGAAAACAAAAAGCGCCAGACCCAGCGTCCACAAATTGACGGCCAGCGCGATGCCCAGCAATGCCGGTCCGTAGATCAGCGCCAATGCCCGGGTGACAGGTGCGGCGCCGCGTTGGTCGACCACGCGGCCGGCGATCGGGAATGCGCAGATCGCCCCCGCGCCCAGACACAAAAGCGCGACGCCCAGCTCGCCATAGGACAGCGCCAGCCCGGCCCGGATCGCCGGCACGCGCGACGCCCAGATGCCGAACAGCCCGCCGTTCAGCATGAACATGGCGATCACGGCGATTCGCGCCTTGCTTGGGTTAACCATTCCGTTGTCTTTGCTGCTTTTCACCCGTCCGCCGGGCGGTGAACTCTATGCCGGGCCTAAGGTATGGCCGCAACGTCATTCCATTGACAGAAGCCCGTGGCTGTCACCAAATAGAATACAGGCCGGCTGTCCGACCTCTGGGCGTACCGGCCATGCAATCCCCGACAACACGGTCGGGGCAAAAGGAAAGGACGCACCATGCGCTACCAGATCAGCGGAAAACAGATCGAAATCGGCGAGGCTCTCTCGACCCATGTCGAGAACGAGTTGGGCGAAACGGTGGGCAAATATTCCCAGCGCCCGACCGACGCCACGGTGATCTTTTCGCGCGACGCGCATGAATTTCAATGTGACGCAGTCGTTCATCTGTCGACCGGACTGACGGCGCAGGCCAAAGGTCATGCCACTGATATTTATGCGGCTTTCGAGGATAGCCGGGAAAAGATGGACAAGCAGTTGCGCCGCTACAAGCGGCGGCTGAAGGACCACCACAAGGAACGCAGCGAGCCGGTCGAGTTCGGTGCCGGCGGCAGCTATGTGCTGACCGGCGACGAAGACGAGTGGCAGGCGGGCGAATCCGGGCTGCAACCGATGATCATCGCCGAGATGGAGGCCCGCGTCCCGGTCTTGTCCGTCGGGGATGCGGTGATGCAGATGGAACTGGCCGGCACCCAGCTTCTGGTGTTCCGCAATGAAAAGCACGGCGGCGTGAATGTCGTCCACCGTCGTGAAGATGGCAATGTTGGCTGGATTGATCCTGCCGATCTGAAGTAAGGTGCCTCAACCCTGCCGGTGGCGACGCGCGCGCCGCCGCCGGCGTTGAGGTCGAAAAGGATCGAGACCATATGCAGCTTGCCGATATCCTGCAGCCCGGGGCGGTAAAGTCCCTGGCGCAGGTCGCCAGTAAGAAACGACTGTTCCACGAAATCGCTGAACTTGCCGCCCAGGTCTACGGGGTGGACGTGGCGCAGACGCTTGACGCCCTGCAAGAGCGTGAGGCCCTTGGGCCCACCGGCGTCGGTAATGGCGTGGCGGTGCCGCATGCGCGGCTGCACGGGCTGGACAGGGTCGTGGGTCTGTTCCTGCGGCTGGAAAAGCCGCTCGAGTTTGATGCGGTCGACCGCCAGCCGGTCGATCTGGTGTTCGCGCTGCTGGCGCCCAAAAGCTCGGGCGTGGATCACCTGAAGGCGTTGGCGCTTGTCTCGCGGACGCTGCGCGACCCGGAACTGCGGGCAAAGCTGCGGGCCAATGTGGATCCGGTGGCATTGCACGCCGTGCTGGCGGGTGCGCAGGGTCTTGCGGCGTGAACCGGCACGGGCGCCAAGATGCAATCCCCGACCCCGACCGAAGACAGCCGGCCTACCGGCCCGGTCGTATGGGTGTTGTTGGCAACCTATCAGGGCGCGCGGCACCTGGGCGAGCAACTGGCCAGTATCGCGGGCCAGTCGGGGGTGAACTGGCGGCTTCTGGTCAGCGATGACGGCTCAAGCGACGCGACGCTGACCATCCTGGCCGAGTTCGCGGCCACGCTGTCCGATCCGGGGCGGATGGTGGTCATGAAAGGGCCCTGCAAGGGCGCCGCCGAGAATTTCCGGCAACTGATCTCCGCTTTGCCCGATGGGGCCGATTATGCCGCCTTCTGCGATCAGGACGACGTCTGGCGCCCGGACAAGCTTGCCCGCGCGGTCGAGGCGCTGGCCGGGGTTCCGGCCGATGTGCCGGGGCTTTACTGCGCGCGCACGCTGATCTGCGATGAAGATCTGCGCCCGATGGGCAGCTCACCCGGTGTGCGCAGACCGCCGTCCTTTCGCA
This sequence comes from Paracoccus pacificus, assembly GCF_042680785.1. Classification (NCBI taxonomy): domain Bacteria; kingdom Pseudomonadati; phylum Pseudomonadota; class Alphaproteobacteria; order Rhodobacterales; family Paracoccaceae; genus Paracoccus; species Paracoccus pacificus. The sequence goes on from NZ_JBHUEN010000021.1 coordinate 254,783, forward strand.
ACGCGCTGGTCCAGAATATCGCCAGCGGCAACACGATGGTCCTGAACCGCGCGGGCGCGACGCTGATCAAGGCCGCGAATGCCGAAGCGGGGCCGATCGTCATTCATGACTGGTGGACCTATCAACTGATCACCGGGGTTGGCGGCAAGGTGATTTTCGATGATCAGACGGTGCTGTTCTACCGGCAGCACGCCCATAATGAAATCGGTGCAGATGTGGGTATCAGCGCGGTTTTCGGCAGGGCGCGGCGGCTGTTGCGGGGCGATGTCGGGGCGCGGAACCGGATCAACCTGCACGCGCTTGCGGATTCCGCCGATCGGTTGACCATCGAGAATCGCGCGGTATTGGCCGAATTCGCGCATCTTCTGGGCCCGAGCCGGGCAAACCGTCTGGCCAGCCTGCGGCGCGGACGCTTTTATCGTCAGTCGCGGGCCTCGCATGCGGCGCTATGGCTGGCGGCGCTGCTTGGAAAGCTGTAAAGGCCGCCGGCATGTCCGACGCTTATCCCCATATTGCCCGCGCGCGTTTCCTGTTGCACATCGGTCCCCCCAAGACCGGCACCACCAGCCTGCAGGAACTCGTTCTGCCGCGAATCGACGGTCTGGTTTATCTGGGCAAACCCTGGTTCAACCCCGACGTTCCTTACGACAAATGCGTGAATCTGCATCGCGCGGTCGACTCGGTTACCAAGGCACCCTTGGGCCATTTTGACGCCGACATGGCACGGCGGGCAGTCGAGGACTGGCTGACCCATTCGCCCGCCTTCGCCGCCGCCTCGGGCCGGCCGCTTTGCCTTTTGTCCGAGGAACGGCTGACGCTTTCAGACGTGGTGTCGCAGGTGGAAATTGCGGCGCGGCTGAGCCAGGTCTTTCCCGGCGCGCACGCCGTCTATGTGCGCCGCGAACCGGTTGCTGCCCTGCTGAGCCTTTACAAATGGCTCTATGCCCGCGCCTGGATCCATGACAGCTTTTCGCGATGGATCGACAAGGCGCTGCGCCCAGGGTCAACCTCGACCGGCGCCGTGGGGCTGCGCTATTACGATTGGGCAGCACTCAAACGCGGGTATGGCGCGCATTTTCCCATGCATCACGCCGAGATGGGCGACATGCACCGCGATGTGCACCGCTTCATGGCCGACTATCTGGGCGAAGCTGGTCCACTTGCCGAAGCGGGCGCGGCCCTTTTGGCCGAGACCCGACATACGGTGCTGAATGTCTCGCGCAACCGCGCCGTGTCGGAATTGCACCGCGGCGTGAAGCTGGCCATTCGCGGCTGGAACAAGCTGCCGTTCAGCAAGCTGGACGAAAAGCCAGAATATCTTGGCGAAGGGCCGATGTGGGATCGGCTGGAGGCACCGCTGCGGCGCCTGCCGTTAGGTCAGGGAAAGTTCCGGGTGACCGATCAGGACCGGGAACGCATCGCCCGTTACTATGCCGAGCGTGGTAATTGATCAGCCCTTGAACAGCGGATGCTGGAACACCTGCTGAAGATAATCGCGCAGGATCCGAATGCTTTCGTCATGCGCCTCGACCGTGGCACCAAGCCCGATGATCGCGTCGTCCTGCGCTTCGTTCTTGTCCTTTGAAAGCTGCCGGATGGTGTTGGCAAGCTCACGGTTCTGAGGCTCGTCACCCTGAAGCGCCTGAACAAGATCGGCCAGAATTCCGGCACCGACCGACGACCGGATGCTATCGGAATTGTCGATAAATGCGCGCCCGATCTGCCCGTCGATGGCCGGGGCCAAAGCGGCATGGACGTCGCCCTTCTGTTCGGACAGCAGACGGTCGATCCGCAAGTCGATCTGGTCGCCTATGGCCGGGGTCAGCGCCGCGTGAAGGTCATTTCGCTGGTCCGAGATTAGACGATCCACGCGCTGATCAATCTGCTGGGCGATCTTGTCTGATAGCGCGCTGTGGATATCGTCCCTGCGGTCGCGGACCAGTGTTTCGATCTCGTCGCCGATGGCCTGCCTTATCTGCGGCGCGAGGGCGGCATAGACATCTGTCGCCTGATCCCGCAACAGCCGATCTATGCGGTCGGTGACCGCTGCGGTGATCCTGTCGGACATGGCGGCGAACACCTGATCGCCGCGATCGTTGAACAGGCTTTCGGTCGCGGTGTTGAACTCTTGCTGAATGCGGGGGGCGATCGCTGCATAAAGATCGTCGACGCGCTGGTCGGACCAATCCTCGGCCTGCACCTGCGGCGTACGGCTTTCCTCCAGCCGCTTCAGCGTTTTCAGCGTTTCAAGTTCAGCCCCGGCGGCAAAGCGATGCTGCAGCGCCAACTCGCCGCCGTTGCGGGTGATCAGCGTATTTTCATAGCGGGTCATGTCAACGACGCCTTCGCCCGCAATTTCCATCGCATCGCGGATCAACTGCTGGTTGGCGGGTGTGAGGGTGCCCAGACGCTGGATGTCATTATCGGTCCTGTCGCCCAGACACAGGATGCCAAGCCCGTTGGAATGCGTGAAGTTGAAGGTCCGCCCCGGATAATCCTTCTCGATCTCTTCCCAAAGCTGCCAGACGCCGAAATCGTCCTTGCGTACGACCGTGTCGTGAAAGGCGATGACGCCATCCGGCGCCATCTTGGGCAGCCAGCTTTCGAAATCCTGCCGGACCGAGGCGTAATCATGTGCCCCGTCGATATGCAGCAGGTCGATCGACCCGTCATCGAATTCGGAAACCGCCTCGGAAAACAGCATCCGGCAGGTGTGAACGCGGGGGTCGTCACGCCGGGCGCGTTCCTCTTCGAACTGGGCAAGGACGCCTTCGCCATAGGCGCCGGTGTGCTGATCGCCTTCCCAACTGTCCACGGCCCAGATCTCGCGCACCTCGGGAATGTCCCGCGCGGCCTGCTGAAAGCTGAACAGGCTGTCGCCGCGATACGAGCCAAGCTCGACCACGCGGGCCGGGCGCAGGCTGCGGATCAGCCAGGCCGCGACCGGCGTCAGACCCTGCCAGGGGGTCTGGGTGGTACGGTATTCAGGAAAGAAACCAATTACATCACTTGGCGGCAGCAGCATCATCTATCCGATAGTTCAAGAGGCGAAACGTTCCAAGGCGCGTTGATAGATCGCCATATCCTCGGCGCAGTTCTGGCGGATCTCGTCTGCCATCCCCGGATCTATCGGCACCGCCTTTGTGTCCCACGCGGTGTCCTCGCGTGAGTTGATGGGCGTCGCGACCAGTTCCTGAATGCGGGGATGCTGCGGGTCGAAGCCGACCTTGGTGCAGAAATCCTGCACGGTGCGGGCGTAATGTTCCTGAATGATCGCGTGGGCGAGGTTTTCGATCCCAAGCCCCTCCAGATAGGCCGCCTGCGCGTTGCCGACAAAGCGGAAGCGCGACAATTGCACCGGGTCCAGTTCGCCCGCCATCACCTTCTGGTGGCGTTCGTTGTTCGGATCGCCATGCAGCGCCATGTGCCGGTACTGCGACAGCACCCGCTTGACCGGGTCGCGCAGCGTCGCGATGACCGGCACGCCGGGGAAAAGATCCTTGTATTTCAGGTAATGGTAATGGCCGTGGATGACCCGGTGATTGCGGGCGAATGTCGCGGGATCGGCGACGATTTCCGGGGCCGGTGTGCGCGCGGCCGTCAGATCACGCTCGGTCCCGTAATCGGTGTGTATGGCGGGTTTGCCATAGATCAGCGCCAGAGCCTGAATGAAGTTGGTGCCGGCGGTCTTGGGAATATGGACCGAAATCAGCGATAAGGGCCCGTAAGAGGACAGCAGTTCGGGCGCCGGCGCGGGCGCGGACTGAACCGCAGGGGCGCTAAGGGAAGCGGCCGCTTCCGCCGGCGCCTTGGCGGCGCGATGGGACGGTGCGTTCGCAGCGGCCTCGGCCGCGCGCATCCGTACCGGCCGGCCCGCCTCGGGCTTGACCCAGCCATCGACGAATGAGCCGGTCACCTGCGATACCAGCGATCCCTTGACGTGGATCTCGTCCTCTTCCCAGGTCAGGTCGCGGGGCGAGTTCATCACCATCTCGTAGGACGGGAAATAATCAACATGGTCAAAGGATTGGCGTGCATCCTCGGCCACGCAGCGCAGAAGCGATTTCGACAGCGAGGATGAGGCGACCACATCATCGGCGGTCATCGTCGCCTGAAGCGGCACCGGCGATACCGAGATGACGACCTTGGCCCGCGGGGCGAATTTGGCGATCGTGTGGATCAGCTTGTGCATCTGATCGCGCAGGAAGGCGAAATTCGGGCGCATATGCACAAAGCGGTTCTGGATCCTGCCGCCCGAATCCTTGACCCGCTTGGCCTCCTGGCGCATGGCGCGGGTGTGGGGCGAGGTGTTCAGGAAAAGCCCGGATTCGCGATCCAGCCACATCTCGACCAGCCCAAGCGTCACCACGACGCAATCGGCGTCGGCGATGCGGCGGGTGGTTTCGCCGATGCGCTCGCGGACGATTGCGTGTTCCTCCATCGACAACAGCCGCAGCCCCGAGGTCGCCGGGTCGAAATATTCGGTTTCGCTCAGCTCGATATACCGGCTGTCCTTGCGCAGATCAGGGTCGAAGGCGCGCTCGATCTCGTCGATCATCGAGGGGATGTTGAACTTGTTCATCGCCGCCCGCGGATCGCGCGGATCGGCGTAGAATTCCGGCGGGATGTTCGTGCCTTCGGTCAGGCAGGTCATTCCCTGCGCCGACAATTCGCGTTCGATGTTGCGGGCAAAGCAGGAACCGATGCCGAAGAACTTGTCGCTGCGCTCGAATTTGAACTTTGGCGTGCTGTTCACGTAAAAGAACGGCCGGTCGTAGCGGGCCTGCGCGGCGTTCGCGTCATTGCCGGTGTTCAGCCAACGCTTGTACTGGTTGGTTTTGTAGTTTTCCGAGATCGCCTCATACGGGGTGATGATCGGATCGGGAAGCTGGGGTCCGATCGCCGCCGCCAAGCGCTGGTCAAGCCGCGCGTCCTGGGCCGGTGGCTGCGGGGCGGTTCCAAACAGTTTATTCACCAGATTCATCGTCGTCATCCTTTCTCCGCTGCGCGGAAAATCGGGTGGGAAAGTTCCGGAAGGATATTCGCGAAACTCTCGTCCCAGCTGCCCGGGTGGTAAGTGTCTGCCCTTGCCAGCCGTGCGTCAACGTCATCGACGCGTGCGACGGCGCGGCCGATGGCGTCGGCCAGCCCCTGCACGGTCGGCTCGGCCGGCTCAAAATTGCCGGAAACCGAGCGGTACCATTCGGCGGTCCGGGCGCGGGTCGTATTGACCACGGTGATGATGCCGGACCGCACCATCTCGAACGGGGGAACGCTGGGATGGGGGGCGTACATCAGTCCCATGCCTACGTCGAAATCCGTCATCTGCCTGCGATAGGAATCGTAATCCATGTTGGGCAGCGCATGCACCTTCACGCCGTCAAGATCAAAGGTTTCACCCATTCTGGACGAGCCGAGCATGTAGAATTCCCACGGTTCCTTGTCAAAGACGCGGTCCTTGACCGCCCTGCTGATCGCCATCAGCGCGATGGTCATAAGGTTGCGCTTCGCATGCGCCTCGGGGCGGCCGTAGAATACGAACTTGCGGGGGTGCCGCTCGGCCATTTCCTGCGCAGAGGGCAGCGGGGCCGCCGGCAGCCCCTGTTCGAATACCGCGACCTCGGCGTCCGGTTCGACCAGCCCCTGATTGACAAAATGTTCCAGCAATCGCGCCGAATTGCAGATCAGGCGCGGGCGCGGGGATTGATGAAAGACGCTTTCCGCAAGGAACCGCGTCGAGTCGTTGGAATAGAAAATCCGCTCGTCTTCCTGAACGAAATAGTAATAAGCCCGCGTCTCGAGCGATTTCGCCAGTTTCGAGGCGACCTGCGAGGTTGTCCAGTCATAGGCCAGAACGGCGTCCCCGGGGCCCATGCGGACCGTGCGGGCGGCACCCAGACCCTCGATATGCGACTGGCCAAGAACGCCGCTGACCAGTTTGTTGCCGGCGAAGCTCTCCAGCAACTCGGCCCGGTCGGGGATCGGGCGCAGTACAAGGATGTTGGTCTTGACGCCGTGGTTCTGAAGGTAATGCAGGAACTGGAAAACCGCGATATAGCCGCCAAAGATGACCGATGCATTCAGCTCGGGCACCACCAGCCAAAGCCGAGGCGGCAGCGCGGTGTCGACGCGCACATTGACCGGCCGGTTGACAAAGGACAGCAGGAAATACTCGGCCCAGGCTTCGGCTTTGACATCGACGGTCTGCGCCTCGGCGGCGGCTTTGCGCGACAGCCGCGATCTCGCCGCGATCAGCGCCAGCTTGCGGGCCATCGAAAGCTTGTTGCGAACGCCTTTCTCTGCCCCGAGCATGTTCAACCCGGCCCGAACCTTGTCGCGGAATCTCATGAATAGGCCTTAACTCTTTACCGTGCCGCGGACCTATACCATCGGGCCTTCCCCTAGGAAACCGCCGTTCGAAGTATACCGGGCGGGACTTTGCGTCCCGCCCGGTATGCCGCCTATCAGTGGTGCGGCGATTGCCCTAAAGCACGAAATCGCCCGAATAATAGGCCGAGGCGGTCTGATTGCCATCGGCGATATACAGCGCGAACTCGGCCGTGGGATCGTTGTCGACATTGCCCTGAACCACGGTCCAACTGCCGTAGTTGATGACACGCAGGCCGCCACGCTCGATATTGCCCCAGGTAAAGGCCTGGTTGCCGGCCACCGTTTCATCGGCGTCGATGCCGCTCAGGTCGATAAGATCGCCCCCGGCAACCCCGGCGCCTTCAAAGGCCGGGGCGCCTTCGCTGGCGAAGATCTTGTCGAACTGGCCGCTGGTGGAATGGGACCATTCCTCGAACACGAAACGATCAGCCCCAAGGCCGCCGCCCAGATTGTCGGCGCCCGAGCCGCCGACCAGCGTATCCATCTGGTCGCCGCCGCGCAGGATGTCGGCATCGGCGCCGCCGCCCAGAAAATCGCTGCCGGCACCGCCGCGCAACTGGTCCAGCCCGCTGGCGCCGCCCATCGTGTCATTGCCGTCATTGCCCCACAGGCGATCGTTGCCGCCCTGACCAAGAATGACGTCATTGCCGCCGCGCCCGTCGACCATGTCGTTCGACGCCGTGCCGACGATCGAGTCGCCCCCCTGGCTGCCGTACCCGACCGAGGAGGACAGGATGTAATCGCCGGTGGTGGACTGATAGCCGTTGACCTGAAGAATGTAATTCGCGGTCGTGTTGGTGGTATAGGTCAGCTTCGCGGCATTGCCGATGCCGCTGTCGTCATCGGTGGCCAGCAAAGTGCCTCCGGCGGTGTAAAGGGCCAGAAAGCTGTCGTTCAGCGGCTGGCCGCCCAGATTGTCGGGGTCTGCCTTGAAGATATAGGTCAGATCCTGGATCAGCGAGATGGTGTAGTAATCCTTCTCTTGCGCGGCAGAGATCGAACCGAAATATCGTGTTCCTGTATATAGCGTAGGCATGCGATCTGCTCCTTGTTGGAAAGGTGTGGGACCTGCCGGTCCATCACCTGACCAAACCTTGGTCGCGCGCAATTGGTTTCGCCGCAGCTATCACAACTGTGTTCTATCCCGTCACGCTGCCCCGCGAATGGCCTGCGTTGGAACGGACAGGGACTCGCCCCTACCGGCGTAGGTCGGCCACGCCCGCGATGCCGCGCCCCAGCAACGGCAGCTTTTTCGCGGTCGGGGCAATGGTCCGTGCTCGGCAGGCGCGTGACGCTTGGCGCCCCCGCCCGGTTGATGGGGCGGTGGCGCCTGATCGAATTGCTGGCATCCGATGCCGGGAACCCGACCTACAGGATGAAGTCGTTCTGGTTATAGGCCGCCGCCGCCACACCGTCGTCGCCGATCAGGATCGCGACCTCGGCGGCGCCGTCATTGTCGATGTTGCCCTGGACCAGAGACCATGCGCCATAGTCGACGACGCGCAACTGCCCCTTGCCGATGCCGCCGAAGCTGAATGCCTGATTGCCCGGTGTGGTCAGATCGGCGTCGATCGTGCTGATGTCGATGACGTCGCCGCCCTGAACGCCCGCGCCTTCAAAGGCGACGGCGCCTTCGGCCGCCATGATCTTGTCCTGCGCGCCCGAGGTCGAATGCTGCCACGCCTCGAACACGAATGTATCGGCACCGGTGCCGCCGGCGAGATTGTCGACACCGCCGCCGCCGACGATACGGTCGTCGCCCGAGCCGCCGCGAAGGATGTCGTTATCGGTCGCCCCCAGAAGCGTGTCGTTGCCGTAGCCGCCGCGCAGTTGATCGCGGCCAGTCGCCCCGCCAAGAAGGTCATTGCCGCTATTGCCCCACAGCCGGTCGTCGCCGTCCATTCCGTATATGGTGTCATTGCCGCCGCGGCCGTCGACCATGTCATTGCGGGATGTGCCTTCGATGCTCTCCCCCAGCGAGCGACCAAACCCGACCGAAAGCGAAGCCCGATACAAGCCCGTCGCATCGTTGTTGTGTTCGAATACGTTCAATCTGTACGTTCCGGTGCTGGTCGGTGTGTAAGCCAGTCGGGAATTCAGCCCGGCGCCTCCGTCATCGTCGGTTCCGACCGTATCCCAACCGCCCGGGAGCGGGAACCAGTTCCACTTCTCAAGCGAAATTTCAGGATCGTTAAGTGGCGACGCGCCGGGTATGAAAATGGAAGTATAGCCGACCACGTTGATGACATAATCGAGCCCGCCGATCATCGTGACGGAATAGCGGTCGATCTCTCCATTGGCCGAGATGTTTCCGATCCTGCCTGTGCCGCTGTCTATATATGTGGATGGGTAAGGGGGAAAAGGTATGATAGGCATAACAACCTCCAGTTGCAAAGCGATGTTAATAATCGCGTGTGGCGATCTATCGCGGAATATGGGACAGAAAGGCGTCGAGACCTGAATTCAGTAAGGTTTGACGCTACAGGTCAGTGACTCGGTTCTTGACCACATAAAAATTACACCGATCTGCTGTAATTTCAATTATTTTCATACCGGGATTTATCCGGATGAATTTTTAACGAATGTCTATAATTTATTATAACACATTGATATATTTGTATTTTAATACATAAATATGTTATAATTATCTGGGTTTCGGAACCGGTTCCGTAACCTAGAAAGTTATTTTCAGGCGCGGCTGTCTGTCGCGGCTGCGCCATTTTCTACTTAAAATAAATGAGAATGTATCCGTAAAATGAACGAGAATGTCTGAGGGGAAAAATATATCCGGATCAGATTTCGACGGCGTCCGGCGCCGTTGATTCGGTGCAGGGCTTTGAAAGCCGATCATCGGCCAACGCCCTCACCGCACTTCGCCGCCTTGGCGGGGAAGCGTCCACCATACATCATGTTTGCAAAACAGCCCGGAAAGCACCGGAAAAGGCGCGTCGCCTCGGATATTTATCCGAAAATCGAAATAACCTGTTCAGTTTGCCGCCGCGCCCAACCGGCGGCGGCGAGGTGGGCGTTGATGCCCATCCCGCCGTCATCCGCCACTTCGCATTCACACGCCAGGATCACGCCCGACCGTGCGCATGGCGGTTCAGCCGTCCAGAAGCGCGGCCAAGGCGGCGCCATAGCGGTTCTTGCCGAACAGCTTTGCCCGCTTTGCAAGCTGGTCGCGGTCGATCCAGCCGCGTTCAAAGGCGATCTCGTCCGGGCTGCCGACCTGCGTGCCCTGCCGCAGCTCCAGTGTGCGGACGAAATTGCCGGCATCCAGCAGGCTGCCATGGGTGCCGGTATCCAGCCACGCATAGCCGCGCCCCATCCGCTCGACCCGCAAATCGCCGCGATGCAGGTATTTTTCCAGAAGATCGGTGATCTCCAGCTCGCCCCGGTCGGACGGCTTCACCTGCCGGGCAAGTGCGGGTGCCTCGCCGTCAAGGAAATAAAGCCCGGTGACCGCATAATGCGAGCGGGGATTCGCCGGCTTTTCGACGATGGATTTCGCCAGACCGTTGTCGTCGAACTCGACCACGCCATAGCGTTCGGGGTCCGCCACGCGGTAACCAAAGGCCGAACCGCCGGTCTCGCGCTGGTCGGCGGCTTCCAGCAACTGGCCAAGACCCTGCCCGAAGAAAATGTTGTCGCCCAGAACCATCGCCGAGGGGTGGCCGTTCAGGAAATCCTCGGCCAGCAGATAGGCCTGCGCCAGCCCGTCGGGCGAGGCCTGAACGATCCAGGTGAAGCTGAGCCCCCATTGGCTGCCGTCGCCGAGCAGCCGCTGGAACTGCTGCTGATCGTCGGGGGTGGTGATGATCGCGATCTCGCGGATATTGGCCAGCATCAGGACCGACAGCGGATAATAGATCATCGGCTTGTCATAGACCGGCAGAAGCTGCTTTGAGACACCCATGGTGATCGGATACAGCCGGGTGCCAGAGCCGCCGGCCAGAATGATGCCTTTGCGCTGTTTCATGATGTCGTCTCCAGAATAGTCAGAACCCGCGCCAGACCCTTGGTCCATTCGGGGCGGGCGATGCCGTAGTCGCGGGTCAGCGCCGAGCAATCCAGCCGCGAATTGGCCGGGCGTTTGGCGGGTGTGGGGTAGTCAACGGTGCGGATATCGGTGACCTTAGGGGTCAGCCCGGCCTGGCGAAAGATCTCGCGCGCGAAATCGGCCCAGCTTACATCCGGCGTCCCGGCAAAGTGATAGGTCCCGGCGATGCCGCGCCCGTCCAGCATCTGCCGCCCCATCGCGACCAGTGCCGCGGCGATGTCGCCGGCGGGGGTGGGGCCGCCGATCTGGTCTGCGACGATGCTCAGCGCGTCACGTTCGCGCCCCAGACGCAGCATGGTTTTGACGAAATTGTTGCCGAAGGGGGAAAACACCCAAGAGGTGCGCAGGATCGCGGCCATGCCACCGGCGGCGCGAACCCCGTCCTCGCCTTCCAGCTTGGTCTGGCCATAGACGCCCAGCGGGCCGGTTCTGTCGCCTGCCTGCCAAGGCGCCGTGCCCGAGCCGTCAAAGACGTAATCGGTCGAGACGTGCAGAAAGGGCAGGTCGCGCGCGGCGGCTGCGCGGGCCATGGCGGCGGGTGCTGCGCCATTGACCAGCCGCGCGGTGTCGGCGTCGCTTTCGGCCTTGTCGACGGCCGTATAGGCGGCGGCGTTGATGACGATCGCGGCATCCGTCGCCGCGATGGCATCGGCGCAGGCGGCGGGGTCGGTCAGATCGGCACGGTCGCGCCCCAGAAACTCCGCCTCTGGCAAAAGCAGCGCCAGCTCCTGCGCGACCTGCCCGGTGCGGCCGAATACCAGCGCCTTCATCCCTTCAGCCCCAGCCGCTCGCCCACGCCGTGGCGCTGTTGCAGGTTCTGCCACCATGTCTTGTTGGCAAGATACCAGTCGACGGTCTGCTCCAGCCCCTGATCGAGCGTGACCGAGGGTTGCCAGCCCAGTTCGTCGCGGATGCGGCTGGCGTCGATCGCATAGCGGAAATCGTGCCCGGGCCGGTCGGCGACAAAGCTGATCAGCTTGTCATGCGGCGCGCCCTCGGGGTGGCGCTGGTCCAGAATCGCGCAGATCTTGCGAACGATGTCGATATTGGCGGCCTCGTTGTTGCCGCCGATGTTGTAGCTGCGGCCAAGCGCGCCTTTTTCGACCACGGTCAGCAACGCCTGCGCATGATCCTCGACGAACAGCCAGTCGCGGACGTTCGTGCCCTGCCCATAGACCGGGATCGGCCGGCCGGCCAGCGCGTTCAGGATCACCACCGGGATCAGCTTTTCGGGGAAATGGAACGGCCCGTAATTGTTCGAGCAATTGGTCATCACCACCGGCAGACCATAGGTTTCATGCCATGCCCGCACCAGATGGTCGCTGGCCGCCTTTGACGCCGAATAGGGGCTGTTCGGGGCATAGGGCGTGTCCTCGGTGAATTTTCCCTCATCGCCCAGCGTCCCGAACACCTCGTCGGTCGAGATATGGTGAAAGCGGAAATCCCCGGGCTTGCCCTTGCGGGTCCAATAGGCGCGGGCGGCCTCGAGCATCTCATAGGTGCCGTTGATGTTGGTGGCGATGAAATCGCCCGGCCCGTCGATCGAGCGGTCGACATGGCTTTCCGCGGCCAAATGCATCACCGCGTCTGGCTGATGTTCGGCGAAGATGCGGTCCAGCGCGGCGCGGTCGCGGATATCCGCCTGCTCGAAGGCATAGCCCGGGTCGTCCGCGACGCTGGCCACGTTGTCCAGACAGGCCGCATAAGTCAGCGCGTCCAGATTGACGACCTGATGGCCGCGCGGAATGGCCGCGCGCACGACGGCCGAGCCGATAAAGCCGGCGCCGCCGGTGATCAGGATCTTCATTTGCCGCTCTCCCACACGAAAGGTGTGTCGAAATCCGCCAGAGTTTGCGCGACCGCGTCCTTCTCGGACAGGATCGGGCCCTTGACCTGCCAGTCGATGCCGGCCGAATCCCAGCGCACCGCGCCATCGCATTCAGGTGCGTAATGGTCGGTGCATTTATAGATGATCTCGGTATCCGGCTCGCGGGTGACGAAGCCGTGCAGGAAACCGGCGGGAATCCACAGCTGCTTGCCGTTTTCAAACGACAGTTCGATCCCGAACCATTGGCCATAGGTCGGGCTGCCGCGCCGCACATCGACCGCGACATCGAACAGCCGCCCGCGCCCGCAACGCACCAGCTTGCCCTGCGGATGCGGCGGGGACTGGAAGTGCAGCCCGCGCAACGTGCCGGCATCGCGCGACATGGAATGGTTGTCCTGAACGAACTCGGGCAGGTTCACCCCGGCATTCTCCAGCGTTCGCCGGTTCCAGCTTTCCGAGAAAAAGCCGCGATGATCGGCAAAGCGGCGCGGCGTCAACACCAATACGCCCGCAAGTGGAGTAGTCTCGATCTGCAAGGGAAACCTCGTTTCGTTTAACCGCGCGACCTGCGCTTAGCAAAGCCTGCGGGCATTGTCACCTTGTCGCCATCTTGTCAAAGGCCAGTTGTCGCCGCTGTTGTGCCACCTTTCGCCGGCGCGGTGGTCAGGCTAGAGGATCATGTCAGGAAAAACCTTTCGTGAGGCCGGATGACATGCCTGATTATGCCGCACTGGCCGAGACGATCCGCGCCCTGACCCATGGCGAAACCGATGAGATCGCCCTGATGGCCACATTGGCCAGCGAAATCCACTGGTCGGACGACCGCTTTGACTGGACCGGCTTTTACCGGGTGACCGCGCCCGAAGTGCTGAAGATCGGCCCGTATCAGGGCGGTCACGGCTGTCTGGTGATTCCCTTCGCACGCGGCGTCTGCGGCGCCGCCGCGCGCACCGGGCAGGTGCAGCTTGTGCCCGACGTCGACGCGTTCCCCGGTCATATCGCCTGCGCCAGCTCGACGAGGTCGGAACTGGTCCTGCCGGTTCACGACCGCAACGGGCGCCTGATCGGGGTGCTGGATATCGACAGCGACCAGCCCGACGCCTTCACCGCGCAGGATGCCGAGGCGCTGGCCGCCATACTCGCCGAAACCTTCGGGGCGGTCGGATGATCTGGGACACGCTGGCCAACATTCCGACCGACGACCTGTTGGCCTGCATCATCGGCGGGCTGGTGGTGAACATCGCGCCGGGTCCGGATGTGTTCTTTGCCAGCGCCTGCGGCATTCAGGGCGGCCCAAGGGCCGGATTTCTGGCCGGGGTCGGCGTCGGGCTGGGCGTGCTCATGCACCTGACCCTGGCCGTGGTGGGGCTTGGCGCGCTTATGGTCGCCCATCCCGAGGCGCTGCGCGTGGTGAAATACATCGGCGCCGGTTATCTGTTATGGCTGGCGTGGTCGGCATGGAACGCCGGGCCGGTCGATCCGGCGGCGCGCGGGGCGGTCAGGACCGCGACCATTCTGCGCCGCGGATTTCTGTCCAACGCGCTGAACCCGAAGCCGATCATGTTCATGCTGGCCTATCTGCCGCAGTTCACCAGCCCTGCCTATGGCCCGGTATGGCAGCAGGTGCTGGGGCTTGGCATCATCTTCTGGATGGGCGGCACGCTCATCACCATGGCTTACGGCGTCGCCGCCGGCTATGCCGGGCAGATCATCGGGCCGCGCATCGGCATCCTGAACCGCATCGCGGCGGTCATGTTCGCCGGGCTCGCGCTGCGTCTGGTCGTCAGATGAGCCGTTTTATCTATACCCCGCCCGCCGATCCGCCGCGCATCATCCATGATGATCACGAGGTGCTTGTGGTCGACAAGCCGGCGGGGCTTTTGTCGGTGCCAGGCCGGGGCGACGACCGGGCGGATTGCCTGATCAATCGGCTGCGGGCGGCGTTTCCGACCGTTCTGCTGGTTCACCGGCTGGATCTGGACACGTCGGGGGTGATGGTTTTCGGACTGACCCCGCATGCGCAAAGGCATCTGTCCAAGCAGTTCGAAGAACGGCGGACCAAAAAGACCTATGTCGCGCTGTTGGATGGCCGGCTGGAGCCAAAGACCGGCACCGTCGATCTGCCGCTGATCGTCGACTGGCCGAACCGGCCGCGACAAATGGTCGATCACGAAAAGGGCCGGCCAGCGCGGACCGACTGGCAGGTGATGCGGTATCACGATGATGTTGGTAAAAATGGCGCGACCCGCGTGCGGCTGACGCCTCTGACCGGACGCAGCCATCAGCTTCGGGTTCACATGCTGGCGCTGGGCCATCCGATACTGGGTGATCCGCTTTATGCGCAGGACGAAACGGCCGCCCACGCGCGTCTGATGTTGCACGCCCAGTCGCTGCGTTTCGCCCATCCGGACAGCGGCAAACAGATGACCTTCTCGGCGCCGGTGCCGTTTTAGCGCCAGTTTTAGCGCCCGGCCCGGACGCGCGAAACCTTGTGGCGCTGCAAGGGTTTCATTAGATCAACGGCAATCGCGTTGCAGGGGACCAGCATGACGCATCTTTGGGTCCGGGCGGAAAGCCGCCCGAATGAGGATCGGGTCGGTATCACGCCCGAGGGTGTGGCGGATCTGATCGCGCGCGGCTTCGACGTATCGGTCGAGGAAAGCCCGCGTCGCATCATCCCGATCGCCGCGTATCGCGACGCCGGCGCCGTGATCGTGCCCGAAGGGTCCTGGACCAGCGCCCCGGATGAAGCGATCATCTTCGGCCTGAAGGAACTGCCCGAGGATGGCACCCCGCTGCGCCACCGGCACATCATGTTCGGCCATGCCTACAAGGGTCAGCCGGCGGGGCAGGAGCTTCTGCGCCGGTTCAGGGCGGGCGGCGGGGCGCTTTACGATCTGGAATATCTGCTGGACGACAACGGCCGGCGCGTCGCCGCCTTCGGTTACTGGGCGGGCTATGCGGGCGCTGCGGTTTCCCTGAAGGCATGGGCCGCGCAACGGCGCGGGCAGATCTGCGGCCCGGTGCACGCCTACAGGTCCAAGGAGGGTCTGCTTGACGATCTTCGCGCTGAACTGGATGCGACCGGCGCCCCGCGTCCCAGCGCACTGGTCATCGGCGCCAAGGGCCGCGTCGGCACCGGGGCCAGCGACCTGTGTGCCGCGATGGGGGTGCGTGTGACGAAATGGGATCTGGCCGAAACCGCGCATGGTGGCCCCTTCCCGGAGGTGCTGGAGCATGACGTCTTCATCAACTCGATCCTTGCCATGCCCGGCAGTCCCGTTTTCGTTCCGCCGGAAACCGTGACCACGCTGCGGCATCTGACGGTCATCGGCGATGTCGCCTGCGATCCGACCAGCGAATTCAACCCGGTCAAGGTCTATGACCGCACCACCGACTGGGCGCATCCGGTCATCCGGGTGGCCGAAAAGCCGCCGCTGGACGTGATGGCCATCGACAATCTGCCCTCGATGCTGCCGGCGGAATCCTCGGCCGATTATGCGGCGCAGTTGCTGCCGGTTCTGGCGCAGCTGGACGCGATCGAGGATGGCGTCTGGGGTCGCGCCCGGGCAATCTACACGGAACATTCCGCAAAGGTTAACGCATGACAATCCACTGGATCGGAACCGGTCTCTCGGCCATTCCCGGCCTGCGCCGCCTTCTGAAAGGACGAACGCCCGTCACCGTCTGGAACCGCACCGTCGAAAAGGCCCGCGAGGCGGTGGGCGATCTGACATCCGATATCCGGCCATGGGACGCCACCGCCTTCGCCGATGCGCTGCGACCCGGCGATATCGCCGTCTCCATGCTGCCGGCCGATCAGCATGTCGCCATCGCGCGGACCTGCCTTGATCATGGCGCCCATTTCGTCAGTTCAAGCTATATCTCGCCCGAGATGCGCGCGCTGGACGGCGAGGCGCGCGAAAAGGGGCTGGTTCTGGTCAATGAAACCGGGCTGGATCCGGGGATCGACCACCTGATGGCCCATGATCTGGTCGCCGATTACCGGCTTGGCGGCGGCAACCAGCCGGGCGATGTGGTCTCGTTCACCTCGTATTGCGGCGGTATTCCGAAGCATCCGAACAAGTTCCGCTATAAGTTCAGTTGGTCGCCGCTTGGCGTGCTGAAGGCGCTGCGCAGCCCGTCGCGGTCCTTGAAAGGCGGGGCCGAGCGGGTCGTGGAACGGCCATGGGACGCGATCACCGGCTATGACGCGCCGCTGCCGACCCCGGAACGGTTCGAGGTCTATCCGAACCGCGACTCGCTGCCCTTCCTTCAGGATTACCATTTCGACCCTGCCTGGAAGATCGGCGATTTCGTGCGCGGCACCATCCGCCTGAAAGGCTGGGCGCAGGCGTGGGAGCCGGTGTTCCGCGAGGTCGAGACCCTGCAAGGTCCCGAGGGCGATGCGCGTCTGCGCGAGATGTCGGAACAGTTCTGGCGCGAGAACGCCTATGCCAAGGGCGAGGCTGACCGCGTGGTTCTGTTCGTCTCGTTGCGCGCGGACCGCGATGGCAAACCCGTCTGGCACAAGGAATGGGTGCTCGACGCATGGGGCGACAAGAAGGGCACCGCCATGGCGCGTCTGGTGTCGATCCCGGTCGCACTTGCGGTCGAGGCGGTCGGCGCCGGCCGCATCAAGCCGGGCGTCCACGCCGCGCCGGATGACCCGGAGCTGGTCGGCGAATGGCTGACCGAGGTCGGGCAGTTGGCGCAACATATGGCCAAGGTCGACCATCTGAAAAAGACCTGACGTCACAGCACCGAGCGGCGGCGGCGCCAATGCAGCCTTTCTGCCTTGGACGCGCGGTGGTTATTCGGCGGCCGCGCCCGGTAGCGGCGGCGCGATATTGTCGTCCTGCGGCGCCAGTTCCTCGAAGTCGAAATTGTCCAGCCGCCGCGCCCGCCGGCCCGCCTTGTCGGCCGAGATGCGGATGTCCGAAATATCCTTGGCCGCCTGTCCGAAGTGGCGATCAAGCGAATCGACCCGATCCGACAGCCGGGTCACGTCCTGCGACAAAAGCCCGAGTTCGCGCCGGATCGCGCCTGCCTGCTCGCGCATGCGGGCGTCTTTCAGCACCGCGCGCATGGTGTTCAGAACCGCCATGCAGGTGGTCGGCGACACGATCCAGACCCTTGCGGCAAAGCCCTCGCGCACGATTTCAGGGAAATTCGCGTGCAGTTCGGCATAGACCGCTTCGGAGGGCAGGAACAGAAGCGCGCCGTCGGCGGTCTCGCCCTCGATGATGTATTTCTCGGAAACCGCGCGAATATGGGCGCGCAGGTCGATGCGCAGGCGCCGCTGCGCCTCGATCAGTTCGGCGTTGTTGGTGGCGGCGCGCAAAGCCTCATAGGCGTTCAGCGGAAATTTCGCGTCGATCGCGATCGGGCCCGGCGGGGCCGGTAGATGAACCAGACAATCCGCGCGCCTGCCGTTCGAAAGCGTGGCCTGCATCGTATAGCTGTCGGACGGAAGCGCCTTGAGCACGATGTCATGCAACTGGATTTCGCCGAACGCGCCCCGGGTCTGCTTGTTCGACAGGATGTCCTGCAACGACAGCACGTTGCCCGACAGCTTTTCGATATTGGCCTGTGCCTTGTCGATCGTCTCCAGCCGCTGCTGCAACTCGCCCAGACTGCGCGCCGTGCGGGTGGCGTTGCCCGCAAGGCTTTCCGTCATGCCCCGCCCGACCTCGGCCAGACGGGTTTCCATCAGATGCAGGGTCCGGGCCTGACTTTCGGCCTGCGCGTCGCTGACCGCGCGCAAGCCCCCGGTCAGTTGCTGCTGCCCGTCCGAGATCGCCTGTACCCGGGCACCCAGCATCGCCGCGATCTCGGCCGAACGTCCGGCGGCGCGCAAGGACAGCCACAGCATCAGAAGGATCAGCGCCACGGCGCCGCCGGCCAGCAGGACCAGCAGTTGCGCTTCGGGCGTCAGGCTGTCCCATGCGGCGCGCATCACAGACCCGTCCGCCCGAACAGCCGCTCGATATCGGCCAGCCGCAGCTTGACCCATGTCGGGCGGCCGTGATTGCACTGGCCGGAATGCGGCGTCGCCTCCATCTCGCGCAGAAGGGCGTTCATTTCATCCGCCGTCAGCCGCCGCCCGGACCTGACCGAGCCGTGACAGGCCATCGAGGACAGCACCGCGTTGATGCGCGCCTGAAGCCGCTGGCTGTCGCCCTGTTCCTCGAGATCGTCCAGAATGTCGCGGATCAGCGCCGGGCCGTCGATGCGGGTCAGCATGGCCGGCACCTCGCGGATGGCGACGGCGCCGCCGCCGAAGGGCTCGATCACCAGACCCAGATCGGCGAGTTCGTCGGCGATGGCCAGAATCCGCGCGGCCTCGGAGTCGGAAAGGGTGACGATTTCGGGGATCAGCAGCGCCTGCGACCGGATCCCCGTATCGGCGGCCTGCTGTTTCAGCCGCTCATAGACCAGCCGTTCATGCGCGGCGTGCTGATCGACGATGACCATGCCGTCGGCGGTCTGGGCGATGATGTAGTTCTCGTGCAACTGCGCCCGTGCGGCGCCCAAAGGGCTGTCGGTTGCCGGCGCTGGATCAGTTTCAACACGGGCCGAGGGCGCCTCGGCAAAGCCGCCACCAGCAAAGCCCGCACCAGTAAAGCCCGCACCGGCCGCAACGCCCGGGGCCTGCATCGCGAATGACGACTGGATGGCGCCGAGCGAGGGGCGATAGTCGCCCTGATAGCGCAGGGGTGCAGTGTGGACGGACGGGCCAGCAGGTTCGGCACGGAACGCCTGAACGGTGGCGGTGCCGACCGTCGAGGATGCGCGGTGACCTGCCTCGGCCAGCGCATGGCGGATCGCGGTCACGATCAGGGCGCGCGCGGCGGCGGGATCGCGGAACCGGACCTCGGATTTCGCGGGGTGGACGTTCACGTCCACATCTTCGGCCGCGCAACCCAAAAACAGCGCGGCGGCCGGAAACCGGCCCGAGGGCAGCACGTCCATATAGCCCGCGCGCAACGCCCCGAGCAGCAGCTTGTCGCGGACCGGCCGGCCGTTCACGAACAGATGCTGCGCCACCGCCGCGCCGCGTGAATAGGTCGGCAGCGCCGCCATGCCGGTCAGGCTCAGCCCGTCGCGTTCGGCGTGAACGGGCATGGCGTTTTCGGCGAACTCGCGCCCCATGACCCGATCCAGCCGCGCGGCGAGGGCGTCGAAAAGCTCGCCCTGCTCGGCATCGGCGCGGAACAGGGTGCGGCCGTCGGTTTCATCGGTCAGCGTAAAGGCGACATGCGGTTCGGCCATGGCGAGGCGGCGAATGACGTCAAGCACGGCCTGCTGCTCGGCCCGGTCGCTGCGCAGGAATTTCAGCCGCGCCGGGGTGGCGAAGAACAGGTCGCGCAACTCCACCACCGTGCCGCGATTGCCGGCGGCCGGACGCACCGGGGACAGACGCCCGCCGATAAGCTCGATCCGGGCCGCTTCGGCGGCGACGCGGCTGGTGATCGAAAGCCGCCCGACCGCGCCAAGGCTGGGCAATGCCTCGCCCCGAAAGCCGAAGCTGCGGATGTTGACCAGATCGCCGTCGGCCAGTTTCGAGGTCGCGTGACGGGCCAGGGCCAGCGGCAGGTCCTCGGCGGTCATGCCGCAACCATCGTCGGCCACCCGGATCAGCGCCTTGCCGCCCTGGGCAATGGTGACCTCGATACGCCGCGCGCCCGCATCCAGTGCGTTTTCGACCAGTTCCTTGACCGCCGAGGCCGGACGTTCGACCACCTCGCCCGCCGCGATGCGATTGGCGTCTGCTTCGTCAAGCTGCCTGATAACGGGCCGGATATTGCGGATGTCAGCGTTCATAACCCCATATTTAGCAGAAGGGCCGTGCTGAGGGAATGATTCGGCATCACCCGGCCCGAGCGAATTCCCCGCCGACACGCCAAAGCGGCATGAATAGGGAACTTTTCAACTCTGCCGTTGCTTTTACCTGAACACGCGCAACATTTTTCGCAGGGGCGTTTACCATGAAAAAACTTGGTTCAGTACTTATCATTGGCGCGACTTTGGCATTGGCGAGCTGCGGCCCAAACACCGCCACGCGGGCGACCACGGGCGCGGCAACCGGCGCGGTCGTCGCGGGTCCGGTCGGCGCGGTTGCCGGTGCGGCTCTGGGCGGCTCGGGCGCGGTTCAGGTCAAGTGACCACTTGCCGCCACGGCAGGACTGAATGACGCCGCGCCGCCGGTAACGGGCTCTGCCCGTGACGGCCCGGGCGACGCGGCGTTTATTGTCGGCCGTTTCTTGTCAGCCGTTTCTTGTCAGTCGATACCGACCGGGCGGCCAACCAGCACGAACCGCAGATCGCCGGATTTCAGCAGTCTTTCGCTGACCCGTTTCACATCCTCGGCCGTCACTGCCTCGACCTTGGCGTTGCGGGTGTTCACGTATTCCGCCGGCAGGCCGATCAACTGCATGCCGGCAAGGATGCCGGCGATCCTGCGGTTTCCGTCGAAACGCAGCGGATATTCCCCGGTCAGATAGGTCTTGGCGTCGTTCAGTTCCTTTTCGGTCACGCCATCCTTTGCCATGCGGTCCCATTCGGTGCGGGTGATCGCCAGCGCCTCGGCGACTTTTTCATTGGCGCTGGCGAAGCCGCCCTGCCACAACTCGCCCAATACGCTGTTGGCAAGGCCGGTGCCGATGCCATAGGTCAGCCCGCGCTTTTCGCGGACCTCCTCCATCAGGCGTGCGGAAAAGCCGCCGCCGCCAAGGATCTGGTTGGCGACATAGGCCGCGAAATAGTCGGGATCGCTCATCGGAAGGCCGGGACCGGCAAAGGAAACCACGGTCTGCGGCGCATCCCAGTCGATCACCGTGGTGCCGCCGGTCAGGCCCATCTCGGGGCGCTCGGGCAGCGGCGCGGTGGCGGTTTTCGGCAAGCCGCCCAAAATCTTGTCCAGAACTGCGCCCAGTTGTTCGGGGGTGATGTCGCCCGAGGCCGCGACCAGCACCCGGTCCTGCGCCAGCACCCGGTTCTTGGCATCGCGCAGATCATCGGGCGTCAGCGCCGCCACGCTTTCCGCCGTGCCGTTCAGCGAGGTGCCATAGGGATGATCACCCCACGCCGCCTTGGCCAGTTCCTTGATCGCGATCGACTGCGGATCCTTTTCCTCGGCCCGGATGATCGACAGCACCTGACCGCGCACCCGGTCGACATCGGCCGTCGCAAAACGCGGCTTGGTCAGCGCGTCCGCCAGAAGCTGCACCGAGGCATCGCGGTTTTCGGTCAGCATGCTGGCCGAGACCACCAGCGCGTCGTCATCGACGTCAAAGTTGAACCGCGCCGCCTGGCTTTCGACCGCCTGGGCGAATTGGGTCGAATCCATATCGGCCGAGCCTTCTTCCAGCGTCGCGGTCATCAGGTTGATGGCGCCGCGCTTGCCGGGCGCGTCAAGGCTCGCCCCGCCGCGAAAGGTCAGGTTCAGGGCGACAAAAGGTATGGTGTGATCCTCGACCAGCCATGCCTTGATGCCGCCGGGCGAGGTGATCTGCTGTATGTCGATGGCGCTGGCCGGGGCGGCGGCGATCAGCGCGGTCAGCAGAAACGGAATGGCACGCAGAAAGCTCATTGGCTGACCTCCTCGCTTTGGGCATCGGTGGGGGTTGCGGGGGTCGGTGCGGCCTGTACGGGCGCGGGCGCGCCGGTATCGGCGGGCATTCCCGGTGCGGCGGCGGCATCTTCCTCCGCCGGCGGGGCGTCCGCGCCCTCGGCCGCCGGTTCCAGCCAGCCGGTCACCGTCGCGGTGCTGTTCACCACCATCTTGGCGGCGTCCATCACGTCCTTGTCCGTCACCGATGCGAGAATCTCGGGCCAGTCGTTCACATCCTCGACCGTCAGCCCCGTGGCCAGACCCTGACCATATTGATAGGCGCGACCGTGGGCGGAATCCTTGGCATAGATCTGCGCGGCGCTGATCTGGGTCTTGACCCGGTCCAGTTGCGCGCTGTCCACCCCGTCGGTCAGGAATTGCTGCAACACCTGATCCAGCGCCTTTTCGGCCTCTTCGGGGGTTTCGCCCAGCACCGGGACGAGCGAGAAATAGAAGCTGGTCGGATCGACGGCATAGCCGTCATAGCCGGCGCTTGCGCTCAGCGCCTTGCCGGTCATGACCAGCTTCTGGCCAAGGACCGAGGTCTGTGCCGACCCGCCCAGCAGTTCCGCCAGCACGGTAAGCGCGGCTGCGGTTTTCTGATCGCCCGGGTTGCGTTCGGGGACCAGAATGGTGCGGATCATCGTCGGCTGCGGCACGCGCGGGTCCTGCATTTCCAGCCGCCGGGTGGCGCGCTGGATCGGTTCCTGCGGACGGTCCGCGCGCTCGGCACCCTTCTTGGCCGGGATCGAGCCATAGTATTTCTGCGCGAGCTCCCGGGCTTTCTTGGCGGTGACATCACCCGCCAGCACCAGAATCGCGTTGTTGGGCGCGTAATAGCGGTCATACCACGCCAGCGCGTCGGCGCGGGTCAGGTCCATCATCTCGTTGCGCCAGCCAATCACCGGGCGGCCGTAGGGATGGTTCAGGAATTGCGCGGCGTTGCGTTCCTCGCCGAACAGCGATCCGGGATCGCCGTCGGTGCGTTGGGCCCGTTCCTCAAGCACGACCTGCCGTTCGGCCTGCCAGTCTTCCTCGCCGATGCGCAGATTGGCCATGCGGTCGGCCTCCATCTCCATCACCAGAGGCAGCCGGTCCGAGGCGATGCGCTGGAAATAGGCGGTGTAATCATAGCTGGTAAAGGCGTTGTCGGTGCCGCCGTTCGCCGCCACAACCTTCGAGAACTCGCCCGGATCCAGCTTTTCCGTGCCTTTGAACATCAGGTGTTCAAGATAATGCGCAAGGCCGGTCTTGCCCGCCACCTCATCGGCCGAGCCGACTTTGTACCAGACCATCTGGACCACGACCGGGGCGCGGTTATCCTCGATCACCACGACATCCAGACCGTTGTCCAGCTTGAAGTGACTGACATCCGGCGGGTTTTCGGCAAAGGCCGGGTTGATCAGGCAAAGGCTGACAGCGATGGAAAACAGCAGGGCTGATAAGGCGCGCATGGACACTCCGTCATTCCGCGGTGGGTGATGGCCTGCCCGATGTGCCCGGTTAGGGGGGGGCTGCGCAAGCCCGCTTTGCACCCTGTCGCGCGGCTGTGAAGCCGCGTGTGCGCGATGGGTCGGGGCAAAAGCCCGCGGGGGTGGGGATTATTTGTCGGTCCGGGGCGGCGCCGAGGGCGTCTGCGCGCCGGCCCGCTGCCAACGCAAAAGCTCGGCCCGCTGGTCAAGCCACATCGACTGATAAGCGCGGTAATAGACGTTGGTCTTGGCCAGCTTTTCAAGGAAACGCGGGGCATTGGCGCGGCGCCATTCAAGATCCTCGGCGGCCAGCGTCTGGCGAATCGCCCCGTCGCGGCCGAAACGGCCGGAATAGGCCAGCAGCCCCGCGTCCGAGGGCGAGACGCCCACCGCCGAAAGCTGCGCCGGGTTACCGCCAAGCGCGGCCACCACATCGGCGTCAGGCGTGGGATCGGTGATGTTGGTGCCGCCCGGCGTCGGCGTCGGCAACGCGGCAAGGTCGGGCGGCAGTTGCAGGGGCTTGGTCGGCAGGATGGCGAATTCGTCGGGCGTGCTGCGATGCGCGTCGATATTCATCAGACGCGGTTCGTCATCGCTGCACGCGGCCAGCGCCATGAGCATCGTCAGCGCCGAGATCGTCAGCCCGTTTACCCGCATAACCGTCCGTCCCATCGTTCCTCTTGTAACCGCCTTCTAACGTGATTTCCGCTGCGCGTCACGCGCCTTTGACGATGTTGGCGGGTTCGGCTCGGGCGTGGCGGGTGGAAACAGAACCAGCCCGATCGCACCGGCGAAAACCGCTATATCCGCGGTGTTGAAGCTATAGGGGTTCTGCCAGCCGGGCAGGCTCATGTTCAGGAAATCCGCCACCGCGCCATAGGTCAGCCGGTCGATGGCATTGCCAAGCGCCCCGCCGATCAGCAGCCCCGCCGCGATGCGCGTCGAGCGCCCGGCAAGACCGGCGCGCTGGGTCCGCGCCAGCCAGACCCAGACCCAGATGCTGACCGCAACGGCCACCGCGATCAGGACCCAGCGCATCGCATTGGCGCCCGAGGAAAGCAGCCCGAAGTTGACCCCCTGATTCCACGCCATGCGCAGGTTCAGGAACGGGTTGATCAGGTCCAGTTCGCGGACACTGTCAAGCCGCAGGATGTGCACCACGATATATTTGCTGATCTGGTCGATCAGCAGGGTCACCGCCGCGACGATCGCCGTCAGCCGCATCGTATACCCGGGCGGTGGCGGCGGCGCTGCCGGTTTGCGTTTGCGCGGCGTGCGCGGCTTTGGCGTCGCGGACGCGCCGGTAGCGGCCTCTGCCGGGTTCTCGGGCGGTGTGGTGGGTTTCGGTGTCTGTGCCATCAGTGCCTGAAATGTCGTTGTCCGGTGAATACCATGGCCAGACCCAGTCGGTCAGCGGCCGCGATGACCTCGGCGTCGCGCATCGAGCCGCCGGGCTGAATGACCGCGCGTGCGCCCGCCTCGGCCAAAGCCTCGATCCCGTCGGCGAAGGGAAAGAACGCATCCGAGGCGACGGCCGCGCCGACCGTCAACGGCTCGCGCAGGCCCAATACCTCGGCCATATCCTCGGATTTGCGCCGGCCGATGCGGGTGCTGTCGACGCGGCTCATCTGGCCGGCGCCGATCCCGACCGTGGCCAGATCGCGCGCATAGACGATGGCGTTCGACTTGACGTGCTTGGCGACGGTCCACGCGAACAGCATGTCCGCCAGTTCGGCGTCCGAGGGCTTGCGGGCGCTGACCAGCTGCAAATCCGCCGGGCCGACATGGCCGTTGTCGCGGCCCTGCACCAGAAACCCGCCCGCGACCTGCCGGAAAGCCAGCCCCGCCGCGCCGGCATCGGGCAGGCCGCCGGTGGTCAGCAGGCGCAGGTTCTTCTTGGCGGCGAAGACGCGCCGGGCATCCTCATCCGCGTCGGGGGCGATGACAACCTCGGTGAAGATCTTGGCGATCTCCTCGGCGGTGGCGCCGTCCAGCGTGGTGTTCAGCGCCACGATACCGCCAAAGGCCGAGGTGCGGTCGCAGTCATAGGCGCGGCGATATGCCTCAAGCGCGCTGTCGCCCCGGGCCACGCCGCAGGGGTTCGCGTGCTTGATGATCGCGACGGCCGGCCCCTGTGCCGGATCGAATTCGGCCACCAGTTCGAACGCCGCATCGGTGTCGTTGATGTTGTTATAAGACAGCTCTTTGCCCTGCCACTGGCGTGCGGTGGCGACGCCGGGACGGTTCGAGCCGTCGGTATAGAAGGCGGCGGCCTGATGGGGGTTTTCGCCATAACGCAGGGTTTGCGCCAGCCGTCCGGCAAAGCTGCGCTGGGGCGGGGCGGACTGTCCGGTCGCGGTGGCCATCCAGTTGGAAACCGCCGTGTCATAGGCGGCGGTATGCGCAAAAGCCGCCTGCGCCATGCGCTTGCGGAACGCAAGCGAGGTCGCGCCGTCATTGCCCCGCAGCTCGGCGATCAGATCGGGATAGGTCGCGGGATCGGTGATCACGGTGACAAAACCGTGGTTCTTGGCCCCGGCGCGGATCATCGCCGGGCCGCCGATGTCGATATTCTCGACCGCCGTGGCATAATCGGCGCCTTTGGCGACGGTGGCCTCGAACGGGTAAAGGTTCACGATCAGCAGGTCGATGCCGTCGATGCCGTGGTCCCGCATCGCCTGTGCGTGGTCGGGATTGTCGCGCAACGCCAGAAGCCCGCCGTGGATCATCGGATGCAGCGTCTTGACGCGGCCGTCCATCATCTCGGGAAAGCCGGTCACCTCGGCCACGTCACGCACCGCCAGCCCTGCGTCGCGCAGCGCCTGCGCGCTGCCGCCGGTCGACAAAATCTCGACCCCCGCATCCGCCAGCGCCCGGCCAAGCTCGATCAGGCCGGTCTTGTCGCTGACCGACAAAAGCGCGCGGCTTGGCTTTACGCGGTCAGGCGGGGCAGAGGTCGGGGCGGTCACGGTCATCGGCGGGTCCTTCAGGTTCGGCACGAGGGGCGGTCGGGGCGATGCGGTCGGCGATGGCCTAACCCGAGCTTGCGCCAAGGTCCAGTCGCAGTAGGGGGTCAGGGGCCCGAAGCACCCGGATCGGGACTAACCGGCGGGCTTTCGCAGGCGGGCGATGAAAAATCCGTCCATGCCGCCCAGATCGGCCCAATAATCCGGACGCAGCCTTAGCGCCCCGGCCCCGGTCAGCCATTCGGGGCGCGTTCCCGGCACCTCGGCGGGCTCGACCGTCACGCCGGGATGGCGGGTCAGTGCGGCGGCGATCTGATCCTCGCCCTCGGCCGGCAGAAGCGAACAGGTGGCATAGACCAGCCGGCCGCCGGGGCGCAGGATCGCCAGCGCGTGGTCGATCATCCTTGCCTGAAGGTCGGTGATTTCGGGCAGCGCCGAGCCGTCGCGGACCACGGGCAAATCCGGGTGGCGCCGGATCGTGCCGGTGGCCGAGCATGGCGCATCCAGCAGGACCGCATCGGGCGGCGTATCGGGGCGCCAGTCCAGCACGTCGGCGCAGATGACCTTGGCGTCCAACCCGGTCCGGCGCAGGTTCTCGGCCAGCCGTTTCAGGCGCGGGGCCGAGGAATCGACCGCCGTCACCTGCGCCCCGGCGGCCGCAAGCTGCATGGTCTTGCCGCCCGGCGCCGCGCACAGATCGGCGATGACTTCGCCCGGTTCGGGGGCAAGTGCCCGCACCGCCAGCGCCGCCGCCGCGTCCTGCACCCACCACGCGCCGCCCGCATGGCCGGGGAGCGCGCTGACCTGCACCGGGCCGGTCAGGCGCAGCGATCCGGTCGGCAACGCCATGCCCTCGGGCAGGTCGGTTTCCAGGGGCGACCGCAGGGTCAGATCCAGCGGCGGGGCCTGTTCCTGCACCGCCTCGATGGCCCGGACAGCAGAATCGCCCCACGCGGTGATCAGCGGCCCGCGCAGCCATTCCGGCAGCATTTGCGGGCCGGCGGCGTCCCATGCCGCGCGCCCCTCGGCCGCCTTGCGCAGTACCGCGTTGATCATCCCGGCCGCGGCGCGCTGCTTGCCATTGCCGGCGCGGGCCACGGCGACGGCGGCGTTGACCGCGCCATGGGCGGGTGTATCCAGCGCCAGCATCTCGACCACCGCCAGTCGCAATATGTCCATGATCGCGGGCGCCGGGCGCCGGGCCAGATGCGGCGTCAGCACGGCATCGGCGCGCCCGGTCAGCCGCAGCACCGCCAGCGCCAGCCGCTGGGCGCGGGCCCGGTCGCCCGGGTCCAGACGGTCAAGCGCGCCCATGCCGATCTGGTCGGCCAAGGTCTGGCCGCCGCGCACACCGGCCAGCAGCGTCAGCGCCGCCAGACGTGCCGGATCGGCACCCGTACGCCGATCCGAACCCCGGCCTGATCGCCCACCCGATCCGCCGCCTGATCCGCCACCTGATCTCGGGCCTGATCCCTGTCGCCTTGCCGTCGCAGGCTTGCCCATCATCGCCTCAAAGCCTAAGTCAACCACGTCCCCATAGCCGTTTTCACAGGACAGCGCCATGTCAGACCCCAAATCCTCCGGCCCGGGCGATGCCGATACACAGGCCGACCTGCCGCCCGCCGCGCAGCGCGCGCTGGCCGAGGCCGAGGAGCGCCGCCGCAACGCCAAGCCCCTGAACCTGCCGCCCGAGCTTGGCGGCCGCGACGGACCCGAGCCGGTCCGCTACGGCGATTATGAGAAAAAGGGCATCGCCGTCGATTTCTGAGCCGACGATCCCCTGGCCGCGATTTCGCGGCCGTGGTTTCCGGGCTGGGCCTGCGCCCTAATTCGGGTCGCGCCAGCGGTTGACCAGCGGATAACGCCGGTCCAGCCAGAAGGCCTTGGTCGAGATACGCGGCCCCGGCGCGGCCTGATAGCGTTTCCATTCGCTGGTATACAGCAGCTTTTCGACCTTTTTCACCGTTTCGCGGTCATGGCCCTGCGCGACCAGATCGGCGACCGACAGGTCATCCTCGACCAGCCCGGTCAGAATCGCGTCGAGCACCGGATAGGGCGGCAGGCTGTCCTCGTCCTTCTGGTCGGGACGCAGCTCGGCCGAGGGCGGCTTGTCGATGATCGCCTGCGGAATGACCTCGCCCGGCGGCCCCATCATCCAGTCGCGATGATTCCGGTTCCGCCAGCGGCAGGTCTCGAACACGCGGGTCTTGTACAGGTCCTTGATCGGGTTATAGCCGCCGGCCATGTCGCCATAGATCGTGGCATAACCGACCGCGACCTCGGACTTGTTGCCGGTGGTCAGCAGCATTTCCCCGAACTTGTTCGAGATCGCCATCAGCAGCAGGCCGCGCAGCCGCGACTGGATGTTTTCCTCGGTCGTGTCGGGGGTGGTGCCTTCCATCACCGGCGCCAGCGCCTCGGTGATGGCCAGCCGCGGCCCCTCGATCGGGATGGTGTCGGTGCGGATGCCCAGCCGGTCGACTAGATCCTGCGCGTCGTCCAGCGAACCCTTGGAGGAATAGGTCGAGGGCAGGCGCACCCCGCGCACGTTTTCAGGGCCGATCGCATCGGCGGCGATGGTCGCGACAAGCGCCGAATCGATCCCGCCCGACAGCCCCAGCACGACCTTGGAAAAGCCCGATTTGCGCAGATAATCCTGAAGCCCCAGAACCATGGCGCGATAGTCCTGTTCCCAGACATCGGGCTGATCCGCCATCCCGGCCGGCTCGATCCGCCAGCCCTCGGGGGTGCGAATCAGGGTCAGATGCCCGATCGCCTCGTCAAAGGGCGGCAGTTGCCAGACCTTGACCGCGCCCACCACCGGATCGGGGTTTAGCGCATAGCTCGCGCCGTCATAAAGCTGATCGTCCTGCCCGCCGACCGAGTTCAGGTAGATCAGCGGCAGGCCGGTTTCCACCACCCGCGGCACGGTGACGCGCATCCGCAGGTCCAGCTTGTCGCGGTGATAGGGGCTGCCGTTCGGCACGATCAGCACCTCGGCCCCTGTTTCGGCCAGCGTTTCGGCGACGGTCGGGTGCCATGCGTCCTCGCAGATCGGGGTGCCGATGCGCAGGCCGTTGATCGCGTAAGGGCCGCTGATCGGGCCGATGTCGAACAGCCGCATCTCGTCGAACAACTGCTTGTGGGGCAGTTCGTGCTTCAGCACCTCGGCGACGGTCTTGCCGTTCTGGAACACGAAAAACGCGTTATAAAGCCCGCCGTTGCGGCGTAGCGGGCCGCCGATGCCAAGCGCAGGCCCATCGGCGCAATCGGCGCGCAGCTTTTCCAGCACCTTGGCCGCATCGCGTTCAAACGCGGGTTTCAGAACCAGATCCTGCGTCTGATAGCCGGTGATGAACATTTCGGGCAGAACGACATAATCCGCCCCGGCGGCCTTTCCCGCCTCCCACGCCTTACGGGCCTTTTCCGCGTTTCCCGCCAGATCACCCACCGTTGGGTTAAGCTGCGCGAGTGTCAGATTGAAACGGTCGGTCATATGCGCCTCCGGCTGGTGTCCGCCCCTGATTAGCCGTCCCTCGCCGAAAGGAAAAGTCGGGCTTTGCGCCTCAGCCCCGCTTGGGTTAAACCCGGCAAAAATACGGAGAAGGCAGGATGGCAGTCAAACGCGCGGCACTGGTTCTGGCGCTGGCGATGCTTGCCGGCGCAGCCGGCGCGCAAGAGATCGTTACCAAGCAGTTCGATGACGGTGGCGTCTATCAGGGCACATTCCGCAACGGGCGGCAGCACGGGCAGGGCACTTATACCCTGCCCTCCGGTTACGAATATTCCGGCGACTGGGTCGATGGTCAGATCCTTGGCAAGGGGCGGGCGCGCTATCCCGATGGCGCGGTCTATGAGGGTCAGTTCGTGAATGGCGAGCCCTCGGGGCGCGGCAAGATCGTGTTCGCCAATGGCGGCACCTATGACGGCGACTGGGTCGACGGCCAGATGTCCGGGCAGGGCACCGCGACCTATGCCAATAATTCGACCTATGTCGGCGGGTTCCTGAACGGCATGCATCAGGGCAAGGGCGTGCTGACGCTTGATGGCGGCTATGTCTATGACGGCGACTGGGAGAATGGCGTCAAGTCGGGCGAGGGCAAGATCACCTATGCCGACGGCACCGTCTATCAGGGCGGGATGCGCGACGGCCAGCGGTCGGGCCAGGGCAAGCTGACCCGGCCGGACGGGCTGGTCTATGAAGGGATGTGGGCGGCCGGTCAGATGAACGGCGACGGCAAGCTGACCCAGCCGGTCGGCGACACCTATGAGGGCCGCATGGCCAATGGCAAGCGCGAGGGGCAGGGCAAGGTCACCTATGCCAACGGCGACACCTATGTGGGCGGATTTGCGCAGGACAAGCGGCAGGGCAAGGGCATCTTCACCGGCACCGACGGCTTTGTCTATGAAGGCGACTGGGTCGACGGCCGGATGGAAGGCGAGGGCCGGATCACCTATCCCGACGGTTCGGTCTATCAGGGCGCGCTCAAGGCCGATCTGCCCGAGGGCAAGGGCAAGATCACTTATCCCGATGGCGCGACCTATGAGGGCAACTGGGTCGCCGGGGTGATCGAGGGCGAGGGCAAGGCCAATTACGCCAATGGGCTGGTCTATGAAGGCGGTTTCCGCAATGCCCGCAACGAAGGGCAGGGCCGCATGACCTATCCCGACGGCTATGTCTATTCCGGCGCCTGGCGCGAGGGTCAGCGCGATGGCGAGGGGCAGGCCACCTATCCCGACGGCACGACCTATACCGGCAGTTTCGTCAAAGGGCTGCGCGAAGGGCGCGGGCGGCTGATCATGCCGGACGGCTTCACCTATGACGGAAGCTGGAAAGCGGGCGAGCTGGATGGCGAGGGGGTTGCGACCTATGCCAACGGCGATGTCTACGAAGGCAATTTCGTCATGGGCAAGCGTCAGGGTCAGGGCACCATGCGCTATCGCTCGGGCGCGGTGGCGCAAGGCGAATGGAACGACAACGTGCTGACCGAAAACGGTCAGGGCGCCGCGCCGGCGGGACAGGATCAGCCCTCGCCCGTTCCGCCGTCCGAACCGGCGACGCCGCAGGCCGCGACGCCCCCCGCACAGTGATCGGCGGGGGCGGTCAGCCGCCGTTTTGACCCGCGCCGCAAAAGATGATGGTCTTCAGCCCGGCGATATGGCGGGCATAGGCGGCGGGCACCTCGGCCAAGGGGATCTGTTCGGCAATGAAGGGGTCGAGCGCGGGGCTTAATGCCGGCAGCATGCCCGCCACATCATGCAGATCGCGGTCGGCGAATGCGTGGCACCCCAGAACCGAGATTTCACGCTCGACCAGAACACCTGGGTCGATCACCGGCGCGGTCCGTCTGATGCCGACCAGCGCGATGGTGCCGCAACCGGGAAGCGTCGCGATCAGCGATCGGATGACCTGATCGCTGCCGGTGGTCTCGACCACATGGCGAATCGCGGCGCCGTCGTCGGAACAGCCGGGCAGGTGTTCCGCCGTGCCGACCCGCGCGCCTGTCGCATTCGCCACGATCGATGCCCGGCGCGCATTGCGGTCAAAGACCCGAACCTCGTGACCCATGCGCCGCGCCAGCAGCGCCACCAACCCGCCGATCGGGCCGCAGCCGATAACCGCGATCCCGGCGCCATCCGGCGCGGCCAGCCGCCGCAGCGCGTGAAGCGCCACCGCCAGCGGCTCGGCCATCGCCAGATGCCGGTCGAGCACGCCCGCCGGGGCGGCGATCACGTTGCGGGCGGGCAGCGTCACCGCCTCGGCAAAGCCGCCGTCGATGACCTCGCCCAGAAACCCAAGCCTGGCGCAGACCTGTCCGCGCCCCGACAGGCAGGCGGGGCAGGCGCCGCAGAGATAGCGGCTGTCGACGATGATCCGATCACCGAGGCCCAGGTCATCGACACCAGTGCCGATCGCGCTGACCACGCCGGTGAATTCATGGCCGGCGACCGAAGGCGCGCGGGTGATCCATGCCCCGGTCCTGAAATTATGCAGGTCCGAGCCGCAGATGCCCGCGGCCGTCAGCCGCAGCGTGACCTCGCCCGTGCCGGGCCGGGCGGGTTCGGCGATCTCCTCGGCCCGCAGGTCGCCCACGCCGTGAAGCCGCACCGCGCGCATCGCGCCTAGCCCTTCAGGAACCGTTCGCGGATGGCGCTGACCGCATTGGCGTGAGACGAGAAGCCTTCGTATTCCGCCAGCGTTCGCGCCGCGCCGGCCATTTCGGGATAGGCCCTGCCGGTGACATAGCCGACCGAACTGCGGCGCATGAAGTCATGCACCGACAGCGGGCCATAAGTGTTCGCCCCCTGCGAGGTCGGCAGCACGGCGTTCGGGCCAAGCGCGAAATTCGCGATCGAGACCGGCGTGCGCGTGCCCATCAGGATCTCGGCCGCCTCGGTGATCTCGCCCAGATACTCAAAGGGATGTTCGGACAGGATCTCCAGATGCTCGGGGGCGTATTCGTTCACAAAGGCGCAGGCGTCGGCCATCGAATCGGCCAGCACGATACCGCCCGCGCGCCCGGTCAGCACCGCCTGCGAGAACTCGACCCGCTGCGGGGTCATCTGGGTCCACAGCCACGGCAGCACCTCCAGCGCCTCGCGCATCACCCGCTCGGACGGGGTGACCAGCCAGGCCGAGCTGTCGGGGCCGTGTTCGGCCTCGATCAGCAGGTCCAGCGCCGCCAACGCGCCCGATACGGTCTGGTCGGCCAGAATGATGCATTCGGACGGCCCGGCGGGCAGGCCGGGGTCGATGACCCCGGACAAAAGCCGCTTGGCGGCGACGACCCACGGGCTGCCGGGGCCGACGATCTTCTTGGCCTTGCGGATCGTCCGGGTGCCAAGCGCGGCCGCCGCGACGGCCTGCGCGCCCCCGACCTTATAGACCGTCTCCACCCCGGCCAGCCGCGCCGCCACAAGGGTCGCCGCGTCAACCCCGCCGTCCGGTCCCGGCGGGGTGAAGATCGCCAGATTGGGCACCCCCGCCACCACCGCCGGAACCGAGGTCATCATGGTGACCGAGGGGAACGCCCCTTTGCCGCGCGGGACATAAAGCGCGACCGAATCGATCGGCAGATAGCGGTCGCCGGCAAAGGCGCCGGGGCGGACCTCTTTCAGCCACATCGGTTCGGGGGCCTGTTCCTCGTGGAAACTGCGGATGTTGCTGATGCCGAAGCGGATCGCCTCGATCACCTTCGGATCGACCTTGTCGAAAGCGGCGTCGAATTCGGCCGTGCTGGCCTTCAGATTGTCGGCGGTCAGCCCCTCGGCGTGGTCCAGCTCGCGCCCGAAACGGACCAGCGCGGCATCGCCCTCGGCCCGGACGGCGTCGATGATCGGCTGCACGCGCTCCAGAAAAAAGGACAGGTCGGATTCGGACCGTTTCACCAGTTGGGCACGCTGGGCCGGGTCGAGGTTCTTCAGGATCTGGACGTTGATATCGGCCATCGCGGGGGTTCCCTTCGTCTGCCTTGGCGGCGTCATTTGGATTTCAGGAAGATCTCAAGCCCGACCAGCCGGTCCAGCAGCCACACGGCGATCAGCGCGATGACCACGAAAACCGAGGATACGGCAGCCAGATCGGGCGTGATGATCGAGCGGATGTTATTGTAGATCAGAACCGGCAGGGTGACGGTGCGGGCGTCGGTCAAAAGCAGGCTGACCAGAAACTCGGTCATCGCCAGCACGAACATCAGAAGCCCGCCGGTGATCACGCCCGGCATCACGCTGGGCAGGGTGACGTGCAGAAAGGTCTCGACCCGCCCGGCACCGCAGCTTTCGGCCGCAAGCTCCAGATCGGGGTCGATGACGGCGGCGGACGAGGACACCGACCAGATGATGAAGGGCAGGTTGATGACCGCACTGGCGACACCGACCGGCCAGACATTGCCCAGAATTCCCCATTGCCCGAAAACCAGCATCATCCCGATGCCCGAACCGATCAGCGGGATGGTGAAGGGCAGAAGCAGATAGACCTGTAACGCGCCGGCAAACCGCAGCCGATAGCGGCTGAGCGCGATGCCGGCCAGCGTCCCGATCGGCACCGAGACCGCCAGACAGATCAGCGACACGATCAGTGACCGGGCGAAGGCCTGCCGCAGGTCGTGCGCCATGGCGATCTTCTCATACCATTTCAGCGAGAACCCGTCGGGCGGAAAGGCGATCATGTTGCCCTGCGTGAAGGACGCCCCGACCACGATGATGGTCGGCACCGACAGCATCAGCACCGACAGCCACACCAGCCCCCAGAACACAATCCTTTGCGAGCGGCTGATCATTTCCGGCCCCCCATGCCCAGCGTGCCGGTGCCGAAAACCGCGATCACGATGCCGACCAGCACCGATCCCAGCGCGACCAGCACCATCGCCAGCGCCGAGCCGAGGCCCTGATCGGCGGTGCGGAAGAACTGGTCATAGATCGCATTGGCGATGAAATCCTGCGATCCGCCGCCCAGCATCGCCGGCATGGCGAAATCGGTCAGGGCAAGCGTCCCCACGACCAGCCCCGCACCCACCAGCCCCGGCCGCGCCATCGGCAGAACCACGTGCCACAGACTGCGCCACCAGCTCGCGCCAAGCGAGCTTGCGGCGGTCTCGGTTTCCCGCGGAATCGCGGTCAGCGCCGGCGCCAGCATCAGCACCGCGAAAGGCAGCATGTATTGGACCAGCCCGAACACCACGGCGGGAAAGTTGAACAAAAGCCGCATCGGCGCGACCCCGACCAGCCCCAGCATCTCGTTGACCGCGCCCGACGATCCCATGATGATCAGCATGCCATAGGCGCGCACGACCTGCCCGATGAAGAACGGCAGAAACAGCAGGATCAGCAGCAGTTTGCGGGTCCATGCGCGTTTCGTCCGCACAAGGATATAGGCGAACGGAAAGGCCAGCAGCAGCGTGAACACCACCGTCAGAAACGCCCCCCAAAGCGAACGGGTCATGATCCGCGTATAGGTCGCGCTGTCGATGATGGTCTGATAATTCGCCAGCGTATATTCGGCCGAGGGCAGATAGGTGCTGGTATCCAGCCGGTGCAGCGAGGCCCCCGCGATCTGGACCAGCCCCAGCACCAGAATGCCGACCAGCAACAGCGCCGGCATCAGCAAGACCCAGCCGGTATAGCGGCTGAACCGGCGCGGCCAGATCACCGCCAGCGCCGATTCCAGCGCATCCATGATCCGCCAGCGGAGCGGGTATCTGAAGCCCGGGTTATCGCGTTCCGTGGTCATCTGGTCGCTTTCGGCATTTCCTTCCGGGGGCGGGATGGGCCGGCGCCTTGTGGTGGACGCCAGCCATCAACGCTAGCCCTGCATGATTTCCTTGAACTTCGCGAACCACGCGCTTTCGTTCTCGACCTGAATGCGCGACGAGATGCGGATCAGATGCTCGAAATCCTCGGGCTTTGTGGGATAGGCGGGGTCATTCTCCAGCCCCGCGGGCGGGGTCAGCCCCGGCACCACGCCCGGCAGGCCAAGCCCGTCAAGCCAGACCTGCTGGGCCTTTGGGGTGATCGCGAAATCAATGTATTGCTTGGCCCAGTAAAGTTCGTTCTCGGGCAGGCCCTTGGGGATCCACAGCCCGTCGGTGTCGAATTTGCAGCCCTCTTCCGGGACGGTCCATGCCAGATCGACGCCGTTCTTCCGCGCCGCCAACGCATTGGTGGAAATGGTGCAGGCGGCGTCGATCTCGCCGTTCTGGAACCATGTGGTGAAGTCGGGATCCTCGCCCAGAAGCGGCTGCTGGCCCTTGATCTGGGTGATGAAATCCCAGGCCGGTTGCATGTTCGCCGGAATATCCTCAAGCTTGCCGCCGCCGGCGACCTGCGCGGGGAAGTGAAAGCCGATGCCGTCGTTGTAAAGCGCGATCCGGCCCTTCAGCCTTGGATCCAGCAGATCCTTCCACGACTTCGGGGCACCGTCGGGGAATGCCTCGGGCCGGTAAGCCAGCACATAGACATAGCCATAGGTGTTGACGATCGGATAGCCGTCCAGACCGACGGGTTTCGCCAGTTCGGTGGTGCCGGAAAGGTTTTTCAGGTCCGACAGATCCTCGGTCACGCCGCGCAACGCCGATTTGGTGGCGTTGGTGGTGGTGTCCCAGTTGACGTGAATCGGCGGCACGCGGTTTTGCGCGACGGCCGCCCAGACCTTCGGCTGGATCTCGTTATCCTCGGTCAGGTCGTGGCGGATGGCGATGCCGGTCATTTCCGTGAACGGGTCCGACACGCCGCGTTTCAGGGCATCGACCCATTCGCCG
Organism: Paracoccus pacificus; assembly: GCF_042680785.1. NCBI lineage: Bacteria > Pseudomonadati > Pseudomonadota > Alphaproteobacteria > Rhodobacterales > Paracoccaceae > Paracoccus > Paracoccus pacificus. The sequence goes on from NZ_JBHUEN010000021.1 coordinate 291,371, forward strand.
CCCCATGCCCGCACGATCAGTTCGGCCGGTTTCTGGGGTTCCTGTGCGAACAGCCGGGTGCCGGGAAGCGCGCCCAGAAGCGCGGCACCGCCGCCGATGGCGCCGGCACGCAATACGCCGCGGCGGGTATATGGGTTGGTCATGTCGCGTTCTCCTTGCTGGAAACAGGGGTTTCGTCGGGGGTCTTGCGGAAAATCTTCAGGTCGCGGGCATTCCATCCGATGGAAACGTCCGACCCGACCTCGAACAGATCGAAGGCGGCCGGGTCATGGTGATAGATGCGGATCTCGGTGGCGGGCAAATCGGGGCTGTGAACCACGTAAAGCAACCGCTCACCCTCGAAGATCACGTCCGAGACGGTGGCGGCAAGCCGGGTGTCGCAGGACGCAAGCGCCGCCGCCGACCCCGCGATGCGGATCTGTTCGGCCCGGATCACGCCGCGCACCGGCGCGCCACCCGTCAGCGGCGCCACGGGCGTGCCGGCAAGCGTTATGCCGCCGGCGATCATGCCGTCCGGGCCGGCGATGCCGTCGATGAATGTCGACACGCCCAGAAACCCCGCGACGAAGGTGTTCAGGGGTTCGCGATACATCGCCACCGGCCGGGCGTGCTGCTGAATGCGGCCGCCTTCGATAACGATGATGTCGTCCGAGACGACAAGCGCCTCGCGCTGGTCATGGGTGACGTTGATCGTGGTCACGCCAAGCTCGTGCTGGATGCGGCGGAACTCCAGTTGCATTTCCTCGCGCAGCTTGCGGTCCAGCGCGGCCAGCGGTTCATCCAGAAGCAGCAACTCGGGCGCGAAAACCAGCGCCCGGGCGATGGCGACGCGCTGTTGCTGGCCGCCGGAAAGCTCATGTATCCGGCGGTCACCGAGGCCGCCAAGACGGACCAGATCCAGATATTCGGCGACCCGGCCGGGGATCGTGGCCGGGTTGAAGCGGCGCATTTTCAGCGGAAAGGCCACGTTCTGCGCCGCCGTCATATGCGGAAACAGCGCCAGCTTCTGGAACACCATCCCGACCGAGCGCCGATGCGGGGGCGCGGCATCAACCGGCTTGCCGCCGATGGTGATCTCGCCGCTGGTCGGGTGCTGAAATCCAGCGATCATCCGCAAAAGCGTGGTTTTCCCGGACCCCGAGGGGCCGAGAATTGTCAGGAAACGGCCCTGCGCCAGATCGAAACTGGCCCGGTCCACCGCCAGATTGCCGCCGCCGAAATCCATCGACACATCCTTGACCCGGACCGCCATCGCGTCGTCACGCTGGCGCGGAGGGGTATCGGGGGCTCGGGCTGCGGTCATGTTCACTTTTTACCTTCGTATGGTCCGAACTGACTGGATAGTGCCATGTCCTGTCCAGAGCAATTTGCCTGCAACGCCTCGGGTCTGTTCGCGGTGGGCGGGACAGGCGCCGCCGCCGGGCTCAGATCGCGGCCAGATTTCCCCCGTCGATGGTCAGGCATTGCCCGGTGACATAGGCCGAGGCGCGGCCGCCAAGAAACAGCGCCGCGCCGACCAGATCCTGCAATTCTCCCAGCCGTCCCATCGGAACGCTTTCGGTCATCGCCTGAACCCACGCCTTGTTCTGATAGAACACCTCGGTCAGGTCGGTGCGGAAATAGCCGGGCGCAATCGCGTTCACCCGGATGCGCAAAGGCGCCCATTCCGCCGCCAGCGCCCGGGTCATGCCAAGGATCCCCGATTTCGAGGCCGTATAGGGCACCGCCGTCGGCACCCCCACGAATGAGGTCAGCGAGGCCAGATTGATGATCGACCCGCCGCCCTGCGCGGCCATGCCCTTCGCCGCCGCCTGCGCGACAAAGAACGCCCCCTTCAAGTTGGTGTCGGCGATCTTGTCCCAAAGCGCCTCATCCACCTCCAGCGCGGGGCGGACCTCTTCGGTCCCGGCATTGTTGACCAGCACATCGACCGGACCGATTTCCGCCAGCGCGGGTCCGATCGCCCCCGCGTCGGTCTGGTCAAAGGCAATGCCGCGGGCGGTTCCGCCAAGCGCGCCGATCTGGTCAAGCGTGTCGTTCAGCGCCGTTTCGGTTCGGGCGGCGACGACAAGTTCGGCCCCGGCCCGGGCAAAGCCAAGCGCCAGGGCCTGCCCGATGCCGCGGCTTGCGCCGGTCACCAGCACGCGGCGGCCCTTGTACGAAAACTGATCCAGCAACCACTGATCCAATTCGTCCGACATAAGTCCGCCTCACGCAGCAATTATGTATATACATAAACTAGGCAGTTTGGCCGCTGCCGGTCAACGGTCATGACGGGGCGGCGTCACGGCTGTGCGGCTTCTGCCTGATAAATCGGCAGCGCGGTCCGGGTCGTTGCCAACCGCCGGAGGATTCGTTTGCGCGGAAACCCGAATGTGCAAAGGACACCGCCACGCGCCAATGGGCGCAGGACGCCGGGGGGCACCCCGTGATCAGATTTTGCCCGGCGAACGGGCATCCCCATGTGCCACGCTGTGCGCAGCCAGGATCGGCGCCAGCAACGGAAGGGCGCGGCAACCTGACCGAGGCCGACCGAAGCGGGGGCGGGAAATCCTCCCATGTCACCCGCGTTCCGGCATCTGGCGCGGACCACGCCGATCTTCCCACGGTTCCGCATAGACCATCGGCGCGGCGCCCGCGCGGACGATCGGCCTTATGCCGACGGGACCGTCGATTGCAGCGAGGGACGGGCCGAGATCGCCGTGAACCACTTTGCCAGCTTCGGATGGCCGCCGCGCCAATCGCGGTCGGGCAGGCGGAAATCCAGATAGCCAAGCGCGCAGGCCGTCGCGATCGCGGCGGCGGTGAAACCTTCGGACAGGGTGTCGAACCAGCGGCCTTCCAGATCACCCAGACCCGAGTTGATCTTGTCCTGCTGTCCATGCACCCATGGTTCCCACTGCATTTCCGCCGGGCGCAGGAAGGTCTCATAGCGCAGCAGCACTGCCGCATCGCAGATTGCGTCGGCAAGCGCCTCGACCGTCAGCACCGCAAAGCGCCGATCGTCCTGCGGATAGATCGACGGGCCTTTGGAGCCGATCGAGTCGAGATAGGCGGTGATCACCCGGCTGTCGAAGATCGGGGTGTCATCGTCCAGCAGCAGGCAGGGAATTTTGCCGGTCGCGTTATGGCGCACCACGGTCGGGTCGCGCTTGGTGGGAAGGGCCGAGGCGGGCAGGGGCTGCACCGCGACCCCCCGCTCGGCCGCGGCGACCATGACCTTGCGGACAAAGGGCGAGGCGGGTGAATGAAAGACGCGAATGGTCATGAAAAACTTCCTTCGCTGGCTGGGCTGTCGGATGGAAGGATAGCGCCCGTCGCGCCAAGGCGTAAGCCGTCAGCTTTCCGGGTTCACCGGCTGGAACGTCACCCGCACCATGAAGCCGTTCGCCTGACCCGGCAGGGGTGAGATCAACTGCATCCGGCCCCCGACGCTATTGACGATCTGCGCGCAGATATGCAGCCCAAGGCCGAACCCGTCCCCGTGCCGTCGCGCGAATAGGCGGGTCAGGTCTTGCAACTCGGCCTCGGGCAGCGCCGGGCCGCCGTTCGCCAGCGTCAGGACCGCGCCCGTTGCGCCAAGGCGTAAGCCGTCAGCTTTCCGGGTTCACCGGCTGGAACGTCACCCGGACCATGAAGCCGGTCGTCTGACCCGGCAGGGGTGAGATCAACTGCATCCTGCCCCCGACGCTGTTGACGATCTGCGCGCAGATATGCAGCCCAAGGCCGAACCCGTCCCCGTGCCGTCGCGCGAAACGGCGGGTCAGGTCTTGCAACTCGGCCTCGGGCAGTGCCGGGCCGCCGTTCGCCACCGTCAGGACCGCGCCCGGTTGCAGGTCAATGGACAGCGGTGCGCCCTCGGGGGCGTGCTGAAGCGCGTTTTCGACCAGATTGCCCAGAACGATGGCATAGGCGTCGGGATCGACGCGGGCATAGACAGGTTGATCCGGCAGGGTGATCCGCACCTCATGCGCCGGGTCCCGCGGCAAGGTGTCGTCCAGCGTGAGCCGCGTCAGACGCACCAGATCATGCTGGGTATCGGACTGTCCGATGCCGGCGTCGGCGCGGGCAAGCTGCAACAATCGCGCCACCAGCCGGCGGGTGCGCTGAAGCGCACGCTCCAACGCCTCGGTGCGGGCGAGCTGTTCGTCGGTGTCGACGATCTGGCGCAACTGCTGGGTCTGGGCCAGGGCGATCGCGACCGGGGTGCGCAATTCATGCGCGGCATTGGTCGCGAAAGCGCGTTCGCTGTCCAGTGCGCGGGCCAGACGCGCCATGAACCGGTTCAACGCCCCCACGATCCGGACCAAATCCTCGGGCCAGTCGCCGGCGTCGATCATGGTAAGCTGATTGCCGTCGCGGGCCGAGATTTCGGCGCGCAACTGTCGCATCGGCGCCAGTGAACGCTGCGTGGCCCAGCCGACCAGCAGCCATGTGATCGGCAAAAGCGCCATCATCGGGATCAGAAATCCGATCAGCACTTCGCGGAACGCCTCGCGCCGCTCGGCCATGGGGGCGGCGATCTGCACGGCGTGGCCCGCCGCATTGAAGGGCGTGGTATAGATCCGGTAATCCCGCGTCGCGACGGTCTGCCGTGCCGGCAGGCTTGTCGGATCGGGCAGGTTGGCCTTGTCGGCCTGGACGGCCTTTTGCAGAATCCTGCCATCGCGGTCGAAAAGCCGATACAGCACCGCCTCGTCCAGCGCGACCGGTTTGGCGCGACCGGATGGGTCGGTCATGGCCGCACCGCTCAGTTCCAGTTGCGACAGAAGCGGCAACAGGATATCGGCGGATTCGGTCAACTGCTGGTCGAAAACCTCGTCCTGTTCGGACCCCAGAACCGCCAGCATCAGAAGCACCGACAGGACCCAGATCGCGCCCAGCCCCAGCGTGGTGAAAAGCGTGATGCGATGCGACAGGCTGAGCCGGCGCATCAGACCCGCCCCATTCGATAGCCGAACCCGCGTTCGGTGACGATCGCGCCACGGCCCAGCTTGTTGCGCAGGCGGCTGATATGGGCCTCGATGGCGTTGCTGGCGACCTCGTCGCCAAAGCCGTACAGCGTATCTTCCATCTGGGCGCGGCTGACCAGCAGGTCGGGGCGCCGGCTCAGCTTTTCGATCAGCGCCCATTCGCGCAGCGTCAGGTGAACGGTTTCGCCGTCAAGCAGCACCTGCCGCCGCGCGGGCCGGATGAGCAGGCGCCCGAAGCTGCGCTCGACCTCGACCCCGGAAGCCGAGCGGCGGAGAATCGCCATGATGCGGGCCTGCATCTCGTCCAGATCATAGGGCTTGACCAGATAATCATCGGCTCCCGCCTCGAGCCCGGCGATCCGTTCCGTGATCCGGTCGCGCGCGGTGATGATCAGCACCGGCGTGCGGTGCCCCTGCGCCCGCAATTCCCGCAACAGCGACAGCCCGTCACCGTCGGGAAGCTGAAGGTCCAGCAGGATCAGGTCATAGTCGGTGGCGGCGGCGGCGGCGCCCGCGTCGTCAAGGCTAGGGGCCAGATCAACGGCATGACCCGCCGAGCCAAGATAGGCGCTGACGGCCTCGGCCAGATCGGGTTCGTCCTCGACGACCAAAAGTCTCATCTCCGCTCCTTCATGGCGTGTTCCAGCACTTCGTAAGCGAACGGTAAGGTTCAGGCCAGATAGGCAGGTTCAAACCAATGGCAACGCCGGCACGGAATACCGGCGAGGATGAGGCATGTTTCAGGCAAATACCATATGGCTGGCAATCGGCTTTTCCGGCCAGCTTTTGTTCACATCGCGGTTTCTGGTGCAGTGGATCGCCAGCGAACGGGCCCGCCGCAGCGTGGTTCCCGTGGCGTTCTGGTGGTTCAGCCTGGCCGGAGGTGCCACGCTTCTGGCCTATGCGATCTGGCGGCGCGACCCGGTTTTCGCCGTCGGACAGGCCTCGGGCCTGTTCATCTATACCCGCAATCTGATGTTGATCGGCAGCAAGAAAAACCGGGAGCAGTCGTCATGATCCAGCGAAACACCCTGCCGATCGCCATGGTCTGCGTTTTCGTGACCCTTGCGATCGGGCTGTTCCTGCGGCCCCTGACCCCGATCGACGAGACCCGCTATATGGCCGTGGCGTGGGAGATGTATCAGTCCGGCGACTGGTTCGTCCCGACCAAGAACTTCGCCGCCTACAGCGACAAGCCGCCGTTCCTGTTCTGGGCGATCAACCTGATGTGGCTGATCACCGGGGTGAGCGAGTTCTCTGCCCGGCTGGTCGGGCCGATCATGGCCTGTGTGGCGCTTTGGCTGACAAGCGTTCTCGGCCGGCGGCTGTGGCCGGATGAACGTGCGATCGGCAACGGCGCGGCGCTTGCGCTGGCGGGGCTGGTGGTGTTCGTGACCTCGGGCAGCCTGACCATGTTCGACGTGCCGCTGACGGTGGCCACGCTGCTGGGGCTGATCGCGCTGACGGCGGCGCGTGACGACGATATCGGCGGGCGCAGGCTGTGGCCATGGGCGGGCTTTGGCGCGGCGATCGCGCTCGGCGTGCTGATCAAGGGGCCCGTCATCCTGTTCCACCTGCTGCCCGCCGCGATCCTTCTGCCGCTGTGGAGCCGCGATTTCGTGTCGTGGAAAAAACTGCCGCTGCGGATCGGCTTTGGCCTGCTGGTGGGGCTGGCGCTGCTGTCGCTTTGGCTGGTGCCGGCGGTGATCACCGGCGGGCAGGAATACCGGGACGCGATCCTGTGGCAGCAAAGTGCCGGCCGGCTGGCCGATTCATTCGCCCACGCCCGGCCGTGGTGGTTCTATCTGTCGATCCTGCCGCTGTTGACCTTTCCGCTGTTGTGGAGCCCGACGCTGTGGAAAGCCGGTGCCCAGACCAGCTGGCGCGCCGACGGGGGGCTGATGCTTTGCGTGATCTGGCCGGTTGGGGCGCTGATCCTGTTCAGCCTCGCCAGCGGCAAACAGGTGCATTATCTGCTGCCGGAACTGCCCGCATTGGCCCTGATCGCCGCCCGTCTGGGCTTCAACCGGCAGAACTTCAGCCTATTACCCGCGATCATCGTGATGGGTCTGCTGGCGCTGCTGGCAATCCTTGCCGGGGCGGGGCTGATCTCGCTTGGCCGGGCGCAGACGCTGTTCCAGCCGCGCAGCATGCTTCTGGTCTGGGCGTTGCTGATCATCTCGATCTGCTGGCTTGCGTTTCGATGGCGCGGGCTGGCGGCGGCGGCGGTGCTGTCGCTGGGAACGATACTGGTCAGCAACCTGCAGATCGGCCTGACCGACGCATCCGAGATGTACAGCGCCGACCCGATCGCCGCGATTCTCGCGCCGAAACAGGCCGATGGGCTGGCCTTTGTCGGCGACCGCTATCATGCCGAGTTCAACTTTGCCGCGCGACTGACCAGCCCGGTGGCCGAGCTGGATCAGGACCTTGCCGCGATCAAGGCATGGGTGGCGCAGCACCCGCAGGGGATGCTGGTCGGCCGGGTCGATCTGATCGAGATGCCGTGGGCGCCCATGCAAACCATCCTGTTCCGCAATCGCGAATACGGCATCTGGTCGGCCGCGAACGCACCCAAAACCGACGCTGGGGAGTCCTGATATGCAAAATCCCGTTCCCGCCGTTTCCGTGGTGATCCCGGTCCGCGACGAGGCTTTGGCGATCACGCCTCTGGTGCAGGAGATCGCGACCGTGCTTGCGGGCCGCGATTTCGAGATCATCGTGGTCGATGACGGCTCGCAGGACGGAACCGACCAGATCCTGCAAACGCTTGCCTTGCGCAACGACTGGCTGCGGGTGCATCGCCATCCCCATTCGCGCGGCCAGTCGACCGCCATTCGCAGCGGGGTGCGGCTGGCCCGGGCGCCGTTGATCGTGACGCTTGACGGGGACGGGCAGAACCCGCCCGACCAGATCCCGCTGCTGCTGGCACCGTTTGAAAACGCGCCAGGCGGGCTTGGGCTGGTGCAGGGGCAGCGCGCCGGCCGACAGGATACGTGGAGCAAAAAGATCGCCTCGCGTTTCGCAAACCGGCTGCGCTCGGCCCTGCTGCACGACGGGGTGCGGGATTCGGGCTGCGGGCTGAAGGCGTTCCGGCGCGAGGCCTATATGGACCTGCCGTTCTTCGATCATATCCACCGTTTCATGCCGGCGATGATGCTGCGCGAGGGCTGGCAGATCCAGACCGTCGATGTCACCCACAGGCCACGCAGCACCGGCTGTTCCAAATATTCCAACCTTGCGCGGGGGCTGGTCGGCATTCCCGATCTGCTGGGCGCGGCATGGCTGATCCGCAGATCGGGCCGCCGGGGTATGGAAACCGGGGCCGAGGTGCCGGCCAAGGGCAAGATCGCCACGGAAGAAAAAGCCAGCCCATGACCACGCGACCCCCGGCGTCCGCCTGCCGGGTGGCAGGCGTTGGGGTCGCCGGACCGCTGTTGACGTAAATCCCGCCCGGAGTCGCCGTTGGCAGGTTCATCCGCGATCTGCCAGCCGGCCGGGTTTGCGCGCTGGCAATCAAGCGGTTGCCTGATGCCGGCCGGATCGGTACGCGGACCCGCGATCGCGTTGCGATGCCGACGGTCCCTTCGATCCAGTCGCCTTGATCAAGCGGGGTCCGGCGACCGGGGTGGGATCGCAAGGATCGTCCCGGGCCACGCCGTTCCGGTCAGAGCTTCGCGTTGTTGACCCGCGTCAGCCCGTCCAGAAACGCCTCGGCCTGCGGGCCAAGCGTGCTGATGAGTTCCTTCTGAAACTCAAGCGCCAGCGGAACCAGCTTCTGGATCAGCGCGTGCCCCTGATCGGTCAGGGACAGCGACACCAGACGCCGGTCGCCCGCATTCGCGACCTTCTTGACCAGACCCTGCTTTTCCAGCCGCGAGGCCGCCCGGCTGATCTTGGATTTCTCCATATCCACGCGCGCCTCGATCTCGCGCACCGAAACCTCGCTTTCCTGCGAAAGATGGGCAAGGACGCGCCATTCGGGGACGGTCAGCCCGGCGGCGGCGGTATAGCGGCGCTCGAACGCCTTGCTGACGCGGGACGCGGCCGTCGCCAGGCGATAGGGCAGGAACGCGTTCAGATCAAAGTCGATCATGGTCAGAACCCAAACAAATATCATGAAATTCAGATAGTTCATATCTTGACCCAACTAACAACCTTGACTTCGTTGCAAATACAACGAATACTGATACCGACCAACCGGAAACCGGAGGATTCGCCGATGACCACGTTCGACTTGCCCAAGGGAATGATCCGGGCGGTGGGTGCCGCCGGTCCGCATGAAGGGTATATGCCGGGTTTCGGCAATGATTTCGAAACCGAGGCTTTGCCGGGCGCTTTGCCGCAGGGCATGAACTCGCCGCAGAAATGCAACTATGGGCTTTATGGCGAGCAACTGTCGGGCACCGCCTTCACCGCGCCGTCGCATCAGAACGAACGGACGTGGTGTTATCGTATACGGCCCAGCGTCAAACACACCCACCGGTTGCGTAAGATCAAGGTGCCGGATTGGAAATCGGCGCCCTGCATCGACCCCGAAATCGTCAGTCTTGGCCAGTATCGTTGGGACCCGGTCGCGGCGCCCGACCGGCCGCTGGACTGGATCACCGGCATGTTCACCATGACCACGGCGGGCGATGTGAACACCCAGACCGGGATGGCCGCGCATATCTATCTGGTGACCGAATCGATGCGGGACGCCTATTTCTTCTCGGCCGACGGCGAATTGCTGGTCGTCCCGCAGGAAGGCCGGCTGCGCTTTTGCACCGAACTGGGCGTCATCGACCTTGAGCCCAAGGAAATCGCCGTGATCCCGCGCGGGCTGGTTTACCGCGTCGAGGTGCTTGAAGGCCCGGCGCGCGGCTTTGTCTGCGAAAACTATGGCCAGAAGTTCGAACTGCCCGGGCGTGGCCCGATCGGCGCGAATTGCATGGCCAACCGGCGCGACTTCAAGACCCCGGTCGCGGCTTTCGAGGACCGCGAGGTGCCCTCGACCGTGACCGTGAAATGGTGCGGCCAGTTCCATAGGACCGAAATCGGCCATTCGCCGCTGGACGTGGTGGCCTGGCACGGCAATTACGCCCCGTACAAATACGATCTGCGCACCTATTGCCCGGTCGGCGCGATCCTGTTCGATCACCCCGATCCGTCGATCTTCACGGTTCTGACCGCGCCGTCGGGGGTCGAAGGAACCGCCAACATCGACTTCGTGCTGTTCCGCGAACGCTGGATGGTGGCCGAGAACACGTTCAGACCGCCATGGTACCACAAGAACGTCATGTCCGAGCTGATGGGCAATATCTATGGCGTCTATGACGCCAAGCCCAAGGGTTTCGTGCCGGGCGGGATGTCGCTGCACAATTGCATGCTGCCGCACGGGCCCGACCGCAACGCGTTCGAGGCCGCCTCGAACGCCGAGCTTCACCCCGAAAAGCTGGACGAAACCATGTCCTTCATGTTTGAAACCCGCTTTCCGCAGCACCTGACCCCCTTCGCCGCAAAGGCCGGTCACCTGCAAGAGGATTACATCGACTGCTGGGGAAGCCTTGAAAAGAAATTCGACGGCACCCCGGGACTGAAATAGCCGCAGGCACGGCGGGGTAATCGGGGCGCCGCGTGGGGGAACCGATAGGGGTGGTCTGGCGATAGGGTCCCGGTCGTGATCATTTCCGCGGTCCAAATCCAACACCGACGAAGATATTGCCGGTCTCCCGCGTTTCCGTAAAGCCGAGCTCGGCACTCTTGCCCGCGCCGCCGACGCTCCGCGCGTCGGCGTCGCCTGTGCGGCAGTAAGGCGCATTTCCGGCAAAGGGGAATTTCTGGCCCGCCGTGAAAAACTCGGTCATACTGGCGGGTGTTTCTGCGTTGTTGTTAAGTGTTCTTGGTGTGAAGGGTATGCTGGCATGGACAGTTTACAGATTTCGCGTTCAGCGCGCCTGTCGGGCGTTGGGCGTTGCGTCATCGCCGTTTCCGCAACGGTTGTCGGGCATTGTCATGCGCATCCGGCGCGCGTTGACCTGAACCCGTCGCGTCCTCGCCACGATTCCCTCGGGTCAATTGCGCGGGTTCGATATGACCTTTAAGCGGATGGCCGGAGACGTGATCGACAGCGGCACGGCGAAAACGCGTCTTGGCGGGGTTCGCGAATGAGACCGCCGCCGCCCGCAAGCGGGCTTGCAACGCTGAGCGCGACCGAAACGGTCGCGATGCTGACCGCCGGTCGGATCACCGCGGTCGACCGGATACGCGCCAGTCTGGAGCGTATCGCCGTGGTCCAGCCCTTGCTGAACGCGTTCACGGCCGTATTCGCGGATGAGGCGATGGCGCTCGCCGCCGCACTCGACCGCCGGATCGCGGCGGGCGAGGTGCCGGGGCCGCTCGCGGGGGTACCGGTCGCCATCAAGGATTTCACGCCGTCCAAGGGGCATCCGGCAACCCGGGGGTCGTGGGCGATCAGCGATCAGCCGGGCAATCATGATCCGGTGATCATCCGGCGTCTCAAGGCGGCGGGGGCGATCATCGTGGCCAAAACCACGACGCCCGAATTTGCCTATTCCGGCTTTACCCAAAGCCCGCGCTGGGGGGTCACCCGCCACCCGCTGGATCCGGCGCGCTCGCCCGGCGGGTCCTCGGGCGGGGCCGCGGTCGCCGTGGCCACCGATTGCGTGCCGCTGGCCGAGGGCACCGATATGGGCGGCTCGATCCGCATTCCGGCGGCCTTCTGCGGCGTGGTCGGGCTGAAGCCGTCGCTTGGCCGGATACCCATGGATATTCTGCCCGGGAATTTCGACGACATGGCGCATTTCGGACCGCTGGCCCGGGACGTGCGCGATGCGGTGCTGTTTCTGCAAGTGACGCAGGGCCCGGATCAGGCGGATATCATGTCGCTGACCGCACGCGCGCCCATGCCGCTGGGACCGGTTTCCCTGCGCGGACGCCGCTTCGCCCTGTCCGTCGATCTGGGCTATTACCGGGTTCATCCGGGCGTCGAGACAGCCGTGCAGGCGGCGGCGGATGAGCTTGGGCGCGCGGGCGCGAAAGTCGTCAACGTAAGCCTGCCGTGGTCGCGCAGTCTGAACGACCTGTGGGGGCAGATCTGGGCCGTCACCCTTGCCGCCGCCTGGGGCGACGCCCTGGTCAAGGAACGTGATCGCATGGACCCGAAACTTGTCGCGCTGATGGAGGAGGCGCGGAAAATGGATGCCGTCACCTTCAAACGGCTTGAGGTCAGGCGCACCCGATACTGGCATGATTTTGCCCGGGTGCTGGACGATTGCGACGCGTTTCTGTGCCCGACCTGCGCCCAACCCGCGCCGTTGATCGCCGACGCCGGTGCCGACCATGACCAGACCGGGCCGGACGGGCTTTATCGCGGGCTTGACATGACCTGCCCGTTCAACCTGCTGTCGCCCTGTCCGGCGATCAGCCTGCCCGTGGGCGATGCCGATGACCTGCCGGTCGGGTTGCAGGTGGTCGGCCAGCGTCAGGCGGATGGCCCGCTGCTGGCGCTCGCATGGGCGATCGAAACCGCGCTGCGCGGGCCGTCCCCGCCTCCCGAAGCCGCCCGCGTCATTCACTGACGGCGCCCGTCTGCGGATCGCGGGCATGCGGATGAAAGGGGCGTCGGCGGCGCCGGCGATTCGGGATGCTGCTGCCATGTGGCGGTCAAGACCCGGTTGCGGTGCGGCCAAGGTCTGCGCGCCGTCCTATACCCGGCGTGTCGACTTGCGCGGGGGTCGCACGGTGGAGGTTTCGCCGCGATTGCCGTGGCCGCATTCGCCGGGCAGGATGGCGGCGGGGCGGTGCCACCGGGGGTGGCGCGCCCGGGAAACCATGGATGAAAGGCCGGGCGATGGATCTGCAACTGAACGGGCATCGGGTGATCGTCACGGCGGGCGCGAACGGGATCGGCCGCGCCATCGTCGATGCCTTCCTTGCCGAGGGCGCGCGTGTCGCCACCTGCGACATCGACGAAACCGGGCTCGACGCCCTGCCGGACGAGGTTTTCCGGCGCCGCGTCGATGTGGGTGACGCGCCCGCGCTGATTGGCTTCATCGACGCGGCGGCGGCGGGGCTGGGCGGCCTTGACTGTCTGGTGAACAACGCCGGCATCGCCGGGGTCACCGCGAAGATCGAGGATATCGACCTTGTCGACTGGAACCGGTGCCTGAACATCTGCCTGACCAGCCAGTTCACCAGCTGCGCCCGCGCGGTTTCACATCTGCGGCAAAGCGCGAATGCCTCGATCATCAACATGTCCTCGGTCGCGGGACGCTTGGGGTTTCGGCTGCGCACCCCCTATGCGGCGGCGAAATGGGGCGTGATCGGGTTGACGAAATCGCTGGCGATCGAGCTTGGCCCGGATAACATCCGCGTCAACGCCATCCTGCCCGGTCTGGTCAGCGGCGAGCGTCAGCGCCGCGTGCTCGAGGCCAAGGCGCAGTCACAGGGGCGCAGCCGCGCCGAGGTCGAGGCGGAAGCGTTTTCCTTTGCCTCGATCAGGGAATATGTGACGCCCGAACAGATCGCCGATCAGATCGTGTTTCTGGCCAGTCCGCGCGGCAGAACCATTTCAGGTCAGGCGATTTCGGTCTGTGGCGACCTGAAGATGCTGGCCTGAGCGGGGCCGGTCACGGCACCCGCCGTCCGGCTTGACGGGGCCAAAGCCAAGTGCAAGCTATACGCATGTAGCCCGGCGAGGGGGACGCGCCCGACCGGCGCGCCCAAGCCGCGAAACGTGGCCATCCCGGGCGGGTTTCAGGGAGGAATTTGGATGAAGCAGTTTCTATACGCTGGCCTTCTTGGTCTGGCGACGGCAACCGCCGCAATGGCCGAAGGCCCGGTTGACGTCAGCAAGGTCAACAAGGACCTGATCACGACCGCGGACGGCAAGACCTATACCATCGCGACGGTGGTCAAGGTCGACGGGATCGCGTGGTTCGACCGCATGCGCGAGGGCGTCGACCAGTTCGCATCGGACACCGGCAACGACACCTATATGGTCGGCCCCTCGCAGGCCGATGCGGCGGCGCAGGTGCAGATGATCGAGAACCTGATCGCGCAGGGCGTCGACGCGATTCTGGTCGTGCCGTTCAGCGTCGAGGCGGTCGAGCCGGTGCTGAAGAAGGCCCGGGAAAAAGGCATCGTCGTGGTGACGCACGAAGCCTCGAACATCCAGAACGCCGATTATGACATCGAGGCGTTCGACAACAAGGCTTACGGCGCCAATCTGATGAAGGTGCTGGGCGAGAAGATGGGCGGCAAGGGCAAATATGTCGCCACCGTCGGCAGCCTGACCTCGAAATCGCAGATGGAATGGATCGACGGCGCGGTCGAATATCAGCAAGCCAATTTCCCCGAGATGTCGCAGGCGATGGATCGGCTGGAAACCTATGACGACGCCAATCAGGATTACACCAAACTGAAAGAGGCGCTGACCGAGCAGCCGGACATCACCGGCATTCTGGGCGCGCCGATGCCGACTTCGGCCGGGGCGGGGCGGCTGATCACCGAATCTGGGCTGCAGGGCAAGCTGCATTTCTCGGGGACCGGGCTGGTCTCGGTCGCCGGCGAATATCTGGCCAATGGCGCGGACGATTATATCCAGTTCTGGGATCCGGCCGTCGCCGGCTATGCCATGAACATGATCGCGGTCGCGGCGCTGGAAAAGAAGAACGATCAGCTCAAGGCCGGGCTGAACCTCGGGCTGCCGGGGTATGAAAACCTGACCGCGCCCGATGCCGCGGCGCCGAACAAGCTTTACGGCGCCGGTTGGGTCGGCGTGACCAAGGAAAACATGGATCAGTACGATTTCTGATCATATGCGTCGGGGTGATCCCGTTCACCCCGGCGCATCCCTTGCCACCTTGTCGATGCTGACAGCCGGATGCCGTTCATGACCGATACCACCACGCCGCTGATCGAGCTCCGCGGCATCACCAAACGCTTTGGCGGGGTGACTGCGCTGAACGACGTGTCGCTGTCGATCCTGCCCGGGGAAATTCACTGTCTGGCGGGCGAGAACGGTTCGGGAAAATCCACCATCATCAAGGTGATTTCCGGGGTCTACCACCCCGACGCGGGCGAGATCCTGATCGACGGAAAACCGGCGGGGACGCTCGATCCGGTCAAATCGACCGCCGCCGGCATTCAGGTGATCTATCAGGATTTCTCGCTTTTCCCGACGCTTTCGGTGGCCGAGAACCTGACGCTGAACTCATTCCTGCGCGAGGGCGCGGCCATCGTGGACCGGGCGCGGGGCCGCCGCATGGCCGCCGAGGTGCTGGAGCGGCTGGGCGTCACGCTGCCGCTTGACGCGGCGGTCGAGACGCTGCCGACCTCGGGGCGGCAACTTGTGGCGATCGCCCGCGCGGTGCTGGCCGATGCGCGGCTGATCATCATGGATGAGCCGACCACCGCGCTGACCGGGCGCGAGGTCGAGCGGCTGTTCCGCATCACCCGCGACCTGCAGGCGCATGGCATCGCGGTGCTGTTCGTCAGCCACAAGATGCGCGAGATGCTGGATCTGTCCGAGCGGCTGACGGTGTTTCGCAACGGCAGGAAGGTGGCCGAAGGGCCGATCGCGGATTTCGACGAGGCCGCCATCACCCGCGCCATGACCGGCCGCGATCTGGAGGCGACCCGTTTCGACACGCCGCCCCGGACCGCCGACGCGCCGCGGATCGAGTTCCGCAATGTCTCGGTCCCCGGCGAGTTGAACGATATATCGCTGTCGATCTGGCCCGGCGAGGTGGTGGGGGTCAGCGGGCTGATCGGCTCGGGCCGGACCGAGCTGGCGCTGACCGCCTTCGGGATGAAGCCGGGCTTCTCGGGCCAGATTCTGCTGGACGGCCAGCCCGTCAACCCGCGCTCGGTCGATCAGGCGATACGGGCGGGCATCGCCTATGTCCCCGAGGACCGGCTGTCCGAAGGGCTGTTCCTGCCACGCTCGATCAGCGACAATTCCATCGCCGCCTCGATCGGGCGTTTCGTGTCGGGGCCGTGGCTTGACCGCCGTGCCGCCGCACAGGCGACGCGCGACATGTTCGACCGCATGGCCATCGCGGCCCCATCCCCCGCCGTGCCGGTGGCCACGCTGTCGGGCGGCAACCAGCAGCGCGTCGTCATTGGCCGCTGGCTGATGACCGGGGCGAAGGTGCTGATCCTGAACGGCCCGACGGTCGGCGTCGACGTGGGCTCGAAGGCGACGATCCACGCCATCATTCACCGCATGGCGCGCGAGGAAGGGCTGGCGGTGCTGATGATTTCCGACGACGTGCCGGAACTGGTCGCGAACTGCGGCCGCGTCGTCACCATGCAGCACGGCGCCATTACCGGCGAGCTGCAGGGCGCGGCGCTGACCGAGGATGCGCTGAACGACTCGATCCGGCTGAACCCCGGGGTGACGGCATGAACCCGGTCTGGTGGAAAAGCACCGAGGCGATGGTCGCGGCCATCCTTGTCGTGGCGATGGTCCTGATCGGGCTGGTGAACCCGGCCTTCTGGTCACTGGAAAACCTGTTCAGCCTTGCGCGGTCGAATGTGGTCATCGGCATCATGGCGCTGGGTGTGCTGATCGTGATGATCTCGGGCGGGATCGACGTCAGCTTTCCCGCATTCGCGGTGGCCGCGATGTATCTGGTCGTCCGGGCGATGGTCGATTTCGGCTGGTCGGGTGTCGTCCTGCCGTTTCTGGCCGCGACCCTGATCGGGGCGGCGCTGGGTCTGGTGAACGCGGCGCTGGTCTACAAGCTGCGGATGATCCCGCTGATCGTGACGCTGGGCACGGCGGCCATCGTGCGCGGCATGCTGAACGGCTTTGTCGGCACCTCGAACGTCAACATCAACAAATACCCGAAATCGCTGATCGCCTTCGGTGACACCGACCTGATCACGCTGACCAACGCCAAAGGCGGCACCTACGGGCTGCCCGCCACGGTGCTGGTCTATCTGGGGCTGGCGCTGGTGGTCTATCTGATCCTGTCGCGCACCATGATCGGACGCTCGGTCTATGCCTATGGGGCCTCGGCCGAATCGGCCAAGCGCGTGGGTTTCCGCACCGGGCGGACGCTGATCTTCGTCTATGTCTCGGCCGGCGCGCTGGCCGGGTTCGCGGGGCTTTTGCAAAGCTCGATGATCTGGATGGCGAACCCCCGCGATTTCGTGGGGTGGGAGCTTGACGTGATCGCGGCCGTGGTTCTGGGCGGTGCCTCGATCTTTGGCGGGCGCGGCTCGGTCATCGGCACGATGCTGGGTGTGTTCATGGTGGTGATGATCAAGAACTCGCTGATCCTGATGGGGATCGGCACCACCTGGCAGCGGGTCGTGGTGGGGCTGATGCTGATCGTGGCGGTGGCGCTGACGGCGCTGCGCGACCGCAAGGCGCTGGCGTAGGGAGGCGAGGACGATATGAGCGGCAGACCCGACCCCCAAACTGATCCGGCGCTGGCCCCGCCGCCCCGCCCGGGCCTAGTCGAGCGGCTTTCCGGGGCGGCCGGAAGCGCGTCGAACCTGCAATTGATGCTGGTCTGCGTCGTGGTGCTGATCGCCATGACGCTGGCCAACCCGCGCTTTCTGACGCCTTACAACTTCGAATCGATGGCGTTTTTCCTGCCCGAGCTGGGCATCCTGTCCATCGCCATCATGATCGCGATGCTGACCGGGGGGATCGACCTGTCCATCGTCGGGATCGCCAATCTGGCGGCGATAACGGCGGGGCTGTTTTTCCAGAATATGGGGGGTGCGGGCGCCGGCGTCGGGGTGGCGCTGATCGGTATCGCGCTGGCCCTGACCATCGGGCTGGCGGCCGGGCTTTTGAACGGGTTTCTGATCTCGCGGCTGGGGATCACGCCGATTCTGGCGACGCTGGGCACCGGGCAGGTGTTCACCGGGCTGGCCGTGGTGCTGACCGGAGGGCCGGCCATCGTCGGTTTTCCGGCCGCGTGGAACGCGATCGGCAACAGCAAGATCGGGCCGGTCCCGGTGCCCTTCGCGATCTTCCTTGTCGTCTGCGTGGGCGTCTGGCTGCTGCTGACAAGGACCCCGTTTGGCCTGCGGCTGCTGCTGATCGGGACCAACCCAAGGGCGGCGGTTTTCGCGGGCATCCGGCGCGGCCGGATGCTGATCCTCAGCTATGCGCTGACCGGGGTGCTGGCCTCCGTCGCGGGTATCATCCTGTCCGGCCGCACCAATGCGGCGAAATCGGACTATGGCGCCTCATATCTGTTGCAGGCGATCCTGATCGCGGTGCTTGGCGGCACCAACCCGGCGGGCGGCAAGGGCAGCGTTCTGGGGGTTGCGCTGGCCGTCGTCTCGCTGGTGATGCTGTCCTCGGGGTTTCAGATGATGCGCGTGTCGAACCACCTGATAGACGCGATCTGGGGCGGTTTCCTGATCGCCGTGCTGGCGGTGAACGTGTTTCTTGCCTATCGGCGCGCGGGTTAGGCCATGACCACGAACATTCCGCTTTACCCCGACCAGTTCACCGAAACGCCGCGCCTGATTGTCAGCCACGGCCGCCAGCGCGTGGCCGGTTTCCGCTATCCCACCGACATCGCCGCGCTGATCCTGTCGAATGATCGCGGCACGGTCGAGGTGCTGCCCTTCATGGGTCAGATGATCTGGTCCGCCCAGTTCGACGGCATGAAGCTGGGCATGGACAGCCAGTTCGACATGCCGCGCCCGGCAGACACCATCATCGGCACCTATGGCTGTCTGGCGTTCCACTCGGGTCTGCTGGCCAACGGCGTGCCTGCGGCCGGCGACACCCATCCCGTGCACGGAGAGTTTCCGACCTGCCGCATGGATACCGCCGCGCTGGAATTGGGCAGTGATGAGCGCGGCGCCTTCGTCCGTCTGACCGGCCAGCGCGACCATATCGAGGGGTTTGGCCCGCATTACCGCGCCACCCCCTCGGTCACGCTGCATGCCGGATCGGCCCAGATCGACTGGACCATGAAGGTGCGGAACAGATCGGCTTTTGCGATGCCCCTGCAATACATGGCCCATGTGAACCCGGCGTTTCTGCCCGGTGCGCGGATCTACCAGCCCGCGCCCTTCACGCCCGACCGCACGCAGGTGCGCGCGGCGGTGCCGGCGCATGTGACGCCGAACCCGGAATATCTGGCGCTGATCGACGCGCTGGCGGCCGATCCGGCGCGTATGCGGGTGCTGGACCTGCCGGAATACGACCCCGAACAGGTGTTTTATATCCGCGATCCCGGCACCGACCCCGAGGGCGTCGCCCATCTGATGCTGCGCCGCCCCGAGGGCGATGGCATCGCACTTGGCTATCGCCCGGATCAGTTCCCGAAACTGGTCCGCTGGGTGCTGGCCAATGGCGACACCCGGGTCGCGGCCTTCGCGCTGCCCGCGACCAGCGAACCCGAGGGGCGGACGGCAGAGCTTGCCAAGGGCAACGTGATCAGCCTTGCCCCGGGGGCCGAGGCCGCCTTCGCGCTGCGCTTTGGCTATGTCACCCAACCCGAGGCGGATGCGCTGGCCGGAATCATCGCGGCCGCAGGGGGTGAGGCATGACCGGTTCGGCGGGACGCATCGGCGTGGTCGGCTCGAACATGATCGACCTGATCACCTATATCGACCGCATGCCCGGCCCCGGCGAAACCGTCGAGGCGCCGGATTTCCAGATCGGCTTTGGTGGCAAGGGCGCCAATCAGGCGGTCGCGGCGGCGCGGCTCGGCTCAAGCGTGATGATGGTCACGCGGGTGGGCGACGATATTTTCGGCCCGCAGCAATTGCGGAATTTTCAGGACAACGGCATCGACACCACGCATGTGCAGACCGCGCCCGGCAAAGCCTCGGGCGTGGCGCCGATCTTTGTCGATGCCAGCGGCGAAAACGCGATTCTGATCGTGAAGGGCGCGAATGCCATGCTGTCGTCGGCGGATGTCGACGCGGCCGAGGCTGATCTGGCGGCGTGCGACGTGATCCTGCTGCAATTGGAAGTGCCGCTTGAGACGGTCTATCACACCATCGCGCTGGCCGCGCGGCATGGCGTGACCACGGTGCTGAACCCCGCGCCCGCCACCCCCGATCTGGATATCGCGCGGTTGAACGGCCTGACGTTCTTCACCCCGAACGAATCCGAGCTTGCCACCCTGACCGGCATGCCGACGGGCGATGATGCCGAGATCCGGGCGGCCGCGAACAGCCTGATCGCCCGGGGCATCGGGCAGGTGGTGGTCACCCTTGGCAGCCGGGGGGCGCGTCTGGTGACGCAGGGCGGGACCGTCGATATTCCCCCCGTGCCGGTCACGCCGGTCGATACCACCGGGGCGGGCGATGCCTTTATCGGCAGTTTCGCGCATTATCTGGCCAGCGGTCTGCCGCCCCGCGATGCCTTGGCACGTGCCGCGCGCTACGCCGCGCTTTCGATCACCCGCCGGGGCACGCAGAAATCCTATGCGACCCGGGACGAGCTGGCGGCGTTCGATACCGAATGACAGAGCCGCCCGGCGGGAGGTATCGGTCGCTACCGTCCGGGCGATGAAAGTTTTGCGGGGTTTCGTCCTTTGCCGGGAGAGCGTCCGGTCGGCGTAACACGTCGCTTGGTGCGCGCAACCCTGACGCATTGCAACACCAGACGGCCATCAGCTTCCTAACCGCCCCGCTGGCATCGGGCGGATCACAGGCGGTTTGCTGAACCTGCGTCACAAGTTCCGGACACGGACAGCGGCGCCCGCTCCCGTGCGGGTTAAACATCGCGGCGAGCCTACCACGGCGCGCGGAAGTTCGGATTTTTGCACGGGTTCACCCTGCCGTCGCGTCCTTCTTTGTTCAAAAGCAAGGAACGGCCGTCTGCGTTCTGTATCTTCAAGCGGTCACATCCTGAGGATTTCAATGCTCGGCACACATCTTTCCCGCTGGACATTGGCGTGGTTCGGCTCGGCTCTCGTGTTCCTGCTGGCGAGCTGCTGCCTCGCCCTGTTCGGAGGCGTCGGCCAAGCGGACTGGTCGGGCGGGGCCGGGCTCGCGCTCGTCCATCTTTTCGCGCTTGGCTGGCTTTGTCAGGTGATGCTGGGCGCGCTGATCCAGTTCGTGCCGGTGCTGGCGGCGCACCCGCTGGCATTGCCGGTGCTTGCGCTGCCGGCGCTGATCGCGACCTCGCTGGGAACGGCGGGGCTGGCAGCGGGATTTCTTTTCCTCGACGGCCATGACGCCCTTGGTCCGCTGTTCCTGACGGGTCCCGCCGCGCTTGCCCTGGGGTTCACGCTGGTCGCGGTCATGGTGGGCGCGACCCTGCTGACCCCTGCGCGCCTGCGGCTTGAAGGGGTCGGGCTGGTGGTTCTGGCCTTCGCGGCCCTCGGCGGCCTTTGGGTCAGCGGCGCGGCCATGGTCCTGACGCTGTCGGGATCGGGGGTCATGGTTGATCTGGGCCAGACCCTGCCGCTCCATATGCTGTTCGGGATCGGCGGCTGGCTGAGCGTCGCGGCTTTCGGCGTCAGCTACAAGCTGTTCGCCATGTTCCTGCTGGCGCCCGAGCAAGGGGGGATTTTGCGCAAAGCGGTGTTTTTCATGGCGAATGCCGCGGTCGCACTGTTGTTGACGGCGTTGGTCCTTGTGTTCACCGGCCGCTCGGCCGGCTGGGCGCTCGCGATTGTCGTGGGGCTGATCCCGCTTAATGCCGGTCTGTATCTTGCGGAAATCGCCCGCCTGTGGCGAAGCCGCCGCCGACCGCTGCCCGAGCCGAACATGCTGTGGAGCCGCGCGGCACTGATCTTTCTGGGGCTTGCGGCGGTCATCGCGCTGCCGGGATGGTATCGCGGCGGCGTCTGGGCCGAGACGGCGGTTTTCGTCGCAATCGTGGGCTGGCTTTCGACATTGACGCTGGCGCAGATGGTCAAGATCGTCAGCTTCCTGACATGGATCCAGATTTTCGCCCCGCGCATCGGCCGCCAGCCCATACCGATGGTGCAGAAGCTGACCGACGCGAAGGCGACAGGGTGGTGCCTGGCGCTGTGGTCGGCGGGGACATTCGCGGGGGCCGTGTCGCTTTTGCTGGCAAGCCCGCTCTGCTTCCGGTTCGCGGCGGCGCTGCTGACCCTTGGCGCGTTTGGGATCATCCGCGAGTTGATCGCGATCCGCCACCTCTCGCATCTTGCACCGACCGAGCGCCCAGCGGCGCTGCCCCATCTGATCCTGCCCTTCAATCCGACCCGACAACCAGCAGAGTCCCATCCATGACCCAACCCGATACCCTTGAATTTGACGTCAGCCCGCTTCTTCAACGCGGCGAGGAACCCTTTGGCGCCATCATGTCCGCCGTCGATGGTTTGGCGCCCGGTCAGGCGTTGCGCCTGCTGGCGCCGTTCCGGCCCGCGCCGCTTTTCAGCGTCATGGCCAACCGCGGCTTCGGTTGCCGGGATTTGCAGCGCGAGGACGGCATGTGGGAGGTTCTGTTCACCCCGGTGCCCGGCGCGACACCACAGCAAGGCATGGCCCCCGGCTCGGCGCTGGACGCCGCGTTCTGGCCCGACCCGGTGCGCGAGCTTGATCTGACCGGGTTGATGCCACCCGAGCCGATGGTGCTGATCCTTGAAGAAGTCACACAGCTGTCGCCGGGCGAGGTCCTGTTCGCGCTGCTTGACCGCGAGCCGATGTTCCTTTTCCCGGAACTTGCCCATCGCGGTCATGAATGGGCGGGGAATCTGGCCAGCTCGGGCGAGGCCTATCGGCTGCTGGTCCGCGTCGGGGTGCATGATGACTGAGCCCCTGGCCGATATCCGGCAGGCGCTGCGCGGCGTTCTGGACCCCGAAACCGGGCGCGATCTGATCGCTATGGGCATGATCTATGACATCCGGTTCGCGGCCGGTACCGCCCATGTCACCATGACAACCACCACGCGCGGTTGCCCGCTGACCGGGATGCTGCGCACCGGGGTCGAGGCGGCGCTGCTTGCGCTGCCCGGGATCGAGGCTGCCGAGGTCACCCTGACATGGGATCCGCCCTGGACACCCGACCTGATCGAGCCGCTGCCGCAATAATCGGCGAAGGGTGCGCGGCCTTGGCTGTTTCAGGCGGCGAGCCCGCGCGGCTGGCGGCGCGTGCGCAGCAACATCGGGCCGTATTCCACGACGAACAGCGTGAAGCCGAGAATCCAGAGCGCGCCCGACGCCTCGATCAACCGGGGCGAGTTTCCGATATCGGCCAACGGCCGCGCCAGCGCCGCCGCGAACAGGCACAGATAGGACAGGACGGTCAGCCGCGACGCGGTCAGCGGCCGCCCGGTATGGCCGCGCGTGGCCCGGGTCATGACCGCCAGCATCATCGTCGCGATCACCCCGACCGTCAGCACATGCAGCGCCGAAACCGGCTGGATCAGCCTAAGGATCGCCAGCGCGATGGCGAAAAAACCAAGCGGCACGAAAGCGTAAGCCAGATGCAGAACCAGCAGCAGCCATTCCGCCCGCACCGCCGCGCCACGCCAGCGTAGCAGCCGCACAGCGTTCAGCCCCCCGGCGATCAGCGCCGCCGGCGCGATCAGCGGCGCGTCGGGCCGGAATACCCAAGCCGCCAGCGTCAGGGCCGAGACGGCGATCACCGCCATGTCGAAACGGTTATAGGCCACGGGCATCGGCCCAAGCCCGCGCTGGTTCAGCCAGTTGCGCGTAAAGCTTGGGATGATGCGGCCGCCGATGATCGTGACCAGCACCACATAGCCCGCGACCGCGCCACGCACCCACAGGCCGAGATCGCCGCCCGTCGCCACCGCGAGGTGAAAGCCGATATTCCCCAAGGCGATGGCCAGCACCCCCGCCAGCACCTTCAGATCGTTCCATTTGCGTCCCCGGATGATCTCGCGCGCGCAAATCCAAAGAAAGACCGGCAGAAACAGCGCATCCAATGCCGAGGCAAAGGTAAGCCCCGTCAGCCCCGCCGCCGCCATCGCGATCCGGCCCGAAAGCCACAGGCCGAACAGCGCGATCAGCGGCGTGCCCGCGACCGGCAGGCTGCCGGTCCAGTTCGGGATCGCGGTCAGCAGGAAACCCGCCAGCACCGCGGGGGCAAAGCCGAAAACCATCTCATGCGCGTGCCACAGCGGCGCGCCGAACCCGCCGCCAAGCGGCAGCCCATGCGCGAGCGCGGCGATCCACAGCGCCATGGCCGCGACCGCCCACATCGCGCCGCCCAGAAAGAAGGGGCGAAAGCCATAGGACCAGATCGCCGCGCCATCCTGTTTCAGCCCGCGCGGGATGCGGGGGCGTTTTGATTCGGTCATCGCTGCGGTTCCTTCGGCAGATCGTCCGGTTTCGCCTCAGCGATAGGGCGGAAACCGCTTTGCTCTTTGCGCTGACGCAAGTAAGCGGCGGTTTCCGCCGACCGAGCTTGATCCCGCTCAATGAAGGACCGGGCCGGATGGGGCAGTATCACCTCAACCGGAGAAGAACCGGGTCTGAGTCAAAGATTTTAATGAAAGGAATCAGCCATGACCTCCATCCCCTTCAGCCGCCGCACCCTTCTGGCCGGCGCCGCCATCGCCGGAGCCATGACGCAGATCCGTCAGGCTGCCGCGCAGACCACCGATGCCGCGAAAGACCTCAAGGAGGTGCTGACCCCGGTGGCCGCGACCGACATCAACAGCCTGCCGCGCGTGCAGGTGCAGCTTGTCGATCCGCCCTTTGTCCATGAGCACGAACAGGTCGCGACAGGCGGCCCGAAAGTGGTCGAGTTCCAGATGACCATTCAGGAGAAGAAGATCACCCTGGACGACAGTGGCGCGACCTATTGGGCCTCGACCTTCAACGGCACTGTGCCCGGGCCGCTGATGGTGGTGCATGAGGGCGATTATGTCGAACTGACCCTTATCAACCCCGAAACCAATGAGCTGATGCACAATATCGACTTTCACAGCTCGACCGGCGCGCTTGGCGGCGGCGCCCTGACCCAGATCAATCCGGGCGAGAAATGCGTGCTGCGCTGGAAGGCCACGAAACCCGGCGTCTTCGTCTATCACTGCGCGCCTCCGGGCATGGTTGCCTGGCATGTGGTCTCGGGGATGAACGGCGCCATCATGGTGCTGCCGCGCGACGGGCTGAAAGGCCGCGATGGTGAGGCGGTGACCTATGACAAGGTCTATTACATCGGCGAGCAGGATTTCTACGTGCCCCGCGACGAAGCCGGCAACTGGAAGGAATATGACACGCCCGGCGAAAGCTACGAGGATACGATTGCGGTAATGCGGACGCTGATCCCGACCCATGTCGTGTTCAATGGCGCGGTCGGGGCGCTGATGGGCGACAATGCGATGAAGGCGAAAGTCGACGAGACGGTGGCCTTCGTCCACAGTCAGGCGAACCGCGACACGCGGCCGCACCTGATCGGCGGGCATGGCGATTATGTCTGGGCGACCGGCAAGTTCAACAACCCGCCGGAACGCGGGCTGGAAACCTGGTTCATTCCGGGCGGTACCGCCGGGCTGATGGTCTATACGTTCGAGCAGCCCGGCGTTTATGCCTATGTGAACCACAACCTGATCGAGGCGTTCGAGCTTGGCGCCGCGGGCCATGTGGTGGTCGAGGGCGACTGGAACGACGATCTGATGACCCAGGTCCTCGCCCCCAGCCCGATCTGACGGCCAAGCCCGGCCGGCCCGGACCCGCGCATCGCGCGTGATCCGGGCCGGATAGCCCAAGAAACGGAGCCGGGCCGTTGCGGCGACAGAACCGCGGCGGCCCCTATTGCAAGGCGGTCCGATCATGCAACTTCCATCCCTGCTTCTGACCGGCGCGGTCGTCGCGCTGTTTGGCGCCTTCCAACTGTTGAAGCCGGAACCGGCGCCGTCGCCCGTCGATATCCCCGCGTTGGTGCGGCTGGAGCCCGCGCCGTTCCGCCACCGTTTGGACGGCGACTGGCGGCGCGACGGCCGTCCCGCCGATGCGCCGATCGCGACGGTGTCGATCGCCGCGCCGGTCGAGATCATGGCGACCGGGGTCAGCAACCGCCAATGGGACGCCTGCGTCGCGGCAGGGGGCTGCACCCCACCGGGTCACGCAACCGACAATCCCGACCTGCCGGTCAGGGGGGTGAACTGGTATGACGCGCAGGCCTATGCCGCATGGCTTTCCGAAAAGACCGGCGAGACCTGGCGTCTGCCCACCGATGTCGAATGGGCCCAGGCGGCGGCGGAACTGTTTCGTGACGACGCCTTGGGTGTCGAGGGCGACCCCGATAACCCCTCGGTCCTGTGGCTGGCGCAATATGCCGCCGAAGCGGCCCGCAGCCGCGATCTCGATCGCGAGATCCGCCCGGTCGGCAGCCTGAATGTGAACTCGCTCGGCGTCCGCGACATCGGCGGAGCGGTCTGGGAATGGACCTCGACCTGCCTGCGCCGGGGCGAGATCGACGCGGCCGGAAACGTCCTGCGCGAAAGCGACAGTTGCGGCATCTATATCGCCGAAGGACTGCACCGCGCCGCCATCGCCGATTTCGTGCGCGATCCGAAATCGGGCGGTTGTTCGGTGGGCGTGCCGCCGGCCAATCTCGGCTTCCGCCTGCTGCGCGAAACGGGCTGAACCGGGCAAGGGGCCGCCCAGCCGAAAAGAACAGCTTTGCTTTGCCGTGCTTTTTTGGCACCTAGGGGGAACCCAACGGTAAAGGCTGCCCCCGCGTGGCGATCGACATTTCTCATGTCCGCAATCTTCCCTTGTTCCGCCATATGGAGCCGGCGGCGCTGACGCGCCTGATGATGCGCGCCACGCCGCGCCGCATCGAGAAGGGCGATACCGTCTTTGAACAGGGGGCCGAGGCGGTTGCCTTCTACCTTCTGCTCCACGGCCGGCTGAAGGTCACTCAGGTCACGCCCGACGGCCAGCAGGTCATGGTCCGGGTGGTCCATCCCGGCGATCTGTTCGGCTTCGCGCGCGCATTGGCGCGCACCGATTATCCGGGGACCGCCAAGGCCGCGGTCGAGTCGCTTGTCATCTCATGGCCGATGACGGATTGGGACACCGTGGTTGAAAACAACCCCCGCCTTGCGATCAACGCCATGCAGACCATCGGCCAGCGTCTGGATGAGGCGCATACCCGCCTGCGCGAAATGTCGACACAAGAGGTCGAGCGCCGCGTCGCCCATGCCGTGCTGCGGCTGGTCGAAAAGGCGGGCCGCATCGAGGAAGCCGGAACCCGCATCGACTTTCCGATCACCCGACAGGACATCGCCGAGATGACCGGAACGACATTGCACACCGTTTCGCGGCTTCTTTCCGCGTGGGAGACGCGGGGGCTGGTCGAGGGCGGGCGGCAGAAGCTGACCGTCACCGATGCCGACGGGCTGGCCCGGATCGCTGACCCCGACGACTGACCCGGTGTCCTCGCACGGCGGCGGAATGCCGGAGACGGCGGCGCGGCTCAGGTCGGAAAACCGTTCATCGCGACGGTCTTCGCCCAACTGTTTGCGATCGCGCAAAGTGCGGTGGGTGATTCCCCGTTAAACCCTTGGGCAACGGATCGGCGTTCCGATCCGCATGACCGGAGATATGATATGAAACTCGTTACCCTTCTCGCCGCTCCCGCTTTCCTTCTTGCGCTGGCAGGGGCGGGCCTTGCCGCCGAACACGAAGTAAAGATGCTCAACAAGGGCGCCGCCGGCACGATGGTTTTCGAGCCGGCCTTCGTGAAAGCCGAGCCAGGCGACACCGTCCGCTTCATTCCCACCGACAAAAGCCATAACGTCGAGAGCATCAAGGAAATCCTGCCCGAGGGCGTCGAGCTGTTCAAAAGCAAGATCAACGAGGAATACACGCTCGCCGTGACCGAGAAAGGGCTTTACGGGGTGAAATGCACGCCGCATTTCGCCATGGGCATGGTCGCGCTGGTTCAGGTGGGCGACGCGCCGACCAATCTGGATGCGGCCAAGACCACGAAGATGCCGAAAAAGGCGCGTGAGCGCATGGATGCCGCAATCGCCCAGGTCGAATGAGCGCAATCGAGGGCGGGAGGCATGTCAAGCGTTACGGCATGGGCGGCACGAACGGTCGCCCATGCCGTTGGCAAAAGCCGGAAGGCGGCTGTTGAACCGGCCGTCTTGCCTCGCTTGACGCGTGCCAAAGGTCTGAAATCCATCCACCTTGGTTTTAACCCTGAGCCCCAGGGTCAGGACTCGTTCGTGTTGCATCGCCGGAACAATATGATTGCGGTGATGGCGGTTGCCGAGAGGAAGACCTTTCGGCATCTGTCGTATCGGCTGGCAACGCGCCGCCCGTCCTTGAGACGACCGAACGTGATCTCGATGCGGTTGCGCGGTTTGTCACATATTTGATGGGTTTCTTACGGGCGGGGAGCCGCCGATCGCTGCATCCCGCAAAAACTACCGCAATGCGGACATTGCGGACGATTGCTGGACTGTGGCATTTCGCGAATAGAACAAGGATGGGCCGGAGGTCGGGGGTGCAAGCAGCTCGTATATGGTTTAGGTCATGTTGACAAATGGCGGATCCAGAGACGGATGGACGTGATATCAATGAAGCCGAGGAAG